>NZ_DATIGT010000143.1:0-3423 GCF_035481375.1 Tahibacter sp.
CCACTTTGGCCTTGAACGCCGGCGAGTGGTTCCGGCGTGGTCGCTTGCTCATCGTTAGCTCCTTCTGAACGGGGCATATCATCGCCCCTGGGAGCAGACTTTCCACTTATCGGGCTGTTCAGATTTCCGGGGCCAGCTCTGACGTGTGAAAAAGTGAATGACACGGCGACTTGATGACATCCGCCGCCAGACGCCCACCCAAAGACTGACAAGAATAGATAAATTTCAGCCTTTGGACTTAGCTCGAATTAGGGAATGATGGTGCATATAGCACCTACTGACCTACGTCTCCGTTCGTATTGCGATTCATTTTGACCGGCACCTACCATCGGAATGCCTTCTGAATCGCGCCGTAAAAACAGGCATGACGGCTGCGGCTACCACCGCGGCCGTCGACGCCCGTGGCGAAATTCCGTTTGCACGACGTTCCCCTCCGGGGAAACGCAACTTCCGTATTTTTTGCAGGGAATTTTTGCCATGACTCGTCTACGCCTCGCCGCGGCGATTTCGCTCGCGGTCGCTTCGCAGTTCGCTTTTGCCGCCACGTTGCAGTCCGTGCCGCCCCAGGTCTCGACGCCGGACGCCTTGACCGACGCGACGCTCGCCAACGGCCATCTGCTGCTTCTCCGCTCCGGTCTCATCGATCCGACCGTGCAGCGCGTCGACTACAGCCGCACGGGTGCCGCCGCCGACGTGGCGAGCAGCCGCTTTGCGCTGATCCAGTTCGCCCAGAACGACCACCAGGCGCGCGAGCGCCTGGAGAAGCTGGGCTACACGATCGTCGCCTACGTGCCGAACTACGCATACATCGTCGACCTCGGCGACAGCCGCGATCTGGCTGTCCTGCAGAGCCGCGCCAGCGGGCGCTGGGCCGGCTACTTCCAGCCCGGCATGAAGCTCGAGCCGACGCTGTATGACCTCAATCGCGGCGCGCTGGCGGAATCGCCGGCCGGCGGCTACGACATCCAGGTGTTCGGCTTCGCAGGCCAGTCCGCGCGTCAGATCGGCGAAGCGCTGACCAAGCTGGCCGGCGCATCGGTCACGGTCGTCGGCGAAAACCCGAACCTGCCGAACGTGCGCGTGAATGTTCCGGCAACCAAGCTTGCGCGCCTCGTCGAAGCCGCCACGGCGCTCGAAGGCGTGTCCTTCGTCGGCTACTACGCCCAGCCTTTCGCGAACAACTCTGCGGCGATCGGTGCGATCCAGGGTAACAACACGAGCACGGCCGGCGCCGGCAGCGGCGCGCCGACGACGCCGAGCCCGTTCTTCGACCACAGCATTTTCGGCTCGGGCCAGATCGTTTCGATTTCCGATTCGGGCACCGACGCGAACGAAGCCTGGTTCACGACGCTGGACAAGGGCGGCGGCCCGGTCACGGCCATCGCGGTCGGCGAGTCGCCGGTTCCGCCGGCCGTGACGACGCCGAACGCGTCGAACAAGATCGTCAACTACTACGTGCAGCCGGGCGCGACGTTCGGCGACAACAACGCCCAGTGCACGCCGTCGTCGTCGCCGACGAGCTTCCACGGCACGCACACCTCGGGCACCGTCGCTGGCGACGCGGCCGGCACGTTCTCGCCGACGACCTACCTCGCCTCGACACCGACGACGCTGAACCACGAACTCGCCGACGGCATGGCGCCGAACGCGCAGCTGCTCGTGCAGGACATCGGCAACGACACCTCCGGCTGCCTCGCCGGCGGGCCGATCAACGACATGTTCACGCAGGCAACGCGCAGCAATGCGTTCATTCACAACGCGAGCTGGGGCGCGCCGACCGGCAGCGCCTATTCGGCCAACGACGTGCTCGCCGACCGCGGCCTGCGCGACAACGAAGGGCTGCTGTTCGTGGTTTCCGCCGGCAACAGCGGTCCGACCGTGGGCTCGGTCGGCACGCCGGGCAACGCCAAGAACGCGATGACCGTCGGCGCGCTCGGCCATGCCGGCGCGATCACGATCGCGAGCTTCAGCAGCCGCGGCCCGACCGACGACGGCCGGGTGAAGCCGGACATCATGGCGCCGGGCAGCAGCACGATTTCCGCGTCAGGCGATGCCAGCTCGGGCGGTGCGGCGGAAGCGCCGGTCACGAAGTCGCTGTCGGGCACGTCGATGTCGGCGCCGACCATTTCCGGCGGTGCTGCGCTGATGCGCCAGTTCTTCGCCGACGGCTGGTATCCGCGCGGCGCGAAGACGGCGGCCGATGCGTACAACCCGACCGGCGCGGTCATGAAGGCCGTGCTGCTGAACGGCACGAACACGCTGACGACCAACTTCGGCGGCAACAACTTCGGCTGGGGCCGCATGTGGCTCGACGGCAATCTGTTCTTCGCCAGCACGCTGACCGGCGGCGACGACACGCGGCGCCTGCGCGTGTTCGAGCGCACCCAGCTGTCGGGTATCAAGACCGCCGAGACGCACACCTACACGATCAACAACGTGGCTGCCGGACAGCCGCTGCGCGCGACGCTGGCCTGGTATGACGTGCCGGGCAATCCGGGTGCCGCGATCGCGCTCGTCAACAATCTCGATCTGGAAGTCGTCGCGCCGAACGGAACCTACCTCGGCAACGTGCTGACCGGCGGCGCGTCGGCCACGGGCGGTACCGCGGACGTCCGCAACAACGTCGAACAGGTGCTGCTGACCGCACCGGTCGCCGGCACCTACACGATCCGCGTGAAAGGCACGAACGTGCCGGGCGACGGCAGCGCGAATTCCGCACTGCAGGGCTACGGTCTCGCGGTCAGCGGCAGCTTCGGCCTGCCCGCGGGCGCGGCGCATCCGGCACCGACGATCACGACGGCGAGCACGGTCGGCAATTCCACGCAGGTGAGCTTCACCGGCGCCGGCGGCGCGCAGAGCTATCAGCTCTATCGGTCGAACCAGTCGTGCGCGAACTCCGCGGCGGGCGATTTCCATCTCGTCGGCACCGGAGCGGCGAGCCCGCTCGTCGACACGACGGCACAGGGCGGCTACCAGTACGGCTACACGATCCGCGGCGTCGCGGGCGACGTCGAAGGCGACGTGTCGAACTGCTTCGACGTGACCTCGACCGCGGCCTGCACGCTGCAGCCGACGTTCGATCCGGGCAGCGTGGGTATTTCCAATACCGAAGGCGCGAACTGCCATGTCGCGCTGAGCTGGGACGCCGGCACGAGCGCCTGCCCCGCTGCGCCGCTGGGCTACAAGATCGAGCGCGACACGACCCTCGCGTTCGCCGCACCGACGGTGCTCGCGGCTGCGCATCCGAGCGCCAGCTACGACGACACGACGCCGAATCCGAGCACGCCGTATTTCTATCGCGTGCAAGCCATCGACGCGGCCGGCAATACCGGCGGCACGAGCCCGATCTTCGGCATGACGGCGGTCGGTGCGAGCGGCATCGGCAGCACGGAATACGCGGACAATGCCGACAACCTGATCTAC
>NZ_DATIGT010000144.1:0-5867 GCF_035481375.1 Tahibacter sp.
CGCCGCGCGGCGCCTCGTCGGCAGGTCGCGGCGCCGGGCCGCCGGCTTCCTCGGCGCGGCGCCGCTCGCGCTCGCGCTTGTCCGGACGCGGTCCGCTGCGCGGTCGCGCGTTGCTCCAGGGACTGTCGCCGCGGCCGCGCCGCGTGTCGTCGTCGTGGGAATTCATGGCTGGCTTCGCTGTGCAGGCGTGATGCCGCCGAGCATAGCGCGGCGGCCGCTCAGGCGGTTTCCGCGTCGGGATGCGCGTGTTCCTGCGTCTCGATTTCGCGCGCGACGGTTTCGGGCGAGCGCGTGAAGCGCGCGAGCAGCAGATAGAACGCCGGCACGACGAACAGCGACAGCAGCGTCGACAAGGTCACGCCGAACACGACGACGACACCGATCGTCACGCGGCTCGCCGCGCCCGCGCCGCTCGCGAGCACGAGCGGCACGGCGCCGGTGATCGTCGCGATCGACGTCATCAGGATCGGGCGCAGGCGCACGGCCGACGCATCGAGGATCGCATCGCGGATCGAGCGGCCCTGATCGCGCAGCTGGTTCGCGAATTCGACGATGAGGATCCCGTTCTTCGCCGCGAGGCCGACGAGCATGACGATGCCGATCTGGCTGAAAAGATTCAGGCTCGATCCCCAGAGCCAGAGTCCGAGCAGCGCGCCGAGCACCGCGAGCGGCACGGTCAGCATGATCACGAGCGGATGCACGAAGCTCTCGAACTGCGCGGCGAGCACGAGGAACACGATCAGGAGCGCCATCGCGAACGTGAACGCGACTGCGCCGCCGGCCTTGCGGAATTCGCGCGACTCGCCCTTGTAGTCGATCTGCGCGGTCTCCGGCAGCTCCTCGGTGGCGACCTGGCGCATCCAGTCGAGCGCCTCGCCGAGCGTGTAGCCGGGCGCGAGTCCGGCCGACAGCGTGACGGCGCGCAGGCGGTTGAAACGGTTCAGCGTGCCGGGTTCGGCGAGTTCGCTCAGGGTCACGAGGTTCGCGAGCGGAATCAGCTGCCCGGCGCGCGAACGCACGTAGAGATTGGTCAGGTCGGTCGGACTGCGCCGATCCGTGTCCTGCGCCTGCAGGATCACGTCGTATTCCTCGCCGCCGTCGACGAACGTCGTCACGCGGCGCGAGCCCATCATGGTCTCGAGCGTGCGGCCGATGTCATCGACCGACACGCCGATGTCGGCCGCGCGCGCGCGGTCGATGCTCACGCGCATTTGCGGGCGCGTTTCCTTGTAGTCGGAATCGGCGGCGAACAGCTGCGGATTCGCTTCCATGCGTTTGAGCATGCGATCGCGCCACTCGACGAGTTCTTCGTAGTTCGGTCCGCCGAGCACCATCTGCAGCGGCTGCCCGCCCGAACGCACGAGGCCCTGTCGCACCTGCGGAATCGCGCGGACGCCCGGAATGTCCGACAGCAGCGCGCGCGCCTCGTCGACGACCTCCGCCGTGGTCTTGCTGCGCTCGTCCCAGGGCTTGAGCAGCACGGTCGACTGGCCCGTGTGCATTTCCTCGCTGCGGCCCCAGCCGCCGGGTACGCGCGCATTGATGCGGAACACCGGCTTGCCGTCGCCGGACAGCGACAGCAGCCGCTTTTCCACTTCGTGCATCTGCTGCACGGTGTAGTCGAAGCCCGCACCCTCGGGACCGAGTACCTGGGCGAAGAACACGCCGCGGTCTTCCGGCGGCGCGAGCTCCTTCGGCACGCGCACGAACAGCAGGCCGATCGCGGCGACGGCGACGAGCAGCGCGGCGCCGACGAGCAGCGGATGCACGACGGTCGCTTCGAGCGCACGGCGATATCCGTTGCTGACGCGGTCGAGCTGCCGCTCGGTCCACGCGACGAAGCCCTTCTCGTGCTTGTGCGCGCGCAGCAGGCGCGAACACATCATCGGCGTCAGCGTCAGCGCGACGAACGCCGAGATCGCGACCGCGCCGGCGACCGCGACGGCGAGTTCGCGGAACAGCCGGCCGTTGTTGCCTTCCATGAACGCGATCGGCAGGAACACGGCGATCAGCACGGCAGTCGTCGCGATCACCGCGAAGGCGACTTGGCGCGCGCCGCGATACGCGGCGATCAGCGGCGGCTCGCCGAGATCGACGCGGCGCTGGCAGTTCTCCAGCACGACGATCGCGTCGTCGACGACGAGGCCGATCGACAGCACGAGCGCGAGCAGGGTCAGCAGGTTGATCGAGAAACCGAACGCGTAGAGCCCGAGAAACGCGGCGATCACGCAGACCGGCACGGTCACGGCCGGAATCAGCGCCGCACGAACGCTGCCGAGGAACAGGAAGATCACGACGAGCACGAGCAGCACGGCCTCGCCGAGCGTCTTGTAGACCTGGTGCACGGCCGCGTCGATGAAGACGGTCGAGTCGTAGCTGACGCCGATCGTCATGCCGTCGGGCAGCGACTGCTGCACGCGGGCCAATTCCGTCTTGATGCGATCGGCGACGTCGAGGCTGTTCGCGGTCGAGGTCTTGACGATGCCGAGGCCGACCATCGGCTTGCCGTTGCCGCGGAAGTACGCGCGGCGCTCTTCGGCGGCGCGCTCGACTTTCGCGATTTCGGCCAGGCGCGTGACGTGGCCGTCGTCGGCCTTGGCGACGGCGAGTTCGCCGAAATCTTCCGGGGTGCGGTAGTCGCGCGACACGCGCAGCGTGAAGTCGCGCGTATCCGATTCGATGCGTCCGGCCGGCAGCTCGACGTTCTCGCGGCGCAGCGCGTTCTCGACGTCGTTCGCGGTGAGGTTGCGCGCGGCGAGCGCCTTGCGGTCGAGCCAGATGCGCATCGCATAGCGCTGGCCGCCGGCGAAGTTGACCTGCGCGACGCCGTCGATCGACGACAGCCGGTCGACGATGTAGCGATCCGCGTAGTCGGTCAGCGCGAGCTGGTCGAGATTGGGCGAGCTGAGGTTCAGCCAGATGATGACGTCGGCATCGCCCTCGACTTTCGCGACCTGCGGCGGATCGATTTCCTCGGGCAGCCGGTCCGAGGCGCGCGCGACGGCGTCGCGCACGTCGTTCGCCGCGCCTTCGATGTCGCGGTTCAGCGTGAACTCCATCGTGATGCTGGAGCGGCCGTTGCGGCTGGAGGACTGCACGCTCTCGACGCCTTCGATGCCGGCGACGGCATCTTCGAGCACCTGGGTCACGCGCGTCTCGACGACGGCCGCCGATGCGCCGGTATACGTGGTGTCGATCGAGACGATCGGCGGATCGATGTTCGGCAGTTCGCGCAGCGGCAGCCGCGTGAACGCGATCAGGCCGAGCACGAGCAGGATCAGCGACAGGACGGTCGCGAAGACGGGGCGCTTGACCGAGACGTCCGACAGCAGCATGGGCGCCTCCTCAGTTCGACGCGGCCGATGAAGTCGTCGCGGCGACGCGTTCCTCGACCGCGACCTTCGCGCCGCTGCGCAGCTTCACGGTGCCGTCAATGACAACGCGGTCGCCGGCGAGCAGTCCTTCGCGGATCTCGATCTCGCCGCGGCGGCGTGCGCCCGGCACGATGCGCACCTGCTCGACCGTGCTGTCGGCCTTCACGCGGAACACGAACGAATCGGCGCCGATCTGCATGAGCGCGATTTCCGGCAGCACGAGCGCGTCGCGCGGCGCGCGGAACACGTCTACCGTCAGCAGCATGCCCGGACGCAGCACGCGTTCCTTGTTTTCGATCTCGGCGCGCACGAGCACCGAGCGCGACGCGGTGTCGACGCGCGAATCGATCGAGGTGACCTTGCCGCGCCACTGCCGATCCGGCCACGCGGCCGTGCGCGCCTGCACTTCCTGGCCGACGGCGAGCGCGCCGAGCTGCGTTTCCGGCACGGAGAAGTCGAGCTTGATCAGGTCGATGTCGTCGAGCGTCGTGATCTCGGTGCCCGGCGTCACGAGCGTGCCCGGACTCACGCGGCGCAGGCCGAGCACGCCGGAAAACGGCGCGGTGATGACGCGGTCGGACAGCTGCGCGCGGATCGCGTCGACCTTGGCGTGGTTCGAATCGCGCGTCGCGGTCGCGGTGTCGAACAGCGCCTTGGACACCGTGCCCTGTTTGACGAGGTCCTGCTGGCGCCGGTACTGCCGGTCGGCGTCGCCGGCCATGGCCTGCGCGTCCTTGAGCTGCGCGGCCTGCTGGCTCGACGTGAGTTCCACGAGCACGTCGCCGGCCGACACGGCCTGGCCGTCGGCGAAATTCACGCGGCGCACCGTTTCGGTGATCTTCGCGGTCAGCGTGATCGATTCGTTGGCCTGCGCCGTGCCGAGCGCCTCGATGACGTCGGACCAGGGTTTGCTCTCGACGGCCTGCGCCGTGACTTTCGCCGGTGCGGCCTGCGGCGCCTTCTTCGACGGATCGTCGCCGCTGCAGGCGGCGAGCAGACAGCAGGCGACAACGAACGGCAATGGCAGGTAACGCTTGAGCATCGTGAGCTTCCTTGTCCGTCGCGTGCAGGAACGGCAGGCGACGGTGGCCGCGCTCGCCGGAGCGGCGCGGCTGCGATTTTCATGGCGGAGGCCGCCAGATCGCGACCATGCTACGCCGCCCGCGTGGCGGAGGAGTGAATCAGTGATCGGCAGCAGCGGCCGGTGCCGGCGCAGCCTCGCGGTCCGGCCGGCGGAACGTCAGCAGCAACGGTATCGCAGCTAGCGTCAGGATCATCATCAGCCAGAAGTCATTGAGGAAGGCAATTGCGGCAGCCTGACGGGAAACTTCGCCATTCAGTGCAGCGAGGCCGGCCGCGCTGTGCAGATCGATGCCGGCCGGCAGGGGCGTATGCCCGTAGGGCGTGATGCGGCTGGCGAGTTCGGCATGGTTGGTCTGGGTGCCGCGCGACAGCATCGTCATGACGAGCGAGATGCCGATGCTCGAACCGAGGTTGCGGGTCAGGCTGAACATGCCGGCCGCTTCGGTGCGGCGCCGCATCGGCAGCGTCGCATAGGCGATCGTCGAGACCGGCACGAACACGAGGCCGAGGCCGAGTCCCTGGATCACGCCGGCCCAGACCACCGGCGACGCCGGCATGTCGGCGCTGAAATGTGCCATTTGCCACAACGATACAACGGTCAGCATGAGGCCGGCGAGGATCAGCACGCGCGCGTCGGCGCCGCGCGCGAGCAGGCGGCCGACGACGAGCATCGCGATCAGCGTGCCGACGCCGCGCGGCGCCATCAGCAGGCCCGTCGTCACGACCGGATAGCCCATGAGGTTCTGCAGATACGGCGGCAGCAGCGCCATCGTCGCGAACAGCACGATGCCGATCACGAAGATGAAGAGGTTGCCGGCGAGGAAACTGCGGTCGCGCAGCAGGCCGAGGTCGAGGAACGGCCGCTGCGCGCCGCGCCAGTGCACCCAGTAGAGATAGAAACCGAGGAACGCGACGGCTGCCTCGACCTGGATTTCGAGCGCCGAGAACCAGTCTTTCTGCTCGCCGCGGTCGAGCATCAGCTGCAGTCCGCCGATGCCGGCCGCGAGCAGCGCGAAGCCGCGCCAGTCGAAGCGATAGTCGTGCGCGTCGTCGGCCGGCACGCTCGCGAGCACGCCGACGAGCGCCGCTACGCCGATCGGCACGTTGATCAGGAACACCCAGTGCCAGCTGTAGTGGTCGGTCAGCCAGCCGCCGAGCGGCGGACCGAGAATCGGACCGACCATGACGCCCATGCCCCACATCGCCATCGCGGCACCGTGCTTCTCGCGCGGAAACACGTCGAGCAGGGTCGACTGCGAGATCGGCACGAGCGCCGCGCCGAACAGTCCCTGCATCACGCGGAACGCGACCATCTGGCCGATGTCGGTCGCCATCGCGCAGAACACCGAAGCCACCGTGAATCCGCCGATCGCGATCGCGAGCAGACGGCGGCGGCCGAGCCGCGCGGCG
>NZ_DATIGT010000145.1:0-1552 GCF_035481375.1 Tahibacter sp.
ATTGTGGGAGGCAAAAATTCGAGCGTTGCAGGGCAGCGGCGACAACCCGGGCAGCCTGCGCTCCACCGAAATGGCCTTGAAGCAACTCGCGAAACGGGCCGACTACAAACCCGAGCGAGTGGACTGGATACGCCTCCAGCGGGCGTCGGGCCTATACGCCGCCGGAACTCATCTTGACTACCAGCGGGAAGCGGGAATTTTGTTGAACGACATGCGCAATGGCGGCCGAACACACGATGCCCTGTACATCGAAACGCTGCGGCAGACCGCTCGATCGCATTCGGTCTACTCGGAATTTGCAGCTGCTTTGCCGCTCTACGAAGAAGCAGTTGCGCTGCAAATTTCGCTCTACGGCGAGAACCACAAAACGATGCCGGCGCTGCTCGGTGGGCTTGCTTCTGTCTACGATGGTCTCAAGCGCCTCGACGAAGGGCGCGAACTGTATCGGCGTGCCATTGAATCGAGCGAACGCATATTCGGCAAGACCCATCGCACGACGGCTAGCATCAACTACTACGCCGCAGATCAACAGTATTTCTCATACCGCAATCTCACTGAAGCAGAACGCTTGGTTCGGCGAGCAATCGCCGCCAACCCACCAGAAGCGCGCGGCAACGCCGCCATATTTCATCATCGTCTTGCCGAGTTACTGGTGCTGCAGGAGAAGCTGTTCGAGGCCGACTACCATGCGTCGCTGGCATACGATATCGCGATCTCGACGTATGCATTCGGTGAGCTGATCCATATTACGCCCGTCAACTCAGCCTACATTGCGTTGCGACGCTACAACTTACCTGCCGCGTCAAGGCTGCTGACGGGCTCGCTGATCGGCACGGTGAGGCAATTCAAGCTTTACTACTACGTCCGCATGTCTATAGAAGCCGACGCGCTTGGCGCATTCTTCGGCTGGAACCGCGAATCCGACGGTTCGACGATCGTTCCGCCGATGCGGCGCTGACCAACACCGCCAGCAGCATCCAACGTTTGGCACCAACGATTGCCTCGCAACGCCAAAACATCCCCCTCCCCGCATCCGCTCAAACTTCGCCCCCGTTTGCCGTACGATTCGGTATTCAGCTGCGCGTCGCCGCCGGTTCTGCGCCGTTGCAGAGGCCGGTCCAACGCGGGGAAGTTCGTTCATGCACGCCGTCACCTCGCTCGACGATCCTGGCTTCTGGCGTCGGGTCCGCGCGCTGTTCCATGCGCTCAGCACGCTGCCTGCCGCCGCGCAGGCGGCTTATCTGCGTGATGCGGCGCCGTCGCCCGAGGTGCGCGAGGCGGCGCGGCGTCTGCTGACGCTGCGCGACGAGCTGACCGGTTCGAGGGGACTGCCGGACGCAGGTCATGCCGCGCACGCAATGGACGATGCGTTCGTCGACGAGGATTCCGCACCTGCCACGACCGGCTTCTACCTCGAACGCCTGATCGGCGAAGGTGGCATGGGCCGCGTCTATCTCGCCACGCGCGAACTCGGCGACACCACGCAGCACGTCGCGCTGAAGATCGTGCCGCGCGCCGCCGACGGCCGGCGCCTCGTCGAACAACTGCGCCG
>NZ_DATIGT010000146.1:0-26014 GCF_035481375.1 Tahibacter sp.
GGAAGGCGGCTTTTCCTCACGCGAAGACCGGACAGTATCTGGGGCCCGGCCTGGCCGAGAGCCCGCATTGACAAGGTGGATGTACGCGATGAGTGAAGCAGCAGTGTGGTTGGGAATCGATGTCGCCAAAGCAACGCTGGCTTGCGCGTTGCGGCTGGGGAACAAGCACAAGAACAAGTCCTTTGCGAACACGTCCAAGGGGCACCGGGAGCTGTTGGAGTGGGTTGTCCTGCATGGCGGTAGCACGCCGCTGCATGCGTGCCTGGAAGCCACCAGTGTGTACGGTGAGGCGGTCGCGATCGCGTTGGCCGAAGCCGGTCATACGGTGTCGGTAGTCAATCCGTCGTTGCCTCGTGCGTATGCCCAAGCGATGGGCCTGCGCAGCAAGACGGACGGATTGGATGCGCGCGTGCTGGCGGATTTCTGCCGCGATCAAGTGCCCATGGCGTGGCAACCGCCTTCGGCCAAGGAACAGCAGCTGCGCGCGCTCATACAGCGCCTGCAGGCGCTGATGGGCATGAAAGTCCAAGAAGAACTGCGCCTGGAGACCCTGCGCGAGATCGTGCGCAGCAGCGTGGAGACGCATCTGAAATGGCTGCTGGCCGAGATCGAACGCGTCAGCAAAGAAATTCAGACCCTGATCGACGACGATCCGGATCTGCGCGCCAAACGCGATCTGCTCGATTCCATTCCCGGCATCGGCGAGCGCTCCAGTGCCACCATGCTCGCCTTCGGCCTGGGCGCAGAACGGTTTGCCACAGCCCGGCAGTTCGTGGCCTTCGCCGGCCTGTGCCCCGCCCATCACCAATCCGGCACCAGCGTGAACAAACGTCCACGCTTATCCAAAGCAGGACACGCTTTACTGCGAAAGGCGCTCTACATGCCCGCCGTCGTCGCCGTGAGTCGTACCGCCTGGGGCCGCGCCTTCGCCGCTCGTCTGGCTGCTAAAGCCAAACCCAAGATGCTCATCATCGGCGCCATGATGCGTAAGCTCGCTCAAGTCGCCTTTGGGGTTATCAAATCCGGCAAGCCCTTTGATCCTTCGCTTCACGGGGCTTGATTCGGACAACAGTATCTACGGAACCAACGCGAACGCTGGCCTTGGTGCGTAGCGGCGTTCGTGGTCGAGCAGCCAGCGTTTCGTCGGCAGGCCGCCGCCGAAGCCGGTCAGGTTGCCGTTGCTGCCGATCACGCGATGGCAGGGCACGACGATCGGCAGCGGGTTCGCGCCGTTGGCCGCACCGACCGCGCGGCTTGCGTTCGGCCGGCCGAGGCGTCGCGCGAGTTCGCCGTAGCTGACGGTCTCGCCGAGCGGAATCTCGCGGAGCGCGTTCCAGACGTCGTGCTGGAACGGCGTGCCGACCGCGTCGCGCGCGAAATCGAAGTCGAGACGTTCGCCGGCGAAATACGCGTGCAGTTGCGCAACCGCGTCGGCGAGACGCGCTTCGTCGCGGCACAGGCCGACGTCGGGCATGACCACGCGGCCGTTGCGCGGAAACTCGATGCGCCGCACGCCGCGCGTGCTCGCGACGAGCAGCAGCGGGCCGATCGGCGTCTGCGCAATGTCGTAGACCAGTTCGTCGTCGCGCATCGCCTCTCTCTCTCGCTGTCGGACGCTCAGGCCGCGCGCCACAGCAGCAGTACCGCATACGCACGGAACGGACGCCAGGGCTGGCTCGCCCGTTCCAGCTCCTTCGCGCTCAGCGTCGTGCCCGGCTGCAGCACCTTGCGCAGCACGATGTCGCCGGCCGGGAACGCATCCGGGTCGCGCAGCGCGCGCATCGCCATGTAGTGCGCGGTCCAGTCGCCGATGCCGCGCACCGCGGTGCAGCGCGCGACGAAACGCGCGGTGCCCTGCGCCGGATCGAAATCGACTTCGCCCGCGACGACCGCCTGCGCGAGCGCGCGCAGCGTCGCGATGCGCGCGCCGGTGAGTCCCAGGCCGTCGAAATCGGCGCCGACGAACACGCGCGCGTCGGGGAACAGGCTGTGGCACGGCTCGTCGTCGGCCGCGCCTTCGATGCGCTGCGCGTGCCGCGCGACGATGCGCGAGGCGATCGTGCGCGCCGCGGCGACGGTGATCTGCTGGCCGAGCACGGCGCGCACGCCGAGTTCGAATCCGTCCCAGCAGCCCGGCACGCGGATATCGCGGTGTTCGCGGATCAGCGGTCCGAGCCGCGCATCGCGCGCGAAACAGCGCCGGATCTTCGCCTGCGGCGCGTCGAGGTCGAACAGCGAACGCAGCCGCTCGAGCACGAGCGCATCGGCCGCAGGCCGCGCGTGGCGGATCGCGACGCGGCCCGTCGTGAGATCGGCCTCGAACCAGCCGGCTTCGCCGTCGAACGCGAAGCTGCGCCGGTAGCTCGTGCCGCGGACGTGCTCCACGCCGGGAATCGCGCGGCGCGCGTAGAACGCGAGCACCGCGTCGGCCGGAAAGCGCGGCGGCAGAACCAGATCGTGGTTCCGGAGCGAAGACATCGCGACAGTTTGCACCGCCTTCGCCGCGTCGGCCATCCGCTTCATGCTCAGAAGCCGTAGCGCAGGAAGCCGCCGTCGACGGCGATGCACTCGCCGCTGACGTAGCTCGCCGCCGGCAGGCACAGGAACGCGACGGCCGCGGCGACTTCCTCGGGCTCGCCGATGCGTCCGAGCGGCGTGCGATCGAGCACTTCCTCCAGGTATTGCGGGTCGGCCAGCGCGGCCTCGGAACGCTGCGTGCGGATGTACCACGGCGCGACCGCGTTCACGCGGATGCCGTCGCCGGCCCACTCGCAGGCGAGGTTGCGGGTGAGCTGATGCAGCGCCGCCTTGGTCATGCCATAAGGCGATCCGGTGCGCACGTGGGTCAGGCCCGACACCGAGCCGACGTTGACGATGGCCGCCGAGCCGTGCTCGGCGAGCTGCGCATGCGCGAGCCGGCACAGCTCGAACGCGCTGTAGACGTTGGTCTCGAACAGCGCGCGGTATTCGCTTTCGCTGTAGTCCAGCGTCGGCTTGCGCTGGTTCGTGCCGACGTTGTTGACGAGCAGCGACAGGCTGCTGCCGCGATCGGCGATCCAGTCGAACAGTTCGAGCCGCTGCTCGCGTTCGGCCATGTCGCCCGCAAACGCGGCGATGTCGGAATCGGGAAATTCGTCGGCGAGTTCGTCGCGCACGGCCTCCAGATGCGCTTCGTCGCGAGCGACCAGCAGCACGTCGGCGCCGAGCAGCGCGAGTTCGCGGGCGCAGGCCAGGCCGATGCCCTTGCTCGCGCCGGTCACGAGCGCCGTGCGGCCGTCCAGTCGCCAGCGTGATGCGGTCGTCATTGCGTCAGGCTCCGCCTTGTTGTCGGTGGGATCGGGGCGCAGACTTTAGCGCAGCCTTTCGCCGGAGATCCCGATGCGCGCACTCGTTCTCGCCGCCGCCCTGCTCGCGCTCGCCGCCTGTGCCGGCGACGACAAGCCGCCACCGCCGGCGCCGCGCCAGCCCACCGTCATCGATCCGCAGCTCAAGGCACTGGAGCGCGCCAAGGCCGTGCAGGACACGGTCGACGCGCACAAGGCCGAGACCGACGCGAAGCTGCGCGAAGCCGAAGGTCAATAATCGCGACCGTGCGCCGCCCGCGGGCTGCCGCGCGAATCCGTTCGGTTACCATCGCCGCGCCCGCTTGCGCCGCGCATTGCCGGTGCGGCGCGGCCTGCACGCGGCATTCATGAGCCGGATGCGATAGGAACGCCCGCGAGGCGACAGACCAGCCCAGCCCGACGAAGGAGAACGCAGATGCTTTGGCAGAAAGGTCGACGCAGCGACAACGTCGTGTCCGCAAGCGGCGGCGCGCGCCGGTTCGGCGGCGGGCCGGGACTCGGCATCGGCGGCATCGTCATCGTCGTGCTGATCAGCTGGGCACTCGGCAAGAATCCGCTCGAAGTGCTGTCGCTGCTGATGCAGGACGGCGGCGGCCCCGCGCCGCAGACCCAGACCCAGCAGGCGCCGGCATCGACCCAGACCAACGAATTCGTGCGCGCCGTGCTCGGCAGCACCGAAGACGTCTGGAATCGCATCTACGCCTCGGCCGGCGGGCGCTATCAGGAACCGCGCCTCGTGCTGTTCCAGGGCGGCGTGAGCTCGGCCTGCGGCATGGCCAGCTCGGCCGTCGGGCCGTTCTACTGCCCGGGCGACCAGCAGGTCTATCTCGACACGAGCTTCTTCGACGAACTCGAGAATCGCTTCAGGGCCAGCGGCGATTTCGCGCGCGCCTACGTCATCGCGCACGAGGTCGGCCATCACGTGCAGAACCTCATGGGCGTGATGCGCAAGACCGAAGAGATGCGCCGCCGCGGTGCGCCGATGGAAGGCGCCGAAGGGCTGTCGGTGCGCCAGGAGCTGCAGGCCGACTGCTTTGCCGGCGTCTGGGCGAATCTCGCGCAGAAGCAATTGCAGTGGCTCGAACAGGGCGACATCGAATCGGCGCTGGCCGCGGCAACCGCGATCGGCGACGACCGCTTGCAGAAACAGTCGCGCGGCGTCGTCGTACCCGACTCGTTCACGCACGGCAGTTCGGCGCAGCGCGTGCGCTGGTTCCGCACCGGCCTCGAACGCGGCGACATCAACGCCTGCGACACCTTCGCCACGCAGCAGCTCTGAATGCAGTGAGACACGCACCGGCGCGAAGCGCCGGTGCAGCAGGGGTAGCTGCGTCGGGGGTGGCGACCTGAGGGGAGGTAGTCGCTGGCGCCGACGCGCCGGTGCGGGTCCGATACTGAAAGACGGAATCCCACGCACCGGACTGTCAGGCGCGACGTTGCCAAACTGATCGTCCGATCAGGTACTGCGCGCTCCAGTAGCTCGCCAGCACCAGCGCCGGGGCCGCCGGCAGCGGCGTATGAAAGCGGTCGATCGCGAGCAGCGCATCGGAGACGACGAAGCTCGCGCCGCCGCAGGCCGCGGCCAGCGTGGCGCGCGAGCCGTGCGCGAGCGCAACCGTCGCCGCCTGCGCCGCCATCGCGGCGAGCGCGACCACGTAGACCACGACCGGCGCACGCAGCGCATCCGGAAGTTTCGGCCAGAGCACGGCGAGCACGGCGCCCGCGAGCACGGCATACGCGAGCCACGGCCAGCGCAGAGGAGAAAAACCGCGCCGTCGTGTCAGCGCATACAGATAGGCCAGGTGCGCGACGAGAAAACTCGCGAGCCCGGCAACGAACGCGTCGAACGGCAGCATCAGGAAAACGTCGCCGAGCGTGGAGGCGACCAGTCCGAACAGCACCGCCGCGCGGTAGCGCGGTTCGCTGTCACGGGCGCGCCAGACCAGCGCCGCGACGATCAGCGTCGCGAGGGGTTTGCAGACGTAGTGCAGCACGCGCAGCTCGGGCTGCAGCGCGCCGGCGATCGCGAGCACCGCCGCGGCGGCAACAGCGACGGCCCACAACGGCGACGGCGCATCGGATACGGACGGCGGATTCGGCACGGACGGCTCCGATCGGGACGGCCGCGCAGCGTAGCGGCTGCGCGGCGTTGTCGGCAATGTGGATTCCGGCAATCCTGCGCGCGGCCTCGGCGTGGCGCGTTTTCGCTCATACTGCGTAGCCATCGGACAGGTCTGCCGCCCTGCGCGGCGACATTTCCCGCAGACGTCCAGGCCGGGGGGGCGATGAAGCCGGACACCGCACGACTCCAGGCCGCGCACGCGATCCTCGCGAGCGTGCTCGATGCCGATACCGCCGATCGCGACGCGACGCTCGCGCGTCTCTGCGCGGACGACGCGGACCTGCGCGCGCTCGTCGAGCGTCTGCTCGCGCGCATCGACGAGGATGAAGCGTCCGGCGAGTCGGATACCTTCCTCGGCCGCGGCGTCCTGTGGCGCGAAGCCTGCGGTGAACTCAGCGAGCTGACCGTCACGCAGTCGCCGCAGCCGCTGTTCGGCGACTATCGCATCGTGCGGCGGCTCGGCTTCGGCGGCAGCGCCGAAGTGTTTCTCGGCGAACGCCGCGACGGCGACGTGCATCGCCAGGCCGCGATCAAGCTGCTCGCCGCGGACGCCGGCGACGACGTCGCGATCGAGCGTTTCGTGCAGGAGCAGCAGATCCTCGCAGCGCTGAGTCATCCGCACATCGGCCGCCTGTTCGACATCGGCCGCACGCCGGACGGCCATCCCTACTTCGTCATGGAATATGTGCGCGGCGAGCCGATCGACCGCTACTGCGACGCCCACGATCTCGGCGTTCGCGAACGCCTCGCGCTGTTCGTCACGGTCGCCGGCGCCGTCGCGCACGCGCATGCGGCGCTCGTGATCCATCGCGACATCAAGCCCGGCAACGTGCTCGTCGACGCCGACGGCCATCCCAAGCTCGTCGACTTCGGCATCGCGAAGCTGCTGCACGCACACGGCGGCGATGCACCGCTGACCGCCGCGGGCCTGTCGCCGGGCACGATCGGCTACGCGAGCCCCGAGCAGCTCGCCGGCGAACCGACCGGCGTCGCGTCCGACGTCTACCAGCTCGGCGTGCTGCTGTTCGAACTGCTGGTCGGCCAGCGCCCGCATACCACGCGCGGACTGACCGGCGGCGAGATGCTCGCGGCGCTGCGCGAAGCGCCGCCGACCTTGCCGAGTGCGCGCCTGCGGCGGCTGCACGCCGACGGCGGCGACCTCGTCGATGCGATCGCCGCACGGCGCCGCTCGACCGCGCGGCGCCTCCTGCGCGAACTGCACGGCGATCTCGATCGCATCGTCGCGCGCGCGCTGAATCCGGATCCGGCGCTGCGCTACGGCTCGGTCGTGCAGTTCGCCGACGACGTCGAGAACTTCCTCGCCGGCCGTCCGGTCACTGCGCGCGGCTACGGCACGCTCTACGTGCTGTCGCGCTTCGTGCGCCGCCACGCGCTGTCGAGCGCGATCGTCGTCGTGCTGTTCGTCGGCCTGATCGTGTTCAGCGTCGCCGTCGCCGTGCTCGCGCTGCGGCTAGACCAGGCGCGTGCGCGCGCCGAGCTGCAGAACAGCGTGTCCGAGCAGGTCGTGACGTTTCTCGTCGACACGTTCCGCGAACTCGAACCCGAGAAGGCCGCCACGAAGAACAGCCTGGTCGCGACCGCGCTCGATCGCGCCGCGGCCGCGCCGACCGAACGCTTCGGGCGCGATGCCGCCACGCGCGCGCGGCTGCATCTGCTGCTCGGCGGCGCCTACGGCCGCCTGCAGCGCTACGACAGCGCCGCAGGCGAATATCGCGCCGCGCTCAACCAGTCGCGCGCGCTCGCCGGCGTCGACGCGGTCCAGGTCGAAGCCCAGGCACGCCTCGGCATCGCGATGACCGACATCACGCTGCGGCAGATGCCGGGCGCGCGCGAAGAAATCGACCGCGTGCTCGCGATGACCGCCGGCGTCGGCGAACTGCGCGCCGTGCGCGCGCAGGCGCTGCGTCACCTGGCCACGTGGCACAGCTTCAAGGGCGACTCGGCCGCGGCGATCGCGGCCAACCGGCAGGCCGTCACGGCGATCGAGGCGCTCAAGGGCGCAGGCCACGTCGATGCGATCGGCGCGGCGTTCTCGGAAATGAAATACCTCGTCGACGACGAGTGGCGCACGGCAACCGCGCGTCTCGCGAAAGCCGTGGCGCTCGGCGAGGAACTGGTTGCGCGCGCGGGCCGTTCGCTCGGTCCCGAGGAACCGTTGACCCTGCAGATCCGGCTCGTACACAACCGGCATCTCGCATTCCACGGCGATCTGCAGCGCGCGCTCGCCGAACACGAACGTCTGCTGCCGGTCGCCGAGCGCGTGCTCGGCCTGCACGATCTCTATGTGCTCAACAGCCGCCGCGTCGCCGGAATCATGCTCGCGCGTGCGGGCCGCGCCGACGAGGCCGCGACAGCCATGGCCGCCGTCGTCGCGCGCGTCCGGGAGCGCTACAGCGCACGGCACGAGCTGTTTCGCTGGACATTGTTCGACTACGCCGCCTGCCTCGCCGCGGCGGGGCGCAGCGACGAGGCGATCGCCGCATTCACCGAATCGCGCGTCGACATGAAGGAATTCCGCAAGGAGCCGCTGCTCGCGGCACTGGCCGACGATCCCGCGTTCGCCGACCGCCTGCCGCGCGAATAGACGCTTCGGCGGATGGTTCCGGCGACGGCGTCGCGTGGCGCCGCCGCACACCGGATCGCGTATTCCCGGGAGGACGAGGGGAAGCCGCGCCGGCGATCCCGCCGCGCGCGATGCACGTCCCATGTCCTACGAGGAAACCACCATGTCCAGATACCGGAACGCGCTTCCGCAGCGCGGAGGCGATTTATTCCTGACCGACGGCGGCATCGAGACGACGCTGATCTTTCTCGACGGTCTCGAACTGCCGTATTTCGCGGCGTTCACGCTGCTGCGCACGCCGCATGGTGAGGCGGCGCTGCGAAAGTATTTTTCGACGTATGCCGCATTGGCATCGACGCTCCAAACCGGGCTGATCCTCGAAACCGCGACCTGGCGCGCGAGCGCCGACTGGGGCGACCGGCTCGGCTACGACGCAACTGCGCTGGCCCAAGCGAATCGCCGCTCGGTGGCCCTGCTCGAGGACATCCGCGCCGAATACGAGACCGGTCGCACGCCCGTCGTCATCAGCGGCTGTATCGGACCGCGCGGCGACGGCTACGTGCCCGATGCCTCGATGTCGGAGACCGAGGCCGAAACCTATCATCGCCGGCAGATCGACACGTTCGCCGGGACCTCCGCCGATCTCGTCACCGCCATCACGATGAACTACTGCGAGGAAGCCGTCGGCATCGCGCGTGCGGCACGCACCGCCGGCCTGCCGGTCGTGATCTCGTTCACCGTCGAGACCGACGGCCGGCTGCCGACGGGGCACGCGCTCGCCGACGCGATCGCCCGCGTCGACGACGCGACCGCGGGCTACCCGGCCTACTACATGCTCAACTGCGCGCATCCCCGTCATTTCGAGGCAATCGTCGAGCCCGGCGCGTCCTGGGCGAACCGCATCCGCGGACTGCGCGCGAACGCCTCGCGGCGCAGCCACGCGGAACTCAACGAGGCGCCGGATCTCGACATCGGCGACCCGGCCGAACTCGGCGCCGACTACGCCGCGCTGCGCCGGCAGCGGCTGCCCGGCCTCAACGTCATGGGCGGCTGCTGCGGTACGGACCATCGCCATGTCGAACAGATCGCGGCGGCCTGCCTGCCGCTGTTCCGGCACGATTGACCGATGCGCGATTTCCCGCGATCCGCGCCGTTGCGACTGACCGCCGCGAGCGCGTCACGGCGCTCGTGTATGTTCGGACGATGTCCGTCTTCGAGCCGAACCGCGTGACTGCTGCTACCGCTGACAACAAGGCCGGCCGCCGCGAGTGGATCGGCCTGGCCATCCTCGCACTGCCCTGCCTCGTCTACGCGATGGATCTGACGGTTCTGAACCTCGCGCTGCCGGCCATCAGTGCCGAGCTCAATCCCTCGACGAGCGAACTGCTGTGGATCGTCGACGTGTACGGGTTTCTCGTCGCCGGCTGCCTGATCACGATGGGCACGCTCGGCGACCGCATCGGGCGCCGGCGCCTGCTGCTGGCCGGTGCGGCCGCCTTCGCCATCGCGTCGATCGTCGCGGCGTTCTCCGACAGCGCCGGGATGCTGATCGCGATGCGCGCGCTGCTCGGCATCGCCGGCGCGACGCTCGCGCCGTCGACGATGTCCCTGCTGCGCAACATGTTCCATGACGAGCACGAGCGGCAGTTCGCGATCGGCGTCTGGATCGCGAGTTTCTCGGTCGGCGGCGCGATAGGTCCGCTGGTCGGCGGTTTGCTGCTGCAGTGGTTCTGGTGGGGTGCGGCCTTTCTCGCGGCGGTTCCCGTAATGGTGCTGCTGCTCGTGCTCGGGCCGCGGCTGCTGCCGGAATACCGCGATCCCGACGCGGGCCGGCTCGATCCGGTCAGCATGGTGCAGTCGCTGCTCGCGGTGCTCGCCACCGTCTATGGCCTCAAACACGTCGCCGAATACGGCGTGCAGCCGGTCTCGCTCGCCGCCCTCGCGCTCGGCGTGCTGCTCGGCGTGCTGTTCCTGCGGCGCCAGCGACAGATCGACTATCCGTTTCTCGATCTCGCGCTGTTCCGCCGGCCCGCATTCAGCGCCTCGATCGTGGCCTATGCGCTGGCCGGTCTGTCGATGATGGGCGTATACATTTTCATGACGCAGTATCTGCAGCTCGTGCTCGGACTGACGCCGCTGCAGGCCGGACTCGCGACCCTGCCGTGGTCGGTCAATTTCGTGATCGGGTCGCTGCTCGCGCCGCGCTGGGCGCAGCGTTTCGGCGAGAAGCGCGTGATGGTCGGCGGCCTGTTGCTCGCCGCGTTCGGCCTGTTCGTCACGGCGGCCGTCGTCGAGCCCTACGGGTTATGGATCCTGATCGCCGGCATGCTCGCGATGAGTCTCGGCATGGCGCCGGTGTTCACGGTCGGCAACGAACTGATTCTCACGACCGCGCCGCCGGAGCGCGCCGGCGCGGCGGCCGCGCTGTCGGAAACCAGCGCCGAACTCAGCGGCGCGCTCGGCATCGCGCTGCTCGGCAGCCTCGGCATGGTGCTGTACCGCCTCTGGCTCGCGCCGTTGATTCCGGTGGGCGTCAACGCCGTGGAAGCCGAACGCGCGCTCGCGACGCTCGGCGGTGCGGTCGCCGTCGCCGCCGGACATCCGGCGAGCGGCTTCGCCCCTGCGGCCGGCGCCGCGTTCACCGATGCGATGCGCGCGATTGCGGTAATCGGCGCGATCGCGCTGCTGCTGGCGAGCTGGATGACCGCGCGCATGCTGCGCGACGGCATCGGCGAAGGTCACGCCGCGGGCGGGTCCGACGCGGACCTGCGCGAGACGTCCTGACGCGACGCCGCGCCGCGTTGCCGGCGCGGGGCGCACCTAGGTCGGCGACAGCAGCTCCAGCAGCCACGCGCGCGCGCGCAGCCAGTCGCGCTGTATCGTGCGCAGCGGTACGCCGAGTGCTTCGGAGGTTTCCTGCGCGGAATAGCCGCCGAAGTAGCGGCATTCGAAGACGCGCACGAGGCGCGGGTCGACGTCGGCGAGTCCCTGCAGCGCCTGATCGATGGTCAGCAGTTCGTCGGCCTCGGACTGCAGCGGCAGTTCGACGTCGTCGATCGTCACGGTTTCGGCGAGCGCGCCGCGCTTGTCGGCGAGCCGGTTGCGCGCATAGCTCACGATGAACTGGCGCATCGCGTGGCTGCAGATCACCATCAGATGCGCGCGGTCGTTCGCATCGAGCGAATGCTGCCGCGCAAGCTTGAGATACGTCTCGTGCACGACGCCGGTCGTGTTCAGCGTGAGTCCCGGCCACTGCCGGACATGGCGGCGCGCAATGCGGCGCAGATCGTCGTAGATCAGCGGAACCAGGCCGTCGAGCGCACCCGGCGTTCCGTTGCGGTAGGCAGCGAGCAGATCGTGCAGCTTGTCTTCCATCGTGCTCCGGCCCGGACACGGCACGTCGATCGTGCAGGGACGCGCGCCGCGTCGCCGGTCCCTGCAACGTCGCGCCGCGCGGCATGGATTCGAAATCCCTGCCGCGGAGCGATCGTCGCCGCGCGAATCATGTGGATTCCGGCCGGACCGGTCAACCGCTCTTCACGTGCGCGGGTTGCCGGTAACGTGACGTGGCGCAAGCGCCGGCATCGGGCGGCGCGGACAATGACAGCATTTCGCGCCGGACGACGTCTGTCGGTCGTACCGTGCCGTGTCATCGGGGGAATTCCATGCTGCGCCTTCTGCTGTGCCTCAGCCTCTTCGCCGCCGCCGCGACCGCGGCCGCCGACGACACCATATTCGCCTCGAGCTTCGAGAAGCGCTGGGTCGCCGGCTATCACGTCGGCTATCAGCGCGACCTGTATCCGACTGCGGAAATCGACTTCTCCACAATGACCCACGTCGTCGTCGGCCGCGTGACGCCGAACGCGAACGGCACGGTCAATACGCATTTCGACATCGACAACGTCAACGGCCCGATCTGGGCGCAGCAGGTGTCGGCGGCCGCGCGCGCGAACGGCGTCAAGCCGATCCTCATGGTCGGCGGCGCCGGCGAATACGCCGGCTGGGTCGGCGCGGCATCGAACGCGAACCGCGCGACCTTCGTGACGAACCTGCTCGCGGCCATGGACAACCTCGGCTTCGACGGCCTCGACCTCGACTGGGAACCGATCCAGACCAGCGACGAACCGAATTTTCTCGCACTCGCGCAGGCGCTGCGCACCGCACGGCCGAACCTCGTGCTGACCGTGCCGGTCGGCTGGATCAACGCGAATTTCGCGAGCACGCCGAATCCGTTCTTCCGCGCGATCGCGCCGCTGTTCGACCAGATCAACGTGATGAGCTACGACATGGCCGGCGACTGGGACGGCTGGCAGAGCTGGCACAGCTCCGCACTCGCCGGCGCGGCCGGCAACACGCCGAGTTCGGTCGAGACCAGCGTGGAGTTCTACCTGCGCTCGGGCGTCCGGCGCGCGCGGCTCGGCATCGGCATTCCGTTCTATGGCACCTGCTGGCGCAACGTCAGCGCACCGCGCCTGTTCGGCGGCACCGTCGTCGCGAGCGACAACGTGCTGAGCTATCGCAACATCGTGCGCGACTACTACAGCGCGCCGCGCTATTCCTGGGATGCCGCGGCCTCGATGGGCTATCTCGGATCGCCCACGGCGTTCGGGCCGCAGCAGTGCAATTTCCTGTCCTACGATGACGAAACCTCGATCGCCGCGAAAGGCGCCTACGTGCGCCGCAGCGGTCTCGGCGGAACCATCATCTGGACCATCGGTCAGGGACATATCCCCGAACGTCCTGCCGGCCAGCGCGATCCGCTGCTGCAGGCGATCAGGAATTCCTTCCTCTGATCCGAGCCACAGTCATGCTGACCACGCTGGCGTTGCTGTTTGCCCTTCAGTCGCCCGCCGCGACCGCCGACTGCGCCGCGCTCTACGCGACGCACCTGCGCACCGACCTCGGTCTTCCGCTCGATGCGTTCGACCAGGCCGAAGGCCAGGGCTTCCGCGCGCTCGCCGCCGCTGGCTGTTCGCGCGAAGCCGGCGATCTGATCGAAGCCTGGATCGCGCGGCACCCGCCGGCGCCGTCGCAGGTCCACTGGCACCTCGCCCAGCAGCGCGCGGAACACGACGATCGTCCCGCCGCAATCGCCGCCGCGCGCCGCTCGCTGAAATCCGGCGAAGCCACCGACGCCGCATTCAGGTGGAACGACTACGTACTCGCGACGATCGCATTCCTCGAACGCGACCGCCCTGCGTTCGACCGCCATCGCGCCGTGCTCGCCGCCGCCGGTTCACATGCGGGCAACGCGATGAACCTGCGGCTCATCGATGCGCTTGGGCGGCACTTCGATCTGGACTACCGGCAGGCCGTTGCGAAGGGGCTTGCCGAAGCGCGCTAAAGAGCACTTCGGCAAATGTGTCCGCAGCGAACTACGGCAGAGAGAAGCCGTCGCGAAAGATGCGGTCGATCGCGCCCGCTGCATGGAAATTGTTGCGGGTGTCGCTTTCGAACAAACTCTCCGGCGCGAACACGACGGCGCGCGGCGTCGCGGCGGCGGCAGTCGGCCATTCGAGCGCACGCATAACACCGGTCAAGCGTAGACGCGCCCCGGGCAACGCGTTGAAGCGAACCGTGATCTGGCCGTCGCGCACGTCGATCGTGCACTGCGTCTGTCCGCTGCCGCTGCAGACCAGCCCGCTGTGCGTGCCATGCCATGGCGGGTCGATGACCAGCGTCACGCCTTGCACTGCAGCGTCACCGTCGTAGCGGACGCTGACTCCGAGCGGCAGGTGGGCTCCGGACGCGAAGGACTCGGGCAACTCGTCGATCTGCACGGAAAGATCGCCGCGCTGCATTACGGCATAGTCCTGTAGCGCCACACGCAGCGTCGACGGCAACGGCGCGCGGTCGACCGTTCCCACCTGGACCATCGTGTCGTCCTGATACGGTCGCAGCACGAAGTCCCAGATCGTATGCGGCGTTAGCGGCGTCACGGACGACGGGCGGTAGAACTGGCCGCCTATCGGGAATCCGTTGTCGAGATCGAAGCGCACGAGAAAGGCAGCGCCGACGAAGCGATCGGTCTGATTGCGGTACAACCAGCCGCGGCCGCTCGCATCGACGACGAAGTCGGCAAGAATGTCGTTCGGCATCGCTGGATCGTTGCCATGAGCCCAGGCGTAGCGCAGCGCCGATCCATCGGCAAGCACGCGAAGCAGGCGCGGCGCACTGAGAATGTTCGCGATGCCCGTTTCGACGTTGCCGGCAACCATCACGTCCCCGCCGGCCAGCGGCACGAGCCGGATCGCGCGGAAGCGTTCGCCTTCGGCCAGAGGCAGCGAGAGCTCCCAGACCACCTGCCCGGCGCCCGCCGTGCGTTTCGTCACGACGAGGGGTCCGCCGTTGACCTGAGCGCCGGAGACCGTGAAGAACGCGTTCTCGCCGACCGCAGCCGCGATCAGCGCCGCGGAAGCCGGCACCGGTGACTGCCAGATCGTGTCGCCGCCCGCACCGTCGAGGCGCTGCAGGTTCGGCGCCGGGAAGTACCGCTCGTACGGCGCAACAACGATGTCGTCTTCGACCGAAATCGCCTGTGCCGGCGCTATGAGATCGCCGGCGTTGTGTTCGCGATCGACGAGCATGCGCGCCCAGCGTTCCGCGCCGTCGCTGCCCGCGAAGCGCCAAGCCTGTTGATATTCGTGGCGAACGTTGAACGGTCCTTGCCCCGGACTCATCGTGCCGTTGAGTGCAACCACGTCTCCGTCGGTCAACGGCAGGAGATTTGGGGAATCGTGTGCGAACCAGTCACCGCCGGAAAACGCGAGATCCTGATGCCAGAGATCGGCGCCCGTATTTCGATCAAGCGCACGCACTGTGGTCAGGCCGTCCCAGCGATCCGCAATGAACAGCGCCGAAGGACCTGCGGCCAGCGTCGGAAAACTGCCGTCACTGTCGGAACTGCGCTCCCAGGCAATCTGACCGGTACCGGCGGGGATGCGGCGCAGTCGCTCCGAAGGCGTGCTGCCTGTCGCAAGGCCGCGGACGAACAGGTTGGTGCCGTCCCAGGCGACACCGTTTGCGGAAACGCCACTCGCCATCGCCGGCAGCGAAGTCGTACCGATCTGAGCGCCGTCGGACAGGCGGTACTGCCGCAGCGCGTAGTCGCCGACCGCGTCGTTCGTCGCCCAGAGCGTGACGACTCCAGACGCCGAGCGCCATGCCTCCGTGAGCGTGGAAACGAACGGCACGGCGAGCGGCGCCTGCCATTGCTGTACGCCGTCGACACCACGCCAGCGCATCCATTGCGAACTTGCGGCGTAATACACATTCCCCTCGAAAACACCGAGCAGTTCGCCGCCGCTCGCCGTCTTCGTCCAGACCGCCGCTCCGCTGGCGGCAGATAAGCGTTTGATTTCCGTAGCACTGACGGCACAGACCGGATCGGCATCCACGAAATGCAGACGCGTGCCTGAGCACGGGCTCTGCCAAGCAAGACCGCCGTCACCCGTACGAAATGCACGGAGCGTCGGACCGGACAGCAGGAAAAGATGAGCGCCGTTGGCGGCCAGCGCCAGCGATGAACCGGTGCTGTCCGCGTTCACGCTCCAGACGACGTTTCCATTGCTGTTGAGGCGCGCCAGGGTTGTGCTGGACGGCGTTCCACTGCGGTACGCGTAGTACGAATCGCCGCCTGTCGAGCCGGCGACCGCGACTGCCGCACAGGCGCTCGCGTCGGTGCGCAGCACACGCTGCCAGCGCGTGGCACCCGTCGTCTGGTCGACCGACGTCGCGATCACCGCGGGTGTCTGACAACCGATCGCTGCGAACGCCGTGCCTGCGACGGCGAAACGACCTGCGTGAATCCCGCGTCCCCAGAGCGGCTGGCCGTTGCTGCCAAACCGCGTGACGTAGCCTCTGCGCGCGGTCCGCTGCAACTGTGCCGCCGAGCCATCGTCGAACGCTATGCCGTCGACGACTTCGCCGCCCCCCACGTGGCCGGTCGCACTCTGCCAACGCAGGCTGCCGTCGCTGCGCAGCCGTCGGGCCGCGTTGTCGGATTCGCGAAACTGGAAGACCAGGGCTTCGCCGGTGGTCGTGGCACGCACGAATCCAGCATACGGATAGGGGTGTCGCTCGAGCAGCGATCCGGTCGTCTCCCAATCGTGCTGCCAGAGCGTGGCCGCGAATGCAGACGGCGCGAGGACCACCACGGCAAGCGCAGCCACGACAATACTCCGGCCCAGAATGCCGATCCGCGTACGCATTCGATTTCCCCTGTTGGCGAACATGCAACAAATCGGGATTCTATGCAGGTGCCAGTCGCAGACGAAAGCCCATGGATCCGGGCCTTACGGCCTGCAGAACGGGAACTCTCCGCCGTAACCATCAGGTACGAATTCATGCGTTTTCCGGCTCCGCTGCATCCTTCCGCTGCAACTGGTTTCAGCGAAGGCGCGGACGGCTATGCCCGCAATCGTCCCGACTATCCGCCCGCGATCGTCGACTGGCTGCGCGACGCGCTCGCGCTCGACGCGACGGCGACGGCGGTCGATCTCGGCGCAGGAACCGGCAAGTTCGTGCCGTATCTGCTCGCGGCGGGCGCGTCGGTGATCGCGGTGGAACCTGTCGCCGGCATGCGCGAGCGCCTCGTCGCGCGCTTTCCGCAGATCGTCACGCTCGACGGCACCGCCGAAGCGATGCCGCTGGCCGACGCGTCGGCCGACGCCGTCGTCTGCGCGACCGCGTTCCACTGGTTCGCGACGCGCGACGCGCTCGCCGAAATCCATCGCGTGCTGCGGCCCGGCGGCCGGCTCGGCCTGATCTGGAACGTGCGCGACGAACGCACCGGCTGGGTCGCGCGGCTCAGCGCTCTCTTCGCGCGTTACGAGGACGACACGCCGCGGCAGCACACGCAGGCGTGGCGTGCGGTGTTTCCGTTCGACGGCTTTGCGCCGCTGCAGGTCTGCGAGTTCGCGCACGAACATGAAGGCTCGCCCGAACAGGTCGTCGTCGGCCGCGTGCTGTCGACGAGCTTCATCGCGGCGCTGCCCGAGCCCGTGCGTGCGCGCGTCGCCGACGAAGTCCGCGCGCTGATCGCGGCGGAACCGGCGCTCGCCGGCCGCGACCGCGTCGCGATGCCGTATCGCACGATGGCCTACTGGACGGCGAGGACGGACTGAAATGTCACGACGGCCGCGGCGGCTGTCGATTTCGCGACCGCCCGTTCGACGCTTCGTCATCGAACCGACGGAGACGACGACATGAGCATCGGCGACATCGACATCGGCAGCCGGCATTCCGGCGCGGGACAGCGCCCATGCGCCTGAGCTATCGCTGGCTCATCGTCGCGGTCGGCGCCGTGCTCGGCTGTGTCGCGCTCGGCGCAATGTTCTCGCTGGCCGTGTTCCTCGACCCGATGGCCCAGGCCACCGGCTGGTCGCGCACCGGCATTTCGAGCGCGATGACCCTGAACTTCCTGTTCATGGGCGTGGGCGCACTGCTCTGGGGTGCGGCGAGCGACCGCTACGGCGCGCGGCCGGTCGTCGCGATCGGTGTCGTGCTGCTCGGCCTTGCGCTGACGCTCGCGAGCCGCGCGACGACGCTGACGCAGTTCCAGCTGACCTATGGCGTGCTCGTCGGCCTGTCGGCCAGCGCGTTCTTCGCGCCGCTGATGGCGCTGACCGCGGCGTGGTTCGACCGTCACCGCGCGCTCGCGGTATCGCTCGTATCGGCCGGCATGGGCGTTGCTCCCATGACGATATCGCCGCTCGCGCGCTGGCTGATCACGACCTACGAGTGGCGCCCGGCGATGCTGATCATCGGCCTGATCGCCTGGACCCTGCTGCCGCTCGCGCTGCTGCTGCGGCGCGCGCCGCCGCCGGCGGAAGCCGTGTCCGCGAACGGCGGCATTGCGACGGCTGCGCCGGCGCCGAGTGCCGGCGACGCGCTGGGCTCGCGCGCATTCATCGTGCTCGGCCTGACTTTCTTCGCCTGCTGCGCCGCGCATTCGGGTCCCATTTTCCACATGGTCAGCTATGCGATTCTCTGCGGCGTCGGGCCGATGGCGGCCGTCAGCATCTACAGCGTCGAAGGGCTCGCGGGCCTGTTCGGGCGGTTGCTGTTCGGCGTGCTCGCCGACCGGCTCGGCGTGAAGCGCATGATCGTCGCCGGACTGCTCGTGCAGGCGTTCGCGATCGGCACGTATACCGTCGTCAACGACCTGCGCGACTTCTATCTGCTCGCGCTCGTGTTCGGCACGGCCTACGGCGGCGTCATGCCGCTCTATGCGGTGCTCGCGCGCGAATACTTCGGACCGCAGGTGCTCGGCACCGTGCTCGGCGCCGCGATGATGCTGTCGAGCCTCGGCATGTCGTTCGGCCCGCTCGCCGGCGGCTGGCTGTTCGACCGATTCGGCGGCTACGGCTGGCTGTTCGCGGGCTCGGCACTCGTCGGCCTCGCCGCCGCGGCAATGGCGCTCGCGTTTCCGCCGGTGCGCGGACCAGAGGCGCTGCGCACGGCGTGAAAGATCGTTCGACGGCGCGGCGCGGTCACCGAGGTTCCAGCGCTGCAGCAGTTGAGAGATATCGGCGGAGGAATCGGCCATCGGCGGTCGCAGGCTGGGCAGCGAAATGCGCCGGGAAATCCGGGCGCAAGCCGTCGACGGCATGGCCATCGCTGCTGGCGTACATCCGATCCCCCGATCCGGCCAGTGCAGACGCGGGTTCCCAGGCCGTGGGCGGCGGCCGGATCTGTCCCGAGCTTCGCCGGCTAGACGACCGCTAGCCGCACTTCGAATACCCGCAATTGAGGCAGGTCGCACAGCCGTCCATGAGGATGGTCGCCGCGACGTTGCACTTGAGGCAGAGCGTCGCGCCCGGCGGGAACGCGGCGGAACCTGCCGATTCCCGCGTGCTCGAGGCGGCGCCGGCACCGGCGGGATCGCCGGCGATGCTGCTCTGGCGGGTTTCGCCTACGTCAGCGTTTTTTTTTGAGACCTGTTCGTAGGCCGCGCGCTTTTCGGCGATCAGCGCGCGCTGCTCGGCGCTGAGTTCGGGATCGTGGATCAGGCCGATCGTCTTCATGTGCTGTTCGACGACGGCGCCGAGCTCGGCGACGATCGACGGCATGTACACGCCGCCGGCCTTGAAGTAGCCGCCGCGCGGGTCGAACACGGCTTTCAGTTCCTCGACGATGAAGGTCACGTCGCCGCCCTTGCGGAACACGGCCGACAGGATGCGCGTCAGCGCCACGATCCACTGGAAGTGGTCCATGTTCTTCGAGTTGATGAAGATCTCGAACGGACGGCGCGACTCGTGCGGCGTGCCCTGGTTCAGCACGATGTCGTTGATGGTCACGTACAGCGCGTGCTCGAACAGCGGCGACTTGATCTTGTAGGTCGCGCCGATCAGCGTGTCGGGACGCTCGACCTTCTCGTGCATCTGGATGACTTCGGCCATCGGCGGCTCGGGCGCCGCGGCGACGGGAGCGAGCGTGGTCATGACCTGAGCCGCCTTGTCGTTCGGCTTCTCGACGCTGTAGCCCTTGATCTTCTTCGTGATCTTGATCGACATGACGCTGTTCCCGAACCATGCGGCCGCAGGCCGGCGCGCCTGTCGGCGTCCGGCGTGATGGAGCTTCCGGAGCCGGAGCGGCGCCGAAAGGATCTCCGCGCCGGCGTACCGACGCGGAGTTGAAGCAAGGCTGTGGCGCGTCTCCGCGCTTACTTGGCAGTGGGTCTTGCTGATGCGGAAGCGATGCGGTCGGGTCGATCGCGCCGCGCAAGCGCGGCGGCGAACCTGACGACCGGGATGCTTTCACACCGCCAGTAAATACCGCGACGCAGCCTCGACGCCGCGGCATCACTTCCGTCCGCGCCCCTTATCCAGGGTTGGTGCGGACGGAAGGCTGGATCGCTCAGCGGCGCTTGGCCGCCTTCTTCGCCGCCTTCCTGGCCGGTGCCTTCTTCACGGCTGCTTTCTTGCCGGCCGCTTTCTTCGCGACTTTCTTGGTCGCCTTCTTCGCGACCTTCTTCACCGCGGCTTTCTTCGCAACCTTCTTTGCGGCGGACTTCTTCGTCGCAGCCTTCTTGGTCGCAGCCTTCTTGGTCGCCGTCTTCTTGCCGGCGGCCTTCTTCGCGACTTTCTTGGCCGCCTTCTTCGCCGCGGGCTTGGTCTTGGTCACGGCCTTCTTTGCTTTCTCGACCGCGTTCTTGACCGTTTCCTGTGCGGCGTCCTTCACTTCCTTGACCTTCTTGACGGCGGCCTTCGCGCGCTTGGTCACGGCTTCCTTCGCATCGGAGGCAGCTGCGCTCACGCTGGCCACGGCGGCCTCGGTCCTCTCGGCGACCGCTTCGCCGACGTTCTGCGCGGTCTCTTTGACCGCTTCGATCGCATTGCTTACTGCTTCACCTACGGTTTGCATAAGAACCCTCCAGCTCCTCGTACGGGTTGGTCAGATGATCGGGTGTTGCGGTGTGGACATTACTCCATTCCGCGCCCGCTCAAAACTTGCCGTAGTAACCCTCTTTGAGCGCGTCGAACAGATTGGCCGCGGTATGCGTCTCGCCGTCGTACTCGATCTGCTCGTTGCCCTTCACTTCGACGATGCTGCCGTCGTCGAGTTCGAAGCGATAGATGGTGTTCTCCAGATCCGCTTCCTTCACGAGCACGCCCTGGAACGCGGCCGGGTTGAAGCGGAACGTCGTGCAGCCCTTGAGGCCCTGCGCATGGGCGTAGGTGTAGATGTTCTTGAAGTCTTCGTAGGGATAGTCGGTCGGCACGTTCGCGGTCTTGGAGATCGACGAGTCGATCCATTTCTGCGCGGCGGCCTGGATGTCGACGTGCTCGGTCGGCGTGATGTCGTCGGCCGAGACGAAGTACTCGGGCAGCTTCTCGTCGGGCTTGTCCGAGAACGGCATTGCCTTCGCATTGATGAGTTCGCGGTAGGCCAGCAGCTCGAAGCTGAACACTTCGACTTTTTCCTTGGTCTTCTTGCCTTCGCGGATCACGTTGCGCGAGTAGTGGTGCGCGAACGACGGTTCGATGCCGTTGGACGCGTTGTTGGCGAGCGACAGCGAGATCGTGCCGGTCGGCGCGATCGAGGAGTGATGCGTGAAGCGCGATCCGTGTTCGGCGAGCGCGTTGACGAGCTCGGGCGCGACCGTCGCGACCCGCTGCATGTAGCGGCTGTAGTGAGCATGGAGCACGCGGCCCGGAATCGCGTCGCCGACCTTCCAGCCGTCGCGCTCCATCTCGGGGCGGCAGCGCAGCATGGCCGCGGTCACCGCGTAGTCCTGCGCGAGCACGGGCGCGGGCCCCTTCTCCTGCGCGAGCGACAGCCCGACTTCCCAGCCCGCCAGCGCCATCTCGCGGCTGACGTCCTCGGTGAACGCGCAGGCTTCCTTCGAGCCGTAGCGCATCTTGAGCATGGTGATGGTCGAGCCCAGGCCGAGATAGCCCATGCCGTGGCGGCGCTTGGACAGGATCTCGTTGCGCTGCTGTTCGAGCGGCAGGCCGTTGATCTCGACGACGTTGTCGAGCATGCGCGTGAACACGCGCACGACTTCGCGGTATTCGTCCCAGTCAAAGCGCGCCTTCGGACCGAACGGATCGCGCACGAACACGGTGAGGTTCACCGAGCCGAGCAGGCAGCTGCCGTAGGGCGGCAGCGGCTGCTCGCCGCAGTTGTGCGCGTGCAGGCCGTTCGCGTCGAAGGTGTTGATGCCGGGGACCTGCACGTCGTAGACGGCTTCTTCTCCGGCCGGTTCGATCGCGGCGACGGTCGCGTGAAAGCGCTCGCGGTTCGGCGCGCGGCGATAGGCGGCGCATAGCTGGGCGAGCCGCATCGCCTTGTCGCTGTCGCCGAAGCCGACGAGTTCGGCGTAGCGCTGCACGTTCTCGCCGGTGATCGTCAGCTCATGCTGCGCGGCGGTCCGGTATGCCGCGCGGCCGCCGTTGCCGTCGGGCAGTTGCGCAAGGCCGGCTTCGCGGCGATTGGCATAGACGGTCGCGGCGATGCCCAGGCGCGCGAGCATGCGCTGCACGGCTTCCAGTCGCGCGAGGTCGGACTGCGCGAGACGGATCGAAACGCCCTTGAGCTGACTGCCCTGCACGCTGCCGTCGGCATCGAAGAAGCCGCGCAGGAAACCGCGATACGCATCACTCGACGCTTTCTCGAGCGCGGGGGTGATCGTCTTGTCGCCGGGACGAAGCCCGAGCGACTGCGCGAGATCGCGCAACGATGCGGACTTCAGACGCCATTCGTTGCGTCCGGCCACCGCCGACCAGCCACCGAAATCGCTGCGATGAGGCAACGTGCGCGCTGCGCGCTCGGCCTCGGCCATCAACGCGCGGACGCCGTCGCGCGGCCCCGCATCGCCGCCGTTGACGACGGCCTGCGCCGTCCAGGCCGACAGCACGGCCGTGTCGTGCTTGAGCGTGCCGTCGCCGACGAGCAGGCCGAGCAGATAGCCCTCGTCGAAATTCAGCGCGCCTTCCCACTGCGCGTTCGCGCGATGGTCGTTGAGCAGCACGCGGTCGCCGGCGACGAGCTCGCCCGCGGCGCACCACTGCGTTTCGGTAACCCAGCGCGTCGCCGTGGTTACGCGCCGCACGCGATGATCGGCCGTCAGTCGCAGACTGTGGCCTTCCCGCGTGCGCAGCGTGACGACAGGCTTGTGCGCCGTCAGGAAAAAACCTTCCTCGCCACTCGCGTGATCGACGCCGTCGACGCGCGCGCGGAACGGCGTGCCGATGAGTTCGCACACCTGACGCGGACCCTGCGCGGTCTGCACCCAGGTGTCGGCCGTCACGCAGGGATTGGTCGCGCGGATGTTCTCGCACCACCAGTTGTTGTTCATCTCGTTGACGCGGTCGATCAGGATGAAGCCCGGCTCGGCGTAGTCGTACGTCGAGACCATGATCATGTCCCAGAGGTGACGCGCACGGATGTGGCCGTACACCTTGCAGGCGACGAGGCCGTCGTCGCGCACGACATAGTTCGCCGTCGTCGGCCACTCGCGCCAGACCACGGCGCTGGCGTCGGTCAGGTCGCTCTCGTCCTGTTCCTTGATGTTGATCGGAAACACGAGCGGCCAGTCGGCATCGCCGTGCACGGCCTGCATGAAATCGTCGGTGATCAGCAGGCTCAGATTGAACTGACGCAGCCGCCCGTCTTCGCGCTTGGCGCGGATGAAGTCCTTGACGTCGGGATGGCTCACGTCGAACGTGCCCATCTGCGCGCCGCGGCGGCCGCCGGCCGAGGACACGGTGAAGCACATCTTGTCGTAGATATCCATGAAGGACATCGGACCCGACGTGTAGGCACCCGCGCCGGATACATAGGCGCCGCGCGGACGCAGCGTCGAGAATTCGTAGCCGATGCCGCAGCCGGCCTTCAGCGTGAGTCCGGCCTCGTGCACTTTCTGCAGGATGCCGTCCATCGAGTCTTCGATGGTGCCCGACACGGTGCAGTTGATCGTCGAGGTCGCCGGCTTGTGTTCGAGCGCGCCCGCGTTGGACGTGACGCGGCCTGCGGGAATCGCGCCGCGGCGCAGCGCCCAGAGGAAGCGCTCGTTCCAGTACTGCTGCTTGTCGGGCGTCGCCTCGACGTCGGCCAGCGCCTTGGCGATGCGCTCGTAGCTGTGATCGATCGAGAGATCTACCGGCTCGCCCTGCTTGGTCTTGAGGCGGTATTTCTTGTCCCAGATATCCTGCGAGGCAGGCTGCAACGGAATGCTGACCGCGCCGCGCGCGAGATCTTCAAGGCGCACCGTACTCATCTCTCTCTCGTCCTCCCGAGTCCCTTATGCCGGCCCGATCGTGTCGGTCTGGACGCTCGTCTCCCGTGTCTGCCGCGGCGAAACCGGTCCCGGCCGTGTCCGTTCCGACGGATACGATCGGGTGCCACTGCTGCGGCGGCGCCTGTTTGACCCCAAATACTGGGGCTACCCCCCGGTGAACAGGCACAACATCTTGTGATTGCGAGCGCGGGCTAACCTACGCCCGGCTATCCATGGTGTCAATCGCAGGTTCGTGAAGGACTTCATGAATGGCGCGCGCGATCGACGAGTTTGCAGTTGGTTACGGAAATGAACGCAGCGATTGAAAGCGGAAACCCGAAGCCCTACTCGGCGGTCCATGTCGCCATTCCTTGCAACGGAGCTTCTATGTCCCGCCTGACCCGTGCAGTCCTGGCATCCGCCGTTCTCGTCGGCCTCGGCATCGCCGGCGGCCTCGCGATGTCGACGCAGCGCCCCGCGCAGGCCGCGCTGCCGGCCATGATCGACGGCCAGGCGCTGCCCTCGCTCGCACCGATGATCGAACGCGTCACGCCGGCCGTCGTGAACATTTCCTCGAAGACGCACACGCGCGTGCGCGATCCCCTGCTCGACGACCCCTTCTTCCGCCGCTTCTTCGGCGTGCCGAACATGCCGCAGGAGCGCGTCGAGCAGTCGCTGGGCTCGGGCGTCATCGTCGACGCGGCCAAGGGCTATGTGCTCACCAACAACCATGTCGTGCAGGGCGCCGACGACATCAGCGTCACGCTGAGCGACGGGCGCACGCTCAAGGCGAAGCTCGTCGGCACGGATCCCGACACCGATGTCGCGGTGATCCAGATTCCGGCCGAGAACCTCAAGGCCGTGAACCTCGCCGACTCGACGCGGCTGCGCGTCGGCGATTTCGTCGTCGCGATCGGCAATCCGTTCGGCCTCAATCAGACGGTGACCTCGGGCATCGTCTCGGCGCTGGGCCGCTCGGGCCTGCGCGGCCTGGGCTACCAGAACTTCATCCAGACCGATGCATCGATCAATCCCGGCAATTCCGGCGGCGCGCTCGTGAACTTGAACGGTGAACTCGTCGGCATCAACACGGCGATCTTCTCGCCGTCGGGCGGCAACGTCGGCATCGGCTTCGCGATTCCGTCGACGCTCGCCGGCGACGTGATGCAGCAGCTCATCAAGACCGGCACGGTCAAGCGCGGCTCGCTCGGCATCGAGACGCAGAACCTGACGCCCGAGATCGCGCGCATGCTCGGCGTCGCACCGGGCCGCGGCGCCGTCGTCACGCGCGTGCAGGCCGATTCGGCGGCCGAAGCCGCCGGGCTGCGTCCCGGCGACGTGATCGTCGGCGTCAACGGCAAGCCGGTCAGCAACGAGCAGGATCTCCACAACGTCGAGGGCCTGCTGCCGATCGGCAGCGACGTCGAGCTCAAGATCATGCGCGACGGCCGCGAAACGACGGCGTCGGCGAAGCTCGCCGGGCGTGATACCGCGAACGCCGAAGGCCAGACGCTGGATCCGCGTCTCGGCGGCGCACAGTTTGCCGATCTCGGCGAACGCCAGCGTCAGCAGGGGCTGCGCGGCGTCAGCGTCGCGCGCGTCGCCGGCGGCAGCCGCGCGGAGTCCAACCAGCTGCGCAGCGGCGACGTCGTCGTCGCGGTGAACCAGGTCGACATCCGCAATGTGGAAGATTTGACTGTTCTGACCAAGCGCCGCCCGCGCCAGCTGCTGCTGACCATCGTGCGCGGCCAGAACGCGTTTTTCGTGATGTGCGAATGAGCGAAACGCGCGGAACGCAGCGGCCTCGGCCGCTGCGTTCCGCGACGCCGTGCCGCCTTTCGAGACACGGGTCAATCGTGAACGCGGCAGCCACAGCGCGCGTCGCAACCGCATGGTATCGTGCAGCCGATTCAGCCTCCGTCGGGTTTTCACCGGTGACCACTTCGCGCTCGTTCCGTCGCGCCTTGCCGCGCGTCCTGTTCCTCGCCTGCGCCGCAGGCTGGCTCGTTCCCGCACTCGCCGCCGAACCGGCCGCCGCTCCGGCAGCCAAACCAGCCGCGGCGCCGGCTGCAAAACCGGCCGATGCGAAGCCGGCACCGGCAGCTGCCGCGAAACCTGCCGAGGCCAAGCCGGCTGCTGCACCGGCCAAGCCTGCCGACGCCAAGCCGGCCGCCGCGAAACCGGCGGCGACGGCGAAACCCGCAGCCGGCGCGAAGCCCGCGGCGGCCAAGGCGGGCGGC
>NZ_DATIGT010000147.1:0-26279 GCF_035481375.1 Tahibacter sp.
GCCGCCGCCGCCGCCTCCGGAACCCCCGAAGAAGCCGCCGCCGAAGATCATCGAAAAAGTGAAGCCGCCGCCGACTCCGCCACCGGAGCCGCCGCCGGCTGTCGTGGTCGAGGAAGCCTCGCCGATGGCGATTCCGGCGCCGCCGCCGGCTCCGCCGGCGCCGCCCGCTCCGCCGGCCGACATCGCGCCGAGCGAAAACATCAGCTATCGCAAGGCTCGTCCGCCGCGCTATCCGCCGCAGGCCGTACGTCAGCGCCATGAAGGCGAAGTCGTGCTGCGCGTGCTGGTCGGCGTGGATGGCAAGCCCAAGGATATCCAGGTCGAGAAATCGTCCGGATTTCGCGAACTCGATCGCGCAGCGATTGATGCCGCGCAGACTTGGGTGTTCAATCCCGGTCAGAAAAACGGTGCTGCGGTTGAGGGCTGGGCACTGGTTCCGTTCCGCTTCAGCCTCAACGAACTGTAACTTCCACCGATCCAACTAATTCAAGGGTAGCGTCATGTTCCAAGACACCTCGACCCCGGCGGGGTCCGTTCCTCCGGCGGCTGACGCAGCGGCTGCCGCTGCGCCGACCCTCGGCACCAACAGCAATGCCGCAGCCCTGAAGGAAATGGGCTTCAGCCACCTGATCCAGAACTACAACCCGACGAATCCGAACTTCGATCTGGTCGGCGCGATCGTCTTCGTGACGCTCTGCCTGTTCTCGGTGATGTCGATCTACTGGATCGTGCTGAACCTGATCCGCAACACGGCTATCCGCGGACGCATGAACACCATCATGCGCACGTTCTGGGAAACGCCGTCGGCTCAGGAAGCGATCCGCTTCATGGAAGAACAGCCGGCTTCGGAACCGTTCTCGAAGATCGCGCTGGACTGCGCTTCGGCTGCAGCCCACCACCAGCGTCACGAAGGTAGCCGCCTTGTCGAAGCGCTGAACCGCTCCGAGTTCATCGACCGCGCGCTGCGCCAGGCCGTGGCCCGTGAAAGCGGCCGTCTCGAAGGCGGTCTGACGGTTCTCGCAACCGTGGGTTCGACCGGTCCGTTCGTCGGTCTGCTTGGTACGGTGTGGGGCATCTATCACGCCCTTATCCGCATCTCGGCGTCCGGCGATGCGTCGATGTCCGCCGTCGCAGGCCCGGTCGGTGAAGCGCTGATCATGACCGCGTTCGGTCTGTTCGTCGCAATTCCGGCGGTGCTCGCGTACAACTTCTTCGTGCGTTCGAACCGCGTGATCCTGGCGCGCTTCGACGAATTCGCGCACGACCTGCACGACTTCTTTGCCACCGGTTCGCGCGTCGAAGCAGGTGCGGCTCCCGCACCGGCACGCACCACGGCTCCGGCGGCGCCTGCCGCGAGGAAGTAAGCCATGGCATTCAGCTCAGGTGGCGGCGGCGGTGGCGCGCCGATGGCCGAAATCAACGTTACGCCGCTCGTCGACGTGATGCTGGTGCTGCTGATCATCTTCATGATCACGGCGCCGATGATGCAGCACAAGATTCGCATCGATCTGCCGCAGGCATCGTTGAACACGCAGAACAACGAACCGGTCGAGCCGATCGATCTCGCCATCAAGGAAGACGGCACGCTCTACTGGAACGACAGCTCGATCAGCGATCTCGAACTGAAGGCCCAGCTCGCCGTTGCCGCACAGAGGACGGTCCAGCCGGAACTGCAGATTCGCGCCGAAAAGAACACGCGCTACGAAATCGTGGCGAAGGTGATGGCCGACGCGAAGAACCAGGGCATGGTCAAGATCGGCTTCGTGACTACCCCGGGTGCCCGCGGCGGTCAGCAATAACCTGTACTACGCTCGCCAACGCTACCCTGCCGGTGCGAGCCGGATAAGCGCCTCGGGAAACCGGGGCGCTTTTTTTTGTCCGTGCGGCTCAGTTGCAAAATCAACGAGCAGTCTTCGCAACACCCGACCATGACGAACGGCTAGGCAACGCGAGCGCCGACGCTATGCTGGAGCCGCCAACCTCGGCAGTTCCGGAGTCCGCCGCATGTCCGCTCTGACCGTTCGCTCGACCGAAAGTCCGCTCGCCGAAATCAACATCACGCCGCTGATCGACGTCATGCTCGCGCTGCTGCTGATCTTCATGATCTCGGCCCCGCTCGTGACCAAGAAGATCGAACTTCCGATCGGCAGCAGCGACGGCAAAGTATCGCGCACGGTCGAACTGCGCATCGCGGCCGACGGCCAGGTGATCTTCAACGACGCGGCACTGAGCCCGATCGAACTCGAAGCGCAGCTCCTGAGCTGGGCAGGGCAGGGCGAGAACACGCCGACGTTGCAGCTGGCGCCTGACAAGGCCGTGCCGCATCAACGCCTCATCGACGTACTCGCGCTCGCACGCCAGAGCGGCATTCAGGGAATCTCGATCGAGACGCCGCGGCAATGACCCGGACTCGGCGGCGAGGCGCCGTACGCGCGTCGCACCCACGCGCGAATCGAACCGCGGTCAGCCTGCGGGACTGCGCGAACGCAGGATCCGCAAATAGTTTTGCACCGTCGCGGCGAGGCCGTCATACAGCGCCTCGCCGATCAGCGCATGGCCGATCGACACTTCGGCCAGGAACGGAATCGCGTCGACGAGCCGGCCGAGATTGGCCTGATTGAGATCATGTCCCGCGTTGACGCCGAGACCAGCCGTACGCGCGGCCTCGGCGGTCGCCACGCAGCGTTCGAGTTCTTCGTCGACATCGCCGGCCGCAAAGGCCTTGGCGTAGGGGCCGGTATAAATTTCCACGCGATCCGCACCGATGTCGGCGGCACGACCGAGTGCGGTCGTCCCGGCATCGACGAACAGGCTGACGCGTGCGCCGAGTGCGCGCAGCTCCGCAATCAACGGACGCAGCGAGGCGGTGTCCGCATCGAGGTCGAAGCCGTGATCGGACGTGATCTGCGCGTCACCGTCCGGCACGAGCGTCACCTGCTCAGGCCGCACTTCGCGCACGAGCGCGATCAGACCCGGATAGCTGCCGCGCGCCGGGGCGAACGCGTTGCCCTCGATGTTGAACTCGACCCGCCGCGCGATGCGTGCCGCGAGCGCGCGCACGTCGTCGGGTCGTACATGGCGCTGGTCCGGCCGCGGATGCACGGTCACGCCGCCGGCGCCTGCGGCGACCACGCAGTCGCAGGCTCGACCGATGTCGGGTTCGTCCTCGCCGCGCGAATTTCTCAACACGGCTATCTTGTTCAAATTGACGCTAAGTACCGTCATGGCTCGAATCCTTCGGTTTTTCGTCCGCGCGCGGCGCGAATCGGGGGCGCTCGAAACGCTCGGGCAGCGCCTCGACACGAGCCGGCGGCGCCGCCGGCGCCGGGCGCACGTTCGCGGACTTGTTCGGTCGTGGTGTGTCGGCGATATCGGTCGAAGGCGCCGTACGCGTCGATATCGCCGCAGCTGCTGGAATCGCGGTGCGCGCGGCTCCGCCCGGCGGAAGGTAAGGCCGTGCCGCCGGCGTTGGCGGTGGCGGTACCGGCAGACCCACGACCCAGGGCGCCGTCGCATGGCTGGCCTGAGCCGCGGCAGCACCGTCGCGCTCTGCTGTTTTCGCCGCGTCGCGCCTACGCCGCTCGTCCGCCAGGGCCGCCGCCACCGCGGGCGGGAGCACGGCCCAGTCGACGCGTTCCAGCGTCGTCTCGTTGCCGAGCAGGTTCAACGTCAGCGCTGCAACGTGCCCGTCGGGCGCGCGCCGGGCGGCGAGTTCGAGTTCGCCGTCGCGGCTCGCGAACCGGTCGTCCGCATACGCGAACAGCTCGCGCGCCTGCGCACCACTGAACTGCAGCGTCATCCGGTCGCCACAGCCAAGCCGCGCGACTACATCCGCATCGACGGCGAAGTCGCCGCAGTAGTCGCGGCGCCGCTCCGCGGTCAGCGCAGCTTCGCTGCGCGGCAACATGGGCGCGCGCGCGCTCAGTCGGCGCACCGGCACGATCACGCCGTTCTCCGACCAGCGCAGCGCGTCGATGCGACCGCGCGCATCACGCTGGAAGCTCAGCCGTATCGCCGCGCCGTCGACGGCGAACAGGTCGGGAGCCAGCGGCGTGAGCCGCAGCGCGAGCCGTCCGCTGATCTGCGCCGACAAACCCGACGCACTCGGGCGGATGACGAGCTGAGCTCCCGGCGTGAATTCGTAGAGCCCTGCGAATTCGGCTGGATCGAAGCTCGCGGCCGCCGGTGCCGGCGGAAGTGGCGGCAGCGCACCGGCTCTGAGCAGCGCCAGGCCCAGCGGCGCGAGACTCGCCGCGCCGTTCGCCGACAGTGCGACGGCCTGCTGCTGGTCGGTACGAAAGCCGACGAATACGGTTTCACCGCCGAGCTGCGCCGACTGCCAGACCAACGGCCATTCCTGCTCTTCGGCGCGCACGGTCGTGATGCGCCAGCCCAGACCCCAGTTCGCGCGGCTGTCCCGGGGCTGCCGCGACAGCATCAGCGCCGCGCGCAGCGGCGACTCGCCGGGCCGCAGCATCGCGCGCAGGAGCCGCGCCAGATCCTCGGAACTCGACCGGACGCGGGCCGGCAGCGCGCTCGGACCGGAGTCGCCGTCGACGCCCGTGTCGCGCAGTCCGAGCGGATTCGAAACGCGTACCCGCAGCGCCGTCGCATAACCATCGCCGTGGGCGCGTCCGAGCAGCCAGGCCAGCAGCAGATTGCCCAGCGGCGATTCGCGCGGCAGCGGCTGCGCCGGCAAGCGATAGTTCGCCAGAAACGTCAGCAGATCCGCCTCGCGATAGTCGCGCCACGGATCGGCGGGGTCCGACGGAAACAGGTTCGTCGGCAGCGGAGGGAGCCCGCTGGTCTGCATGGCGAGCTCCTGCAGGCCGATCGCGCAGACACGCGCATCTGCGCAGGCGAAGCCGTCCGGAAGGTAGCGGCTGATCGGATCGTCGAGGCGGACCCGGCCGCTGCTCGCGAGATCCCCGAGCAGCAGGCCGGTCAGCGCAACCGATGCATCGCCGAGCGCCAGCCGTGCGGCAGGCTCAGCCTCCGGTGTGGCGGGATAGCGCGTCTGCGACGCCGACATGTGCGAGAGATAGGTGGCGGACACCTGGGACCAGCTGCCCTGCGCCGCAGCGCGTTCCAGATAGTCCGCGGCCGGTGCCGGCAGCGCGGCGCCGTCCTGGGCGCCTGCCGCCGCCGCATGGCCGAGCACGGCGGCGATCAATAGTCGAATGGCGGTACGCATGACGCGCAAGCATAGCCGCTGCGATCATCATGCCGCGCTGTGCGCGGTCACAGAGCATATGACGAAAAAAACCGCGGCTCGGGCCGCGGTCTGAAGAGGGGCGCCACGTCCCTGTGGCTGCGGTTGCACCTGTGGAAGGGAGTGCGGGGAATTCGACGCCTCCGGCGCGCGAAAGTTCCTCAGCCACATTTGTCGGGTTTTTCGCGCCAGACGACCGGTTCCCAGTATTCGCCGCTGACGCGGCTGTTGCGCTTGTCCTCGTTGAACTTCGCGGCGAGGTAATACGTGGTGTCGGCCTTGACCGTCACGGTCATCGTCTTGATCTCGGGACCGTCGCCCAGGCGCGTCGGATTCTGGCGGCGATAGACCTTGGCCGGAATCAGCTCCGCGAGCTTCAACGTATGCGTACCGGCCGAGACGCGGAACTGGTGCACGCCGGCCGGGCCCGTCGAGACGCCGTCGATCATCAGCAGCTTCGCGCCGTAAAGATCCTGCTGGCGCGGCGCGACGTCGAAGTCGTTGAACCGTCCGCAGCCGCTGCCGGCGCCGCCGATCTCCGGCTCGCGACGCGACGCCACCGCGGTGCTCGCGAGCAACTCGTCGCGACCGACCTTCAGATGGATCGGCGGCAGGGTGATGCTGCTGATCTCGCCGCGCACCGTCACCGGCTTGCCGTCGCGTTGCAGTTCGAACTCCAGCGGCGCGCCGTCTGCCTGCGCATCCACGAGCGTGCGCATCGTCGCCGCTGCCTGTGCATGACCGGCCGGGTCGCTGCCGAGTCCGACCAGACTCGTGCCGTTGAGCGCGACGATGCGATCGCCCGCCTTGACGCCCATGCGTTGCGCCGCGCTGCGCGGCGTTACGCCGAGTACGCGCAGGCCGTCGCGCGCACGCTCGGCGCTCGCGCTGTCGACGAGCAGGCCGAGGTTGTTCACGCGTCGCGCCGGTTCGTCGAGCGTGAACGCAATGTTCTCGCCCGCGGTGTCGGCGAACGCGCCTGATTCGATCAGCCGCACGAGCGCCAGCTGGACTTCTTCGCCGAGCCGCTGTTCGGCCGGCACCGGCTGCGCGGAAACCGCCGCGGCCAGCGCCATTCCCAACACCGTCAGCAGGGACTGCTTAAGCATCGACATCGATGTTCTCCACTCAAATCCGCGTCAGCTGCGCGCCATCGGCAGCCAGCGCGATCAGACTCGTCAACACGTCATTGCGCTGCTGCCACAACGGCATCAGCTCTTCTGCCGCCGCACCGCGGTCGTAGGCCTCCTGCAGCGCCAGTTCCACCGCGCGCAGTTCGGCTTCGTTCTCCAGCGGTGAGGCAATCTGACTCAATCCCGCATACCTCTGCTCGAGCTCGTGCGAGCGGTGTTCGAGCAGCGCGAGTGCGCTGCCGCCCGGTCGGACCTGCGGCTGCGGCGACATCAGCAGCACCGCTGCGAGCGCGAACGCCGCCGCGATTCCCGCGCCCCAGCGCACGATGCGACGACGCTGCGAACGACGCCGATGCTCCGCCTCGATGCGCGCCCACAATTGCGGCGGCGGATCGAACTCCGGCAGCGCGGCCAGGCGCAGCGTCTTCAGACTCAACTCCGGCTCGGCCATGGCGCCAGCTCCACTTGGTTCGTATTCGGGGTCAACCATTCCTGCAGTCGCCGCAGTGAGCGCGACAGGATGGATTTGGAATAACTCTCGGTCTGGCCGAACAGCTCGGCCAGTTCCTTGTGCGTATAGCCTTCAACTTCATGCAGCACGAGGATCAGACGCGCGCGCGGCGGCAGGCGTTGCAGCAGCCCCATCACGTCGTGCGTGTCCGATGCGGCAAATCCGCTGCCGTCGCTTGCATTGGCGAACAATCGCTCGGGATCGTCCGGATCGATGTGCCGTTGACTGCGCAGCTGGTCGATCGCGGCATTGACCGTCATGCGCTTGAGCCAGGCCCCGAACGGCGCGTCGCCGCGGTACTGCCGGATCGCGTCCATGAGCTTCAGAAACACGTCCTGCACGATGTCCTCGGCACTCGCGGAACTGCCGAGCACGCGCATCGCCAGCGTATAGCAGGGTCGCGCATAGAGCCGGTACAGCGCCGCGTGCGCCGAGACGTCGCCGCGGCGCGCGCGCGCGAGCGTCATCGCGTCGACTTCCTGGGCAAAACCGGTGCGGGTCTCGGTCGGGTTCATGTTCATGCTGAAAGCACGACGGACACGAATGTCAGCCCGTCGCAGGCAAGCGCAAATATCGCAACATCGCGCGAACCGCGCGGCTCATCCGCGACGCGCGAGGCGAATCTCCAGAATACGCGCGCGCTCGACGAACAGGCGCGCCTGGCCTGATTCGCGATTGACGCTGACCGTCACGCCGGCGGCGCTGACTTCGGCGACCTTGCCTTCGATCTCCTTGCCGCCGCTCGTGATGAGCACGACGCGCGAGCCGGTCTGACCGTTCAGCGCGTCGTATGAAATGACCGCGAACGGCCGCTCGCGTGCCGCAGTCTTCTCCGGCAGGCGGTCGATGCGCGGTCCCTGCCAGACCAGCGCGGCCGTCGAGCCGGGCGGCGGCGGCGGCGCCGACGGCAGGCCGGCAAGACGCGGATCGAGGCGCGGATCGATCCGCGTCGCCGGACGTGTCGCGGCCGTGGTGTCGCCCGGCACCGCCGCCGGTTCCGTCGGCGGCGCCTTTGTCGTTTCGGGCTTGACCGGCGACGTCGGCAGCGGCGTCACCGCGGACGTCGTGATCGGCGGCTCCGGCGTCGTCGTGGCCAGTGGCGGTGCCGTCGCCGGCGTGCCGGGCTTCGGCGCATTCGTCGTCGTCGCGAGCACCGGATTCTCCTCCGGCCGCACGACCACGGTTTCCGGCTGCGGCTCGGGTTCGGCCAGCGGATCGTGCATCAGTGCGAGATCGATGCCGGCCAGCGCTTCGACCGGTTCGGCCAGGAAGAACAGCTTGAACAGTACCGGCGGCGCGTCATTGTGCCGGGCCGTCAGGTTGAGCCAGCGCAACACTTCTTCGGGGTCGTAAGTGTCGTACTGAGCCGGCGCGATGTCCTCTCGCGGCAGGCTCAGCAGCTTCACGTCGCCGCCGCCGCGCAGCAGCGTGCGATACATATCCACGACACCTTCGGCGGGGACGATGTGCGAGACCTTGAGCCGCTCCTGCACTGCGGCGATGTGCCGGTCAATGAAGCCGTCGACGTCCACGCCGGTCTCGCGCGCGCAGAACTGATTGCGGCGGCGCAGGAAGTCGGCGTCCGCATAGCTGAAGTCGGCCGACGCGATCCGCACCGCCTCGCGCGCCGCCGCGCTGTCGAAGAACTGCGCGTTGATATGGCGCAGTTCGCTGCGCAACCCCAGCGTTCCGAACTGCGGATTTTCGATGCGGATATCGGCTTCGAGGTTCTGCGTGCCGGCGTCGTAGCGATAGTGAAGGACGACGGTCGGCGGGCGTGGCTGCACCTGCATCGAGACGAAGTCGGCCGGCGTGAGTTCCTTCGAAGCGCCGCAGGCGAAGGTCTCGAACGGAACGAGGCTCTGCACGCCGAACCACGGTGGGTCGTTGGCGTTGGCGAGCTTGCGCAGCGACGGCAGATTGACGTCGCGCACGCGCAGGCCGAGCTCGGTCGGGATGCTCTCGTCGCGCGTGATCGCGCGCGCGAGCAGCCACAGCAGCCCCGGCGTGCGCAGTTCGAGCGTCGACGCGCTGAAGCCGGCGAACTCGCTGCCCGCATTCGGCTTGAACTGGACGCCGCTGAGCTTGATGTCGCCGTCGAACGAACCCGTGGCGCCGGACCAGCTCAGAACGCCCCAGCGCTTCAGGCTGTCGGCGAGCCACTGCGCCTGCTGCCCGGCTGCCAGCCACAAGGCCAGCTTGACGCCGAGCGCCAGCACTCCGGCCGACAGCAGCAGATTGCGCAGCAGCTTCCACATGTCGACGGCGATCCTCGCACGGATGTTTCGTGTTCAACCGGAAGTTAGCCCGTTAAGCCGTGGCCCACAACTGGCGTCAGCACTGGTTTTGCGCCGTCGATTACGCCTGTATGACCGGGCGGAAAAAACGGATACGGCGAGCCTCGCCGCGCCATGCGAGATGGCCGATCCGCGGCAACGGCAGCGGCAGTGCGCGGACCTGCCACTCGGTCGCATCGCCGGCTTCGTCAGCTATCTGTCGCAGCCGCGGCGGGTTTGCGCCCAGGTCGAATTCGAGGCGATCCAGCCCGAACGCAAGGCCGCGACCGATCGCCTTGAGCACGGCTTCCTTCGCCGTCCACAGCCGCAGGAACGTCGGCTCGCGCTCGTCTGCCGCGGCCGCCTCGACCGCATCCGCCTCGCGCGCGCGGAAATAGCGCCGCGCGAGTTCGGCATGGGGCCGAGGGCGCGACGGCGACTCCAGATCGATGCCGACCTCCACGCCGCGCGCGAGCGCGACGACGGCCGCATCGGCGGCATGGCTGAGATTGAACGCGAGCGGCGCGCCAGCCAGCGCCGGCTTGCCGTGCGCGCCGGCTTCGAGCACGAGTTCGTCGACGGCACGACCGCAATAGCCGGCCAACAGCCGATGCAGAAACGCCTGCGCGCCGCGCCGCCGCGCCGCCGCGTCGCCGTCGAGTTCACAAAGCCACACATGGATTTCGTCGTCGGCCAGCGGCTGCGGCACGGCGGCGGAAGCGAAGGAGCCGGGGACGGACATGCCGCATCCTCGGCCGCCGCCGTTGCCGGGGTCAAGCAAACCCGCGCCCGTTCACTACAATCCCGTTCCGGACCCCGAGGGCGCTGCGATGATTCCTGGCTGGATCCTGCTGCTCGTTTCCCTGGCCTATGTCGCGGTGCTGTTCTTGGTCGCCTACTGGGGCGACGCGCGCCCGCTGTATCCGGGCCGGCCGGGTCTGCGGCCATGGATCTACAGCCTCGCGCTGGCCGTCTACTGTTCGTCCTGGACCTTCTATGGTGCCGTCGGCAGCGCCGCGAATTCGACGCTGGCCTATCTGCCGATCTACCTCGGGCCGATACTGCTGTTCGTGTTCGGCAGCGGCCTGATCGAACGCCTGACGCGCGTCGCGAAGGCGAACAACATCACCTCGATCGCCGACTTCATCGGCTCGCGCTTCGGCAAGTCGCATGCGCTCGGCGCGCTGGTGACGATCATCGCGGTGACCGCGGCGATCCCGTACATCGCGCTGCAGTACAAGGCCGTCGCGCTCAGCATCAGCGTTCTGGGCAAGGGCCAGACGCGCACCGTGCCCCCGCCGGAACTGCTGCAGGACTCGGCGCTCTACACTGCGCTGATGCTCGCGCTGTTCGCGATCCTGTTCGGCACGCGGCGCGTGGACGCGACCGAGCATCATCACGGCATGGTGCTCGCGGTCGCCGCGGAATCGCTGGTCAAGCTCATCGCGTTCCTCATCATCGGTCTATACGCGCAGCAGCTGTCGGGGACCACCCTGACCGTCGCCGAACTGCGTCTCGACTGGCAGCTGCCGAACGGCTTCGTCGCCCAGACGCTGCTCGCGTTCACGGCGATGTTCTGCCTGCCGCGCCAGTTCCATGTCGGCGTCGTCGAATGCGAAGACCCGCAGGACGTGCGCCGCGCGCGCTGGCTGTTTCCGCTGTATCTCGCGCTGTTCTGCCTGTTCGTGCCGGTCATCGTCGCCGCCGGCCGCACCGCGGCGGCCGGCACGGGTCTGACGCCCGACGTCTGGCTGCTGTGGCTGCCGCTCGCCAACGACAACAACCTGCTCGCGCTGCTCGCCTACATCGGCGGCTTCTCGGCCGCGACCGGCATGGTCATCGTCGCTTCCGTCGCGCTCGCGACCATGATCTCCAACGATCTCGTCATGCCGCTGCTGCTGCGGGTGCGTGCGTTGAAACTCGACCAGCGCCACGACCTGTCGAGCATCGTGCTCGGCGTCCGGCGCGCCGCCATCATCGTGCTGAGCCTGCTCGCGGTCGCCTACTATCGCGCGATGCCGCAGGGCGAACAGCTCGCCTCGATCGGCCTGCTGTCCTTCGCCGCGGTCGCGCAGTTCGCGCCCGCGATCATCGCCGGGCTCTACTGGCGCAGCGCGAGTCGCACCGGCGTGCAGATCGGACTCCTTGCCGGCTTCGCGATCTGGGGCTACACGCTGCTGCTGCCGAGTCTCGCCGCCGCCGGCTGGTTCGACGGCCACTGGCTGCAGACCGGCCCGCTGGGGCTGAGCTGGCTGCGGCCGCAGGCGCTGTTCCAGCTCAGCGGCTGGCACCCGCTCACGCACGGCACGTTCTGGTCGCTGCTCGCGAACACCGGCTGCATGCTGATCCTGTCGCTGCGCTACCGGCCCAGCATGGAAGACCGCCTGCGCGCGGCGAGCTTCCTCGATCTTTCGGCCGACCGCGGCACGAGCGCGGCCGGCGAATGGCGCGGTCGCGTCAGCGTCGGCGACCTGCGCGCGATCGTCGGACGCATCATCGGCGAGCGCGGCGCGCGGCGCGCGTTCGACGACTACGCGACGACGACCGGCAAGCCGTTGCAGGACGCCACCGCCGCCGACCGCCCGCTGCTGCAGCACAGCGAACGCATTCTCGCCGCGTCGATCGGCGCGGCGTCGGCGCGCCGCATGCTGACCAGCGCGCTGCGCGGTACCGGCCTCGATTTCAGCGAAGCCGCCGCGCTGCTCGACGAAGCCTCGCAGGAACTGCGCTACAACCGCGAGCTGCTGTCGACGACGATGGAAAACATCTCGCAGGGAATCAGCGTGGTCGACGCCGACATGCGGCTCGTCGCGTGGAATCGTCGCTATATGGAAATGTTCGACTACCCCGACGACTCGGTCTACGTCGGCCGGCCGATCGCCGACCTGATCCGCTACAACGCCGAACGCGGTGAATGCGGTCCGGGCAACGTCGAGACCCACGTCAGCAAGCGGCTGCAGCACATGCGCGCCGGCACTGCGCACGTCTACCAGCGCGTGCGCGCCGACGGCAGCGTGCTCGAGATGCGCGGCCAGCCGCTGCCCGGCGGCGGCTTCGTCACGACCTTCACCGACGTCACCGACTACAAGCGCGCCGAACAGGCGCTGCGCGAGGCGAACGAGACGCTGGAACAGCGCGTCTCGCAGCGTACGGCGCAGCTGTCCACCGCGCTCGCCGCGCAGGAGCGCGCGAAGTTCGAGGCGGAATCGGCGAACCAGTCCAAGACGCGCTTCCTCGCCGCGGCGAGCCACGACCTGCTGCAGCCGCTCAATGCCGCGAAGCTCTTCACATCCGCATTGCGCCACCAGCCGAATCTCGACGCGGAAGCCGCGCAGCTCGCCGAGCGCATCGACACCGCGTTCCGCGCAGCCGAAACGCTGCTCGACGCGCTGCTCGAGGCTTCGCGGCTGGACGCCGGCAAGTACCGGCCCGACATCGCGAGCGTCGCCTATGCCGACGTGATCGAACCGCTGCAGCAGCAATTCGCGATGATCGCCGAGCGCCGCGGCCTGCAGCTGCGCATCCATGCGAGCCGCGTCGTCGTGCGCACTGACCCGCATCTGCTGAGCCGCATCCTGCAGAATTTCATCTCCAACGCACTGCGCTACACGCGCAGCGGCCGCGTCGTCGTCGGCGTGCGGCCGCGCGGCGACGACGCGCTGATCCAGGTCTGGGACACCGGCCCAGGCATTCCGCCGGCGCAGCAGAAACGCATCTTCGATGAATTCCAGCGCTTCGATCACGCCTCGCCCTGGGGCGAGCAGGGCCTCGGCCTGGGCCTGTCGATCTGCGAACGCATGGCGCGGATTCTCGGCCATCGCCTCGGCCTGCAGTCGCAGCCCGGCAAGGGCAGCTGCTTCTCGATCCGCGTGCCGATCGTAGCGCGCCGCAGCCACGCGACCGCGCGGATCGCGGAGCGCGAAACCGCGGTCAGCGAACTCACGCCGCTGCACGTGCTCTGTCTCGACAACGAACCGGCAATTCTCGAAGGCATGTCCGCCTTGCTGACGCGCTGGGGCATGACCTGCGACCTCGCGTCGACGCTCGACGAGGCGCACCAGGCCATCGCCATTCGCCGCCCGGACCTGATCATTGCCGATTTCCACTTGGGTACTTTGCAGGACGGCATGGACGCGCTCGCCGAACTGCAGAGCCGCCTGCGTCCGGCGCCGCCGGCCGCATTGCTGACCGCCGACCGCAGCCCCGAACTCAAGCAGCGCGCGCGACTGCGCCGCTACGTGCTGCTGCACAAGCCCGTGAAGCCCGCGGCGTTGCGGGCGCTGCTGTCGGCGATGGGGAGAAATGTTGCATCGCGGGTGGGAGCATGAGTCGAGACGACCGGGGCCATTCAGCCGTCGTGACGTCGAAAGAATCGTTCGACAACGCACTATTGAAATCGCCGGGGACGAACATGTCGGTGTTCTTCGCCGACGGCTGCAACTTCGTCCCCGTGTGACGAAGGCACGGACGAGCGAAAGCGCTTGCTCGAGCAGGCAACCGGCATGCGGCTCGTCAAGACGCGCCTGACCTTGCCGACGCCCGGCCGCTTCCGCCCCGGACGTCCGTCAGGTTGTGTGCGCCTGCATCTCGTCGTCGGTAAAAACTAAAAAGTACAGAATATTCAATTCGAGCGTTTTATCCTGACCGGCAGTTTGCGCGCGCGGCAGTACAGCTGCTGTCTTCCATGACCTTCACACCGGCCGTGACGGCGACGAGGCGCTCATGCGGATCGCGCTGCGGAAGGAGGAATCTGCAGCGGACGCACCGCAGCGGATTGAGGAATAGGCACGTCGTCAGGCCTCGTCCGAATCCGCGAGCGGCAACGCCGTATTCGGATCGAGCGCAAGCTGGCTTGCGGCCAGTGCGACCTGCGTGCGGTTGTTGCAGCCGAGCTTGCGCATGATGGCGGTCATGTGCGCTTTCACGGTCGCTTCGGAGACGCCGAGTTCGTAGGCGATCTGCTTGTTGAGCAGGCCCTCGGCGATCATCGCGAGCACGCGGAACTGCTGCGGCGTGAGTTCGGCGACGCGCGCGGCGATCTGCGCCTCGTCGTCTTTCAGCGGGATGTTCGCGGCGCCCATCGCGGGCGGCAGCCAGATCTCGCCGTCGCGTACGTGTCGGATCGCATCGACGATGGTGTCGGCGGAACTCGATTTCGGGATGTAGCCGGCGGCGCCGTGGCCGAGCGCGCGGCGCGCGACGCTGCCTTCCTCGTGGGCCGAGACGACGATGACCGGAAGGCCCGGGTGCTGGCCGCGCAGGTGGGCGAGCGCCGAGAAGCCGCGTGCGCCGGGCATGTGCAGGTCGAGCAGCAGCAGCTCGGCGTCGGGGTGCGCTTCGACGAGCGTCAGCAGCTCGGGCACTGTCGACGCCTCGAACAGGTTCGCGCCGGGTGCGGCCTGGTTCAACGCACGCCGCAGCGCGTCTCGATACAGCGGATGGTCGTCGGCGATCAGGATCTCGGACATGCGCCCGAGCATCGCATCCGCGGCGACTGCGGGCAACAACACGAGCCCGCGCGGCGCCGGCGCGTTGCCAGGGCCGCGTGGTTTCGCGTCTCGCCTCAGCCGCGGATCAGGCGCTGGTCGACGAGGTTCTGCACGACGCCGGGGTCGGCCAGCGTCGACGTGTCGCCGAGCTGGTCGGTCGCGTTTTCCGCGATCTTGCGCAGGATGCGGCGCATGATCTTGCCCGAACGCGTCTTCGGCAGGCCCGGCGCCCATTGCAGATAGTCGGGCGAGGCGATCGGGCCGATCTCCTTGCGCACCCAGGCGACGAGTTCCTTGCGCAGCTCGTCGCTGCCGTTCTCGCCGGCCTTCAGCGTGACGTAGGCGTAGATGCCCTGGCCCTTGATGTCGTGCGGACAGCCGACGACCGCGGCTTCGGCGACCTTCGGGTGCGCGACGAGCGCGCTCTCGACTTCGGCCGTGCCGATGCGATGGCCCGACACGTTGATGACGTCGTCCACGCGCCCGGTGATCCACCAGTGGCCGTCGGCGTCGCGGCGCGCGCCGTCGCCGGTGAAGTAGGCGCCGGGATAGGTGCGGAAGTAGGTGTCGATGAAGCGCTCGTGGTCGCCGTACACAGTGCGCATCTGGCCCGGCCACGAATCGGTGAGGATCAGATTGCCTTCGCAGGGACCTTCCTGCACGACGCCGTTCGTGTCGACGATGGCGGGCTTCACGCCGAAGAACGGCTTGGTCGCCGAGCCCGGCTTGGTGTCGATCGCACCCGGCAGCGGCGTGATCAGCATGCCGCCGGTCTCGGTCTGCCACCAGGTGTCGACGATCGGGCATCGGCCGTCGCCGACGACGCGGTGATACCACTCCCAGGCTTCGGGATTGATCGGCTCGCCGACCGTGCCGAGCAGGCGGATCGATGCGCGCGACGTGCGCCGGACCGGTTCCTCGCCCTCGCGCATCAGCGCGCGGATCGCGGTCGGCGCGGTGTAGAAGATCGTGACCTTGTGCTTGTCGACGACCTGCCAGAAGCGGCTGACGTCGGGCCAGTTCGGCACGCCTTCGAACATCACGGTCGTGCCGCCGTTCGCGAGCGGGCCGTAGACGACGTAGGAATGTCCCGTGACCCAGCCGACGTCCGCGGTGCACCAGTAGACGTCGTCCTCGCGCAGATCGAACACGCACTCGTGCGTGTAGCTGACGTACGTCAGATAGCCGCCGGTCGTGTGCAGCACGCCCTTGGGTTTGCCGGTCGATCCCGAGGTGTAGAGGATGAACAGCGGATCCTCGGCGTTGACCGCGGCCGGCGGGCAGTCGGTCGACTGCTCCTCGACGAGCGCGCTCCACCAGCGGTCGCGCGGCGTCTGCATCGCGATCGGCGCTCCCGTACGGCGCACGACCAGCACGGTTTCGACCGACGTCGTGCCCGGGCGCGTCAGCGCTTCGTCGACGTTCGCCTTGAGCGCGACCTTCTTGCCGCCGCGCAGGCCCTCGTCGGCGGTGATCACGAGCTTGCACTGCGAATCGGCGATGCGCCCGGCCAGCGAATCCGGCGAGAAACCGCCGAAGACGACGGAGTGCACGGCGCCGATGCGCGCGCAGGCCAGCATCGCGACCGCGGCTTCGGGGATCATCGGCAGATAGATCGCGACGCGGTCGCCCTTGGCGATGCCGAGGTTGCGCAGCAGGTTCGCGGCGCGGCAGACGTCGGCATGCAGTTCGCGGTAGCTGATGCGGCGCGACTCGGATGGATCGTCGCCTTCGAAAATGATCGCGGTCTTGTCGCCGCGCGTCGCGAGATGCCGGTCGAGACAGTTCGCCGACACGTTGAGCGCGCCGTCGGCGAACCAGCGGATGTGCAGATCGTCGGCCGCGAACGAGACGTCCTTGACCTGCGTGAACGGCGTGATCCAGTCGATGCGCTGCGCGACGCGCGCCCAGAAGCCCTCGGGATCGGCGACCGACTCCGCGTACAGCGCGTCGTACCGTTCGCGCGTGATGCGGGTATTCGCCGCGTAGGCCGGATCGACCGGGTAGATCTTGCTCGACATGTCGGTGTCCTTTTTATATTTGCATACAAACCAGCAAAGTAACGCGCCGCGGGCGCCCCTCCCCTGCTGCATTGCATCAACACTATCCGAGGCTTGCGCACAACCAATCCGACTTTAGTCGAAATACGTCAGTGCTTCGACCAATGGCGAATGGAAGGCCAAAACCCACGAGCGCAACCTCGGCCGGCCACATGCCTTGGGAGGGGTTCAATGGCTTTCTCATCACTTTGTTCACTACGCCGCACCGTACTGTCGGCTGCACTGCTGCTGACCTTGAGCGGCGCCGCGCAGGCCGACAGCCGCAGCGAAGCGGCACTCGAAGCCCGCATCGCGCAACTCGAACAGCAGCTCGCCGACCTGAAGACCGCGGTCGAAGCGCAGAAAAAGGCGACAGCCGCTGCCCCGGCTGCCGCACCGGCCGGTCCGGCTGCACCCGGCGTGAAGGCACCGATCCAGGTCACGACGCTGACGCCGGGCGCGAATCCCGGCACGACGGTGAAGATCGGCGGCTTCATGAAGACCGATTTCATGCTCACGCGCACCGACTCGGGGCAACTCGCCGATTCGGCCTCGGGCCGCGATCTCTATGTGCCGGGACAGACGCCGGTCGGCGGCAGCGGCTCGAGCACCGACTATGACGCGGGCGCCAAGTTCTCGCGCGTCAACATCGGCATCGATACGGTCACCGAGAACAACGACAAGCTCGGCGCGTTCGTCGAATTCGACTTCTTCGGCGGTGCGCTCGGCAACGAGAACGCGACGAACACCTACGGCGTGACGCTCCGCCACGCCTACGCGTACTGGAACAAGTGGCTCGCCGGCCAGACCTGGTCGACGTTCATGGATACCGCGGCGCTGCCCGATGCGGTCGACTTCATCGGTCCGACCGACGGCGTGATCTTCGTGCGCCAGCCGCAGGTCCGCTACACGACCGGAAACTTCCAGATCGCGCTCGAAGATCCGCAGACGACGATCATTCCGCGCGGCGGCGGCGCGACCGCGAGTTCCGACCGCGGTGCACTGCCCGATCTTGCCGCGCGCTACACCTGGAAAGGCACCTGGGGCCACTTCGGCGTCGGCGGCCTGTTGCGCGACCTGCGCGTCGACCGCCCGGCCGCGGGCACGACGCCGGCGATCGAGGACAGCCAGTTCGGCGGCGCGCTCACGCTCGGCGGCAAGTGGAATCTCGGCGAGAAGAACGACATCCGCTACCAGCTGACCGGCGGCTCCATCAGCCGCTACATCGGTCTGGGCGTCACCGCCGATTCGGTGCTCGACAGCAACAACGACCTCGAGGCCATCGACGGTTGGGCGGGCTACGTCGCCTGGCGCCATATCTTCACCAAGCAGCTGCGCAGCAACGTGATGTACGCCCGCAGCGAATACGACAACCCGGTCGCCTATACCGGACAGGGCGTCACCAAGAGTTCGCAGAGCTTCCGCGTCAACCTGATCTATTCGCCGCTGCCGAAGCTCGATGTCGGCGTCGAATACATGGTGGGCCGCCGCGAGCTCGAGAGCGGCGCCGAAGGTGACATCGATCGCCTGCAGTTCATGGCGAAGTACTCGTTCTGAGGAGGATCACGATGGCTAGCGTTCCCTACGGCTCCGCCGCACCCACCGGCGCAGCGCCGCTCACCCAAGGCCACAAGCGCGTGATCTTTGCGTCGAGCCTCGGCACCGTATTCGAGTGGTACGACTTCTATCTCTACGGCTCGCTCGCGGCGATCATCGCCAAGCAGTTCTTCACCGCGCTGAGCCCGACCAGCGGCTTCATTTTCGCGCTGCTCGCCTTCGCCGCCGGCTTTGCCGTGCGTCCGTTCGGCGCACTCGTGTTCGGCCGCCTCGGCGACATGATCGGCCGCAAATACACGTTTCTCGTCACCATCGTGATCATGGGCCTGTCGACGTTCCTCGTCGGCATCCTGCCCAGTTACGCGAGCATAGGCATCGCCGCACCGGTGATCCTGATCACGCTGCGACTGCTGCAGGGCCTCGCGCTCGGCGGCGAGTACGGCGGCGCGGCGACCTACGTCGCCGAGCACGCACCGCAGGGCAAGCGCGGCCTGTACACGAGCTTCATCCAGACCACCGCGACGCTCGGCCTGTTCTTGTCGCTGCTCGTGATCCTCGGCTGCCGCACGTGGCTCGGCAGCGAAGCGTTCGAGGCCTGGGGCTGGCGCGTGCCGTTCCTGCTGTCGTTCGTGCTGCTCGGCATCTCGGTCTGGATCCGGCTGCAGCTCAACGAGTCGCCGCTGTTCCAGCAGATGAAGGCCGAAGGCAAGGGCTCGAAGGCGCCGATCACCGAGAGCTTCTTCTCGAGCAACGGCAAGATCGCGCTGCTCGCGCTGCTCGGTGCGACCGCCGGCCAGGCCGTGGTCTGGTACGCAGGACAGTTCTACGCGCTGTTCTTCCTGACGCAGACACTGAAGATAGACGCGACAACGGCGAACCTGCTGATGGCCGGCGCGCTCGCCTTCGCGACACCGTTCTTCATCGTGTTCGGCTGGCTCTCGGACAAGATCGGCCGCAAGCCCATCATCATGGCAGGTTGTCTCATCGCGGCGCTGACCTACTTCCCGATCTTCAAGGCGCTCACGCACTACGGCAATCCGGCGCTCGCCGCGGCCAGCACGACTGCGCCGGTCACCGTCGTCGCCGATCCGAGCCAGTGCGCATTCCAGTTCGTGCCCGGCGAACTCAAGTCGCACGTGACGTTCCGCAGCTCCTGCGACATCGTGAAGGGCTATCTCGCCGGCAAGAACATTCCTTACGTCAACGAGGCGGCCCCGGCCGGTTCGGTCGCGAGCGTCAAGGTCGGCAGCCAGGTCATTCCGAGCTTCGACGGCGCCGGACTCACGCCCGACCAGTTCAAGGAACAGAACACCACGTTCACCAAGTCGCTCGGCGCGGCCGTCTCGGCGGCAGGTTATCCCGACAAGGCCGATCCGGCGCAGATCAATCGCTTCATGGTCTTCGTGCTGCTGAGCATCCTCGTGATCTACGTGACGATGGTCTACGGTCCGATCGCCGCCTGGCTCGTCGAGCTGTTCCCGACGCGCATCCGCTACACCTCGATGAGCCTGCCGTATCACATCGGCAACGGCTGGTTCGGCGGCTTCCTGCCGACGACCGCGTTCGCGCTCGTCGCGGCGACCGGCAACATCTACCAGGGCCTCTGGTATCCGATCGTCGTCGCGCTGTTCACCTTCGTCGTCGGCAGCCTGTTCCTGCGCGAGACCAAGGATGTGGACATTTCGAAATAAGCAACAAAGCAATTCTGCTGTATGCACGGGGCGGCCGCGAGGCCGCCCCGTTTTCGTTCGCCGTCCCGGCGATCGAGGCGACGAAGTGTTACGGCGCGGCTTTCGCCTCGGCGATGAAGCGCTCGATGCGCTGATCGAGCAGCGACAGCGGCACCGATCCGAGCGACAGCACCGCGTCATGGAACGCGCGCAGATCGAACTTCGCGCCGAGTTCGCGTTCGGCCTTCGCGCGCAGCTCGCGGATGCGCAGCTCGCCGAGCTTGTAGCTCAGCGCCTGGCCCGGCCAGGAGATGTAGCGGTCGACTTCGGTCGTGATCTCGTGTTCGGACAGCGCCGAGTTGTCGCGCAGCAGCGCGAGCGCCTGGTCGCGGGTCCAGCCCTTGGCGTGGATGCCGGTGTCGATGACGAGGCGGCAGGCGCGCCACATTTCGTAGGTCAGCCGGCCGAAGTGCTCGTACGGCGTCTCGTAGATGCCCATTTCGACGCCGAGGTGTTCCGCGTAGAGCGCCCAGCCTTCGCCGAATGCGGAGATGTAGCTGTAGCGCCGGAACGGCGGCTGCTCGCCCTGTTCGCCGGCGAGCGCGCCCTGCAGATGGTGCCCCGGCACCGACTCGTGCAGCGTCAGCGCGGTCATCGCATACAGCGGACGCGCTTGGAGCTTCCAGGTGTTGACCCAGTAGAAGCCGGCACCCTTGCCGCCGGCCGGCGCCGGGCTGTAGCGGCCCGTCGTGTAGTACGGCGCGATCGCGGCCGGCACCGGCGCGACGCCGTAGGGCAGACGCGGCAGCGTCGCGAAGTATTTCGGCAGCTCGCCGTCGATGCGCTTGGCGATGTAGCTCGCGTACATCAGCAGTTCGCGCGGCGTCTTCGCATAGAACTGCGGATCGGTGCGCAGGAACGCGAGGAACGCGGCGAAGTCGCCGTCGAACTTCGCGTCCTTCATCACTTTTTCCATTTCTGCACGAATGCGCGAGACTTCCTTGAGCCCGATCGCGTGGATTTCCTCGGGACTCAGGTCCAGGGTCACGTATTCGCGGATCTGCTGGCGGTAGTAGTCCTTGCCGTTGGGCAACTGATACGCCCCCAGCGTCTTGCGCGCCTTCGGCACGTATTCGCCGACGAAGAACTTCAGGAGCTTCGCGTACGCCGGAACGACCTGCTCGCGCACGGCCTTCTCGCCGGCGCTGCGCAGCGCGGCGGCTTCGTCGGCGCCGATCGCCGACGGAAACTTCCTGAACGGCGCGTAGAACGGGTTGCTCTCGACGTCCTTGCCTTCGGCGATGCTGCGCAGCGGCCCGTCGCGGCCCTGCAGCACGACCTGCGGCAGCGTCATGCCGGTCTTCACGCCTTCCTGCAGCAGTGCGATGTGCTCGTCGAAATACGCCGGAATCGCGGCGAGGCGCTTGAGGTAGTTGTCGTAGTCGGCGCGCGTCGCGAGCGGATGTGATTCGGGCAGCTGGATCAGGTCGGCGTAGAAGCTCGAATCCGAGGTCATCGGCAGCAGGTAGCCGCGCACGCGGATAGTGCCGATCGCGTTCGCGAGCTGCTCGCGATAGATCGCATGGTCGATCTGCTGCGGCGCGGAAAGCTCGCTGACCGGAATCGCGTCGAGTTCGCGCTGGAATGCTTCGAGTTCCTTGAGCCGGCGCCGCTGGCTCGCCTCGTCGACGTGGCCGAGCTCGCCGTCCCCGCTGTGGTTGCCGGTATACGTCGCGAACTGCGGGTACTCGCGCTGGCGCCAGTCCCACTCGCGTTCGTAGAGCGCCTTGAAGCGCGCATCGGCGGTACCGGTGACGGACGGATCGGCGAGCGTGGCGCCGCTCAGGGCCAGCGCGAGCAGGGTGGCGGCAAAGCGAATCGACGGCATGATGGTCTCTCCCGGGCAACCTGCCGAGACTAGCCGAGGCCGGACGCGCCCACCCCTGCATAACGTCGTGGTCGGCTCTTGTCCCGCACCACGCCGCCCCAACGTCGCCGCGATGGACACGACCGCCGCCATACCGATCCGCGAAACCCCGCAGCTGAAACGCGCAAGTCTGCTCGCGCTCGCATTCGTCGCGGTGCTCTGGATCGTGAAGATTTTCGAGAGTCTCGCCGGACTCGATTTGACGGATTTCGGCGTGCGTCCGCACGAATGGTACGGATTGACCGGCATCCTCACGTCGCCGCTCGTCCACGGCTCCTACGAACACCTGATCATGAACAGCGTGCCGCTCGCGGTGCTGCTGGCGCTCGCGCGCTTCAACTACCCGAGCGGCTCGTGGCGCGCGCTCGCGTTCATCTGGATCGCCGGCGGCATCGGACTCTGGCTCATCGGCCGGCCGTCCTGGCACATCGGTGCGAGCGGCATCACGCACGGGCTCATGTTCTATCTGTTCGTGATCGGCCTGCTGCGCCGCGACCGGTACGCGATCGCGGTTGCGCTGATCGTGTTCTTCCTCTACGGCGGCATGGTCGCGACCGTGCTGCCGCGCGAGCCCGGCGTGTCCTGGGAAGCGCACCTGAGCGGCGCGCTCGCCGGTGCGATCGCGGCGTTTCTCTGGCAGAAGCGCGATCCGCCCGCGGCGCTGCCCAAGCCCAGCTGGGAACTCGAGGCCGAGATCGTCAACGACGCCGACACCTACGAACTGCCGCGGCCCGACCGCGTGCCGGTGCTCTGGCATCGCCTGCCCGACGAACGCGGCGTGGTCCTCGAATTCCCGCGCCGCCGTCGCGACGATGACACGCCGCCGACGCTGCACTGAGCGTCTCGCCGCCATCGCGCTCGCGTCGATCGCCGTGCTGCTCGGCGCCTGCGCCGAACGTGCGGCTCCGGCGTTGCCGCACAGCGTCTATGTCTGGCAGCGCGTCTGGGATCCGGCGCTGCGCGATGCGGTCGCCGAGTCGAAGACCTTCGCGACCTCGCTGCGCGTGCTCGCGCTGCAGTTCGGGACCGGCGGCGCGACGAGCCCCGACATCGACTGGGATGCGCTGCGCGCGGCCGGCCTGCCGGTGACGCTGGTCGTACGCATCGAGGGCGCCGCGGCGATCGGTCCGGACCGGCTCGGTGCCTTCCTGACGGCACTGCGCGAACGCGGCGAACATCTGCGGCGCAACGGCTTCGCGCGCTTCGATCTGGAAATCGATCACGACTGCGCGACGGCGCAGCTCGACGCCTATGCCGCTCTGCTCGCGCGGATACGTGCGGACGTCGGCGGCATCGACACGCTGACGATCACGGCGCTGCCGGCCTGGCGCGACGCGCCGGCGCTCGACGCCGTGCTCGCGCAGGTCGACGCGAGCGTGCTGCAGGTCCATGCGGTCGACGATCCGGCGCAGGGCCTGTTCGACGGCGCGACCGCACAGCGGCGCGTCGCCGTGTGGGCCAGGCGCAGCGGCGCGAAACCCTTTCTCGTCGCGCTGCCGGCCTACGGCGCGCGGCTCAAGCTCGACGCCGGCGGCGCGGTCGTCGCGGTCGAGAGCGAACAGCGTCTGCCGGCACGCAGCGCCGTCACGCGCGAGGTGCGCGTCGATCCGCGCGAGATCGAGGCCTGGCTGCGCGAACTGCGCGCGCAGCGTCATCCGAATCTCGCCGGCGTCGCCTGGTTCCGGCTGCCCCGCGACGGCGACGAACGCGCCTGGGCATTGCGCACGCTGCGCGCCGTCGTGAAAGGCCAGCCGCTGCAGCCGGCGCTGCGCGTCGTCACGCAGACCGGCGACACCGGCGTCATCGACGTCTGGCTGCACAGCGAAGGCACGCTCGACGCGCCGCGCGCGGCGCTGGCCGTCGACGGCCGCTGCACCGCCGGCGACGGCGCGAACGGCTATCGGCTGATGCGCGGAACGGCCTGGCGTCTGGAGCCGGACCGCGACGAACCGCTGCGCGCCGGCAGCACCCGGCTCGTCGGCTGGCTGCGCTGCGACGGCCCGGCCGGCGTGCGCGTGGCCGTCGACTGAGCCGGATCCTACAGCGGCAGCGCGCCGGTCTGCTTGACGGTGCGCAGCACGAAGCTCGAATTCACGTCGGCGACGCCCGAGTCGTTGAGCAGGCGATCGAGCAGGAAGCGCGAAAAATGGTCGAGGTCTTCGACGACGACGTGCAGCAGATAGTCCATGTCGCCGGTCAGCGCATGACAGGCTACGACTTCGCGCGATTCGGCGACGCGGCGGATGAAATGCTCGATCGACGGCGCGTCGTGGCGCGCCAGCTGCACGCGCACGAAGGCCTGCAGGCCAAGACCCACGGCGCGCGGTTCGACGCGTGCCGCGTAGCCGCTGATGACGCCGGCCTGTTCGAGCCGTTGCACGCGCCGCAGGCAGGCCGAGGCCGACAGGCTGACCTTGTCGGCGAGGTCGGCATTGGTGATGCGGCCGTCATGCTGAAGCACTTCAAGAATGCGCAGATCGGTCCGGTCCAGCTCGGTTTCTGCCATGAAGTTGCTCAGTAACGTTGAATTGCGAACGAATCTTGCGCCGACAGCGGCCGGTGGCGCAACAAAGCAACCCTGTTGCGCCGGATGAGTCCTACACTGCGGCCGTCGCGCGGACCTTGCCGCGCCCCGGAGAACGCCCATGCAGAGCGCCGCACAACGCGTCGAACATCAGCTCACCGACAAGGGCTACGTGCCGGTCTATACCACGCGCGTGATCGAGCAGCCGTGGGAAACCTATACCGCCGAGGACCACCGCACCTGGGCCACGCTGTTCCAGCGCCAGCGCGAACTGCTGGTCGGCCGCGCCGCGAAGGAATTCGTCGAGAACCAGGAGCGCTTCGGCATGTCGGCCGAGGCGATTCCGAAATTCAGCGATCTGAACCGCGTGCTGGAAGCCACGACGGGCTGGACGCTGATCGCGGTCGAAGGCCTGCTGCCCGAGCTGACCTTCTTCGAACACCTGGCCAACCGGCGCTTCCCGGTGACCTGGTGGATCCGGAAACCCGAGCAGCTCGATTACCTGTCCGAACCCGACCTGTTCCACGACCTGTTCGGCCACGTGCCGCTGCTGCTCAATCCCGTGTTCGCCGACTACATGCAGGCCTACGGCTGCGGCGGCGTGAAGGCCGCGGCGATCGGCCCCGAGGCGCTCGTCAATCTGACGCGCCTGTACTGGTACACGGTCGAATTCGGCCTGATCAACACGCCCGACGGCCTGCGCATCTACGGCGCCGGCATCGTCAGCTCGAAGGGCGAGTCGATCTACTGCCTCGATTCGGCCGCGCCGAACCGCATCGGTTTCGATCTCGAACGCGTCATGCGCACGCGCTATCGCATCGACACCTACCAGAAGACCTATTTCGTCATCGACAGTTACGAACAGCTGATGGACGCGACGCGGCCCGACTTCACGCCGATCTACGCGCGCCTCGCCGCCGAGCCGTCGATCGCCGCCGGCAACGTGCTCGCCGGCGACCACGTGTTCCAGCGCGGCAGCGGCGAAGGCTGGCTCGCGGACGGGGACGTCTGACACTGCCGGATTCGTAGGTTGGGCTTCGCCTGCGGCTCAACCCAACCTGCGCCTACTCGATGTCGAACGACTGCAGCGTCACCGGCACGGATACATCGATCGTCACGGTCGCGCCGGTCGGCGTGGCGAGGTCGACGCCGCCCTGCGGATTCGACAGCTGTACCGTGAAGGTCTGCGCGGGCTCGGGAACGAGGTCGGCGACGATCGGAATCACGATGGGCCTGGGCCCGCTCTCGCCGTCGTTCCAGTGCAGCGTTCCGCTCGTGAGTGCGTAGTCGCCGGGCTGCACGGCGCTGCCGTCGACGGTCGTGTAGTCGATGTCGACCGCGCCTTCGCTCGCGCCGAAGCGCTCGACGTTGATGATCACGGTGCCGACGGTCTCCGGCACGGTCAGCGCAACCGATGCCGCCTCGACGCGCACCGATCCCGGAATCGGCACGCGCGCGGGTGCGGAAAATTCCGACGTGTTGTTGGCCGGCCCCGGCGCGCTCGCGCCCGGCGGATTGGGTTCCGACGCGGCCGGATCGGTCGGCTTGAGGTCGGTCACCGTCGCGGTGATGTACTTGCCGCGCGTGTCCGTCGGTGAACCCGGCGCCAGCGACGCAGTGCCGGCGGCGAGGCCCGACGCATCCGTCGTCGCGCCGGTTTCGCCGAGAAAGACCTTGCCGCCCGACGCGTTGTCGTCGTTCATGTAGAACTCGATGCGGTATTGCCCGTTGGCGCCGGACTGCAGGGTCCAGCCGGCCGAACTCGCGCCGCTGCCCGGCGTGTAACCGGCCGTGCCGAGCACGACCGTGTTCTGTTGCCACTGCGCGTAGACCAGCGCGCTCGGCACGCGATCGCCGCCGTTGCTGCCGTCGGTCGGATCCGGGCCGTTGGCGACGACGTCGAGGTCGATGCCGAGACTGCCCGCCGGCACGCCGTAGATC
>NZ_DATIGT010000148.1:0-13669 GCF_035481375.1 Tahibacter sp.
AGCGGCAGCGGCACGACGGTCACCTGGACTCTGCCGAACGGTCTCGGCGGCGGCGAGAGCGGCCGCTGCAGCGTGACCGTACGATTGAACAGCGTTCCGCCGGGCGAGACCATCCCGGCGACGGCGCGCACGACGTTCACGCTCGTGTCCACGCCGTTCACGCTGAGTGCGACGGAGATCATCGGCTCGCTGCGTCGCGCGCGTTCGCTGAGCCTCAAGCGCGACGGCACGCCGACGACGCTCGATTCCGTCGCTCCGGTCATCAGCGGCGACGGCAGCGTCGTGCTGTTCTCGACGCGCCAGCGCGGACTGACCAGCGACGACACGAACATCAACGGCCGCGACATCGTGCTGAAGAACCGGCGCGACGGTACCGCGCGCGTCGTCAGCGTCCGCACGGCCGACGGCGTCGCGCTGCGCGGCAACAGCACGTCGGCGACGATCTCGGCGAACGGCCGCGCGTTCGCGTTCATCTATCAGCCGATCGCCGCGGACCAGCCGGACGGCGCCGCGCCGAAGGCCGGGGAGACCGGCGATCTCTGCAGCGCGCCGCCGAACGGCCTGTTCCGTCCGACCTGCACGACGACGGCGCCGAACGGCCAGGCGCTGTCGGGTCCTGCGGAAGGACCGAGCATGTCCGCCGACGGCGGCTTCATGGCGTTCTGTTCGTCCGCCGACAACTGGGTCAGCGGCGACAGCAACGGCGCGAAGGACGTGTTCCTCATGGACATGAATTCCGGCGCGGTCACGCGCGTGTCGACCGATGCGGCCGGCCTGCAGGGCAATGGCGACAGCTGCGACGCGGCGATTTCCGGCAACGCGAAGTTCGTGGCGTTCCGCACGCGCGCGACGAATCTCGGCGGCACGGCGAACTGGCAGGTCGTGCGCAAGAATCTCGAGACCGGCCAGATCGAACGACTGAGCCAGGACGCCGGCGGCACTGCGGCGAACGCCGACACGGGCCGTCCGGCCATTTCCTACAACGGTCAGCGCGTGACGTTCGCGTCGCGCGCCGGCAATCTCGTGTCGGGTCTGCTCGGCGGCGTCAACAACGTCTACGTCTACTACACGCCGGGCGGCGCCGCGATCGGACTGGACGCGAACGCGCCGAAGGATCTCGGCAGCGGTCTGTTCGGCGTGCGCAACCGCAGTGGCGGCGCGCCCAACGGCGACTCCGACGACCCGACGATCTCCTGCAACGGCAGCGTCGTCGCATTCGGATCGAGCGCGAGCGACCTGATTCTCGGCGACACCGGCGGCAACAAGGACGTGTTCCTGCTCGATGCGCAGTCCGGCGCCACGCGCCGCGCACAGCCGAACGGCAGCGGCGATCCGAACGGCCCGTCGACGAGTCCGGCGATGAGCTGCGAGGGCACCGCGCTCGTGTTCGAGTCCGGCGCCACGAATGCGGATCCGGCCGACCCGAATCCAAACACCGACGTGTATGTGGTCGACGATCCGACCGGTGCGAACGGCGGCACGCCCGGCGCGCTCAACGGCGCGTTCAGCGGCAACTGGTTCAATCCGGGCCAGAGCGGCCATGGCTTCCTCGTCGAGGCGCTGCCGGACGGGCGCTACTACCTCACCTGGTATCTCTACGTCGACGGCCAGCCGCTGTTCCTGCAGGGCGTCGGCCCGGCGACAGGAAACGTCATCGACGTGCCGGTCTACAGCACGCGTTCGACCGCGTTCCCGGTCGGCGCCGGCGGCGTCACGAACGCGACCTGGGGCCGCCTGCGCATGACCTTCGCGAACAACGACACCGCGTCGATCCAATGGACGCCGACCGCGTTCGGCTTCTCCGCGGGCAGCATGACGCTGCGCAGGCTGACCGCGCCGGCGCTCGTGCAGTCGGACCTGACGAATCCGCAGATCAAGGCCTGCTACAGCGGCGTCTGGTTCGAGCCGGCGCGCTCGGGCTACGGCTTCAATCTCGAAGTCATCGAACAGGGCGACGGCAGCCGCGCGCTCGTGACGTACTGGTACACGTATCGGCCCGACGGCAGTCCGCTGTGGCTCAGCGGCGTCGGACGTCCCGGCGGCGGCGCCGTACGCGTCGACCTGTATCAGGGCGGCGGCAGCGGCGCGCAGTTCCCGTTCAACTTCATCGCCGACTCGGTGACCCAGACGCGCTGGGGTACGGCGACGCTGCGCTTCACCTCGAACAACACCGTCGAAGTCACCTACACGCCGGAGGTGTCCGGGTATGCGGCCGGCAGCGCGAATCTCGTGCGCCTGACCGAGCTGGCCGGCCGCAGCTGCGTGAACTGAAGCCGCGGCGGTCGCGCAACGAAAAACGGCGCCCCGAGGCGCCGTTTTTCGTATCCGGGAACGAAGCGGTCAGAAGCGATAGACGCCCGACATCGAGTAGGTGTCGAGGCCGTCGGACAGGTCGGCCGCGAAGTCGAGCTGGAAGCTCTTGAACGCCCAGCCGCCGCCGATGCTGTAGTGGTTTTCCGAGCCGCGGCCGCCGGCGAACAGCGTCGCGAGCACCGCGTCCGCCGCACCCGAGGGCGCGCCTCGGAACTCGACCGAATGGCGCGGATCGTGCCACATGCCGGCGCGCAGGCTGAACGGCGCGGTCATGTTTGCAAACGTATATTCTGCGCCAAGGTGAACTTCGGTCCCGTCTTCGAGCTGCAGGCGGTTGGCCGAGCTCTGGATGTCGAACAGCGTATTGATGTCGTCGGTCAGCTGCGAATACATGACGCGGTCGAGGTCGAAGTTCACGACGAACGCGTCGGTCGGGCGCCAGGAGATGCCGACGCCGAAGATGTCGGGAATGTCGAAGCGCACCTTGTTCAGCGACGTGATGATCTGCGGCTGCGGCAGCGGATTGCCGTCGATGTCGCTGTAGAGCACGTTGATCGCGTCGTAGTCGAACCGCGGCGCCTTGCGGTAGGCCGCGCCGAGGCTCAGCGAGTCGCTGAGCTTGAAGCGCGCGCCGAGGTTGAAGCCGAACGCGTTGTCGTCGCCGTTCTGGAACTGGCGCGAAGCGATCTTGATGTCGTTCGGGTCGATGTCGTCGACGCGGACCGTCGCGGTGTCGAAGCGGAAGTCATAGCGCGTCAGGCCGAAGCCGAGCGAGACGCGGTCGCTGGCCTTGAACGCGGCCGAGGCGCCGAGGCTCACGATCCTGAGATCGGCGATCGAGCGGAACGGAAACAGGCGGAAGTCGTCGACGTTGGCGCCGTTCAGCGTCGCGAAATCGGTCTCGAAGCGTGCGAGTTCGTGGCGGTAGAACGCGAACGCCCAGCGGTCGCGCGGAACGACGACCGAGAGATAGGAAAGATTGCGGTTGGAGCTGTCCGCCTCGCTGATATTGAGGCCGCTCGCGCTGAATGGGCTGATCGCGGCGGTGCCGCCGTCGATGTAGGGCGTGCTGTATTCGGTATGGCGCGCTTCGAGGGAGATTTCGGTCTGCACGAGCTGGGTCAGTCCGGCCGGATTCGTGTAGGCGGCGGTCGCGTCGTCGGCCAGACCGAGAAACGCGCCGGCCATGCCGAGACTGCGGGCGCCCGGGCTCGAAAAGCTGAACGGTATGCTGGCGTTCGTTTCCGAATCGGTGATCGCGAACGCGCTGCCGGCTCCGCCGAGCAGGGCCGCACTGACGGCAAGGCAAAGTACACGCTTCATGGATGTCGTCTCCCCAACGTGGATAGTGAGCGCAGCAGTCGCCCCGCACGTGCTCCTGGCGACGGCGTACGCGGCCGATGTTAACACCGAGTTATCGCCGTGGTGCGGCAACGCGCCGGACGCGCGGGCGACCTATACTTGCGGAGCCATAACGCAAAAACAGGGGAAATCACGTCATGAGCAGCACGTCGGTGGCGATAGTCCTGGCGATCGTCGCAGTCATCTTCCTGTTCAAGACCATGCGCACCGTGCCCCAGGGCTACGAGTGGACCGTCGAGCAGTTCGGCAAGTACACGCGGACGCTGTCGCCGGGTTTCCACATCTTGATTCCTGTCGTCCAGGCCGTCGGCCGCAAAATAAACATGATGGAACAGGTGCTCGAGATTCCGTCGCAGGACGTCATCACGAAGGACAACGCGGTCGTGCGCGTCGACGGCGTGGTGTTCTTCCAGGTGCTCGACGCGGCCAAGGCGGCCTATGAAGTGTCGAACCTGGAGCAGGCGACGATCGCGCTGGTCATGACCAACATCCGCACGGCGATCGGCTCGATGGACCTCGACGAATCGCTGTCCAAGCGCGACGAGATCAACGCGAAGCTGCTGCGCGTCGTCGACGACGCGACGCATCCCTGGGGCATCAAGGTCAATCGCATCGAACTCAAGGACATCCAGCCGCCGCGCGATCTCGTCGAGTCGATGGCGCGACAGATGAAGGCCGAGCGCGACAAGCGCGCCGCCGTGCTCGAAGCCGAGGGTGCACGGCAGTCCGAAGTGCTCCGCGCCGAGGGCGAGAAGCAGGCCGCGATCCTCGAGGCAGAAGGACGCCGCGAAGCCGCCTACCGCGAAGCCGAAGCGCGCGAGCGCCTGGCCGAAGCCGAAGCCAAGGCGACGACGATGGTCTCCGACGCGATCGCGAACGGAGACGTCAACGCGCTGAACTATTTCATCGCGACGAAGTATGTCGAGGCGTTCAAGGCGGTCGCGATGTCGCCGAACCAGAAGATCCTCATGATGCCGGTCGAGGCGACCGGAATATTGAGTTCGCTCGCCGGCATCGCCGAGCTCGCGCGCAGCGCCGGCGTGGCGAACGCCGCCGCAGCCGACGCGAAGCGTCCGCCCGCCGGCAAGCCTCAGGTCTGAGCGGGCGCGCGCATGGAACTCGTCTATCTCTGGTGGATCGCGGCGCTCGTGTTCATCACGGCCGAGATCGTGCTGCCGGGCTTCTTCCTGCTCTGGATCGGTCTCGCCGCGGCCGGCGTCGGTACGCTGCTGGTGTTCGTGCCGGGCATGAACCTGCTGACGCAGGTCGTCCTCTTCGTCGTGCTCGCATTCGCCGCGTGCTTTGCGTACTGGCGCTTCGCGCGTCACGCGCTGCGTGCCGAAGGCTCGCCGACCTTGAACCGGCGTGCCGAGCAGCTGATCGGCCAGCGCTATGTGCTCGACACGGCGATCGAGAACGGTCGCGGCAAGGCGCGCGTCGGCGATTCGCTGTGGCTCGTCGAAGGCGCCGACATGCCGGCGGGCAGCCGCGTCGTCGTGGTCGGCGTCGACGGTGCGATGCTCCGCGTCAGGCCGGTCGGCACGGCGGACTGATGCAGCGCCGGCCGCGGCCGAGCGCCGGCGTTGCGTGTGGAATCCGCCCGTCCGCGCATGGCTAATGCGCTTGGATTGCCGCAGGGCGGTCGTGATAATGCGCGACTCCCCCGCACGGACTTTCCCATGAGCAAGCAGACCGTACTCAATGCCACCCACCGCGCGCTCGGCGCGAAGATGGTCGATTTCGGCGGCTGGGACATGCCGATCAGCTACGGTTCGCAGATCGAGGAACATCACGCCGTGCGTCGCGACGCCGGCATGTTCGACGTCTCGCACATGACGGTCGTCGATCTGCGCGGCGCGCGCGTACGCGACTTCCTGCGCGCGCTCGTCGCCAACAGCGTCGACAAGCTCAAGTCGCCGGGCAAGGCGCTCTACACGTGCATGCTCAATGCCGACGGCGGCGTCATCGACGATCTCATCGTCTATTTCCAGAGCGAGGGCTGGTTCCGCGTCGTCGTCAACGCGGCGACGCGTGACAAGGACCTGGCCTGGATCGAACAGCAGGCCAAGGCCTTCGACGTCAGCGTCACCGAGCGGCCCGAACTCGCGATGATCGCCGTGCAGGGGCCGAATGCGCGCGCGAAGGTGCAGAGCCTGCTGTCGCCGGAGACCGCGGCGAAGGCGGCGAAGATCGGCAAGTTCGTCGCCTGCGAGGGCGACGGTCTGTTCATCGCGCGCACCGGCTACACGGGCGAGGACGGCTACGAAATCATCGTCCCCGAAGCGCAGGCGGTCGAACTCTGGAATCGTCTGCAGGCTGCCGGCGTCGCGCCGGCCGGACTCGGCGCGCGCGACACGCTGCGCCTGGAAGCCGGCATGAATCTCTACGGACAGGACATGGACGAAACCGTCTCGCCGTACGAAGCGGCGCTCGCGTGGACCGTCGCGCTCGACGAGGGCCGCGACTTCACCGGCCGCGCCGCGCTCGAACGGCAGAAGGCTGCCGGCGTGCCGCGCGCGATGGTCGGCCTCGTGATGGACGAGAAGGGCGTACTGCGTCACGGCCAGCGCGTCGTGACCGCGAACGGCGACGGCGAGATCCTGTCCGGCACGTTCTCGCCGACGCTCGGCAAGGCCATCGCGTTCGCGCGCGTTCCGGCGGGCGAACCCGGCAACGTGCAGGTCGACATCCGCGGCAAGCTCGTACCGGTGCGCGTCGTGAAGTTCCCGTTCGTGCGCGACGGCAAACCCTGCGACGGCGTCTGAGCCGCGCGTCCCCCACCTGATTGCTTCTCGCCGTCGGCGTGTAGAATCGCGCCGCGGTGCCTACCTGACAGGACAAGACCATGAACGAAATTCCCGGCGACCTGAAATTCATGAAATCCCACGAGTGGGCGCGCGTCGAAGACGACGGCACCGTCACGATCGGCATTTCCGACCACGCCCAGGGTCTGCTCGGCGATCTGGTCTACGTCGAGCTGCCCAACGTCGGCGACACGCTCGAAGTCGGCGCCGGCTGTGCCGTCGTCGAATCGGTCAAGGCCGCATCCGACGTGTACGCGCCCGTCGCAGGCGAAGTCATCAAGGTCAACGCGGCGCTGTCGGACAAGCCCGAGACGATCAACGAAGACGCTTACGGCGACGGCTGGATCGTCGTCGTGCGTCCGACCAATCTGCAGGAAGACATGGAAAACCTGCTCGATCCCGACGCTTACGCGGAACAGCTCGACAACGAAGACGAATGACCGGCTGCTCGCGATGCGCTCGCAGAAAAAGGCGCGCTTCGGCGCGCCTTTTTCGTTGGCGGGCGTGCCGGCGCGCGAGGGCTGTCGCATCTCGGCAACACGGCGATCGCGTATGCCGATGTCCTCGTCGATGCAGCGTCGGAAGCATCGCGCGCAGTGCCGCTCGATGCGCCGCGAACGATCGATCGACGCGATCGCATCGCGCGACGAGCGCGCCGCGACGAGGTCGCTGACGACGACGTCGCGGCGCTTCGAGTCTGCGCACTTTCGCGCAAATCGGTCCGCAACCGACGTCGCTGCGGTCCGCGAGCTGAACGCGAGCGACATCGGCGATCGGTGTCGCCGGGCGCATCGGATCGCACTCGACGCGACGCGCGGCGGTTGCGGCCGGCACGGCGGCGGAGCTGCGCCACGGCCATGACGCATTGTAAATAAATGAATAAAAATAATTATGGATTCGACGATTGCCGCGCGATTGACGGGGTTTTCGCGCGGGCCCTGCGTCGGCGCGCCCGCTGCAACGCGACGCGGAGTCCTATCCGTTTAGGCGGCCAGACGTCCGTCGCCGGCGGCTTCGCGGCGTCGATGAGCGCGCCGCTCGCGCGCCGGATGCCGCGCCGAGAATGAGCAGTCTTCGTGCATGTGATTGTCACGCATCGAAAACTTGTTGACACTGCTGGACGACAGGAATAATTTTCGCGCCGTTGAAACGCGCGCGTAATGGAGATATGGCGGTAGACACGTACATCGACCCGTATGTCGAACACGGGAGCAAGTCCGAAGCGGTCCGCAAGATCACCGTTTCGATCCCGATGCACGTACTCCGGCTCCTCTCTGATGAACGTACGCGGCGGCAGGTCGCCAACCTCCGCCATGCGACCAACAGCGATCTGCTGTGCGAGGCGTTTCTGCACGCTTTTACTGGGCAACCACTGCCAACTGACGAGGAGCTAAAACGTATGGCCATGAAGAAAGCAACCGCGAAGAAACCCGCCGCGAAGAAAGCGGCAAAGAAAGCCACTGCCAAGAAGTCGACGACCAAGAAAGTCGCCAAGGCCAAGGCTGCACCGGCCAAGAAGGTCGCCAAGAAGGCAGCTACCAAGAAGGTAGCCGCGAAGAAGGTCGCCAAGAAGGCGACGGCGAAGAAGTCCACCGCCAAGAAGGCGGCTGCGAAGAAGGCGGCGCCTGCCAAGGCCGCCCGCGCGACGAAGGCTGCGAAGCCGGCTGCCGCCGCGAAGTAATTCGCTCAGCTGTACCGCAACAACAAGTACAACCAGCAATACGTTTCGGATTTGCCACCCCTGCGGTGCCCAGCGCAGGGGGCGGACTTCGGATCCGATCACGAGGACGCCGCGCAAGCGGCGTTTTTCGTTTGCGTCCGATGCGCCGTCGCGCCGGCTCAGGCGACACCGGACGCGCGGAGGGCTAGCATTCCTCCGTCGGCGCGCCCGCCAGGAGGATCGTTCATGCGTCTGTTGCTGCGTCTGCTCGGCCTGCTGCTCGTCGTGACCGTGCTGCTGATCGGCCTCGCGTTCGCCTTGCCCGACCGGGCTCACGTCGAACGCTCGATCACGATCGCGCGGCCGCAGTCGCAGATCTATCTGCTGCTGACGAGCCTGCGCCGGTTCAACGACTGGTCGCCGTGGTTCCGGCGCGACCCTGCGGCGACCTATGTCTTCAGTGGCCCCGACAGCGGCGTCGGCGCGAAGCTCGCGTGGAAGAGCGCGCGCAGCGACGTCGGCGAAGGCTCGCAGACGCTCGTCGCCGCGATACCGGAGCAGGTCGTCACGTTCGAACTCGATTTCGGCGTACGCGGCACGTCCACCGCGCGCTTTGACCTGTCGACGCAGAACGACGAGACGCGCGTGACCTGGCGTCTCGATTCCTCCCTGCCGCTGCATCTGGACGAAACTTTCGGCTGGGGCGTCGTGGGACGCTATCTCGGACTGTTCATGGATCGCATGGTCGGCCCCGACTTCGAACAGGGCCTGTCGAACATGAAGCAGCTCGCCGAGACGTTTCCGAACGTCGACGTCGGCGGCATCGCGCCGCAGGTCGTCGACACGCCGGCCCGGCGTCTGATCTACGTCGTGCTCGATGCCGGTGCCGACGACGCCGAGACCTTGCGCCGCTGGAACGGCGCGGTCGCGCAGCTCACGCGGTTCGCTGCGCAGAACGGACTTGCGATCGCCGGTCCGCCGCTGAGCCTGGCGTCGGCGCAGGACGCGAGCGCGGGCCGTTTCCAGCTCGCGCTGCCGGCGCCTTACGACGTGATGCCCGAAGACACGATCGTGCGCGGCCGCGAACTCGCGGCAGGGCCTGCCGCTCAGCTGCTGCATCGCGGCAACGTGAGCGAGCGGCGAAAGCTCGTGGAGAAGCTGCGCGCCTGGCTGATGGTGAAGGGCCTGCGCGCGCAGGATCTGCTCATCGAGGAATACGCCGAGGGCGATCTGCTGCAGGGCACGACGCGCATCGTCTTTCCGCTGCCGCCGGCCGCGTCGCGCTGAGCGTCGCGGCGCTGCCTGCGCAACGTGCGACGCGTCGCATCCGATCGCTGTGACGCTGCGCACGTCCGCTTCCGGCACAGGCGCTAAGCTGGCGTCGATTGCGCCGGAGTCATCATGACCGCTCGCCTGCTGCCTGTCCTGCTGCTGTTGCTCGCCTGCACCCGGGCCGACGCGCAGAGCTCGTTCGATCTTTACGCCGACGCGCTGCATCCGACTTTCCAGGATTGGAGCTGGGCCGCGGCGGCGGACTACTCGCTGGCGAACACTGCGCCGCTGCAGGGCGGCGGCCGCTCGATCCGGTTCGTGCCGCGCAGTTGGAACGGCCTGCTGTTCGCATCGCCGTCGGCGAATCACGAAGCTGCCGACTACGAATCGCTGACGTTCTGGATCCATGGCGGCAGCAACGGCGGACAGAACCTGCGTCTGAGCCTCCTCGACGGACAGGCCGCGCTCGCGGAAGTCGACGTCGCGACGTACACGAGCGGCGGCATCGTCGCCGCGACCTGGCACGCGGTCACGCTGCCGTTCAATGCGGCGACAGGTCTGGCCTCGGGCAGCTTCAATCGCGTGCAGCTCATGGACTTCAGCGGCGCGACGCAGGGCACGGTGTATTTCGACACGCTGCGCTTCAACGCGCGCACGACGCAGCCGCCGGCCGGTACGCAGAACGTCAGCGTCGATCTCGCGCTCGAGCGCCGCGCGGTGAGTCCGTTGATCTTCGGCGTCAGCTATGGCGATGCCGCGACGCTTGCGGCCGTACGCTATCCGCTGCGTCGCTGGGGCGGGAATTCGACGACGCGCTACAACTGGCAGGCCGACGTGCACAGCACAGCGGGCGACTGGTACTGGCAGAACATTCCCGACACTCCAGGCGGCAGCGGCTCGCCGCCGGCCGGCAATTCGGCCGACGCCTTCATCGATGCGACGCGCGCGAACGGCGGCGAAGCGCTGATGTCGATTCCGAGCATCGGCGTTGCGCCGCTCGACGACCGCACGAACAAGCATTGGGGATTCTCGCAGACCAAATACGGCCCGCAGCTGCGCGACGAATGCGACGAGCCCGGTTCGGCCGGCTGGTGCACGGCCGACGCCGGCAACGGCGAATGCGATCCGGCGCAGAACACGCGCACCGATCCACAGGGCAACCGCTACTGTCAGTACTACGCGACGATCGACGGCCAGCAGCGTTTTCACATCGTCAACAATGCGCGCAGCGATACGTCGTTCGACGTGACTCCGGCGTTCTGGACGCCATGGATCGCGCATTTCCAGTCGCGTTACGGCACGGCCGCGGCCGGCGGCGTGCGGCTCTATGCGCTCGACAACGAGCCCATGCTCTGGAACTCGACGCATCGCGACGTGCATCCCGCGGCGCCGACTTACGACGAGGTCTGGACGCGCGGTCGCGATCTCGCGATCCGCATCAAGCAGCAGGATGCCGCGGCGCTCGTGTTCGGCCCGGTGACCTGGGGCTATCCCGACCTGTTCACGTCGGCGGCCGATGCGGAAGACTGCAACTGCCTCGCCGGACCCGACCGCGCCGCGCACGGCGGCAAGCCGTTCGTGCAGTGGTACCTCGAACAGGTCTGTGCGTACCAGACTGCGAACGGCGTGCGGCTCGTCGACTATCTCGATCTGCACTACTACCCGCAGGGCGGCGGCATCATCGACTTCAACAGCGGCAACCTCGGTTATTCCGAAAGCCCGGCGGTCGCCGCGAAACGGTTGCGGTCGCTGAAAGAACTCCATGACCCGAACTACGTGTCGGAATCCTGGATCGCAGACCTCGGCGACGCCGACGCGTATCACTACAGCAAGCCCGGACTGATTCCGCGCGCAAAGGCGTGGATCGCGCAGAGCTGTCCCGGCACGAAGCTCGCGATCAGCGAATACAACTGGGGACCCGACCAGGGCGCGACCGGCGCGCTCGCGCAGGCCGAAGCGCTTGCGATCTTCGCGCGCGAGGGCGTCGATGCGGCGATGCGCTGGGGGGCGCCGACGCCCGGCAGCTATGCCGAGGATGCGTTCAAGCTGTACCTGAACTACGACGGCGCGTTCGCCCGCGTCGGCGGCGATTCGGTGCGCACGACCGCGAGCGACGCCGACGCGTTGTCGGCCTACGCGATCCATCGCAGCGGCGAGCGACTCTTTCTGCTGCTGTTCAACAAGTCCACGTCGCCGCAGAACGTCAATGTCACCGTGTCGGGCGCCATGAGCGGGGCGTGGACGGCTTGGCGCTTCGACGGATCGCACCATCTCGCCGCGGCCGGCAGCGGCACGGTGGCGGGCACGAACTTCGCACTGACGGCCGTGCCGGCGCGCTCGGCGACGCTCGTCGTACTGCCGAACCCGGCAGGCAGCGATCGCATATTCGCAAGCGGATTCGACGCTGCGCCGTAGACACTTCGCTGCGCTACCTGCCATCCAGCGACCGATTCTGACGGTCGCCGTCACTCATGTGCCTAACAGCACGAGTTCGATGCGACTGCGATGCGGTTGGCATGAGGCTTGCGACACTCGTCGCAAAATGCGCTACATTCGAGTCATCCGCGCCGAGCGGCCATGGGGGATAGCACGGCGAAAGCCGCATGGCCGCAATGAGGGAATGACGTCGAGGGAGCGCGGAACACCGGTAATCCTCTGTTGCTGCGACGAGAAACCATGGCTGCCCGAATCGATTTTCGTTCCCTCCGTCACGCGCGCGGCAACGCCGCTCCAAAAATCATCGCGGCCATCGTCGTCGTAGCAGCACTCGGCGCAGCCGGCTGGTACTTCTTCCTGCGTACGCCCGGCGTCAGCATTCCCGAAGCGGTGACGCAGGCGACCGAAGCCGGACAGGCCGCGCCCGGTTCGACGACCGCGCCCGTGACGCCCGATCCGGCCACGCTCGACAAGCTCAACACACTGACCGTCGACCAGTTGTTCAAGGAAGCGCGAACCGCGCTCAACGAGCAGCGCCTCGTGTCGCCGCCCGGCAACAACGCGCTCGAGTTCTATCTGAAGATCCTCGAGAAGGAACCCGGCAACAGCGGCGCGCAGGACGCACTGCGCGAGCTGTTCACGTTCGCGGCGAGCGCGGCCGAGCAGGACATCAACGCGCGCAACATCGACAACGCGAATCGCGTCATCGAGCTGTTGACCAAGGTCGATCCGAACAACTACACGCTGACGATCCTGCGTTCCAAGCTCGACGCACAGCGCAAGATCGCCGAACGCGAAGCGGCCCAGGCCGCCGCAGCCGAAGAAGCGGCGCGTCGTCGCGCAGCCGAGCCGGCAGCGACCGCGGCGACGCCGGCGTCGACGCCGGGGGCCGGCACGACCGGCACCGCCGAGGGTGCGGGCGCCGCGCCGTCGACGGCATCCACCGGTGCTGGCACGCGCACGGCCACGCCGGCAGCCACGCCCGAAGCAACGCCGGCAGCCACGACCGCGTCGGCCGCTCCGGCGGCCGCGGCGCCTGCCGGCGGTGAGACGCGCGATGCGGTTCTCGTCAAGTCGGTGCCGCCGCAGTATCCGAACGCGGCGCTGCGCCGTCGTCAGGAAGGCTGGGTGCAGGTCGAGTTCACGGTCACGAGCAGCGGCAGTGTCGCGAACGCGCGGGTGCTCGACGCCGATCCGCCGCGCACGTTCGACCGCGCCGCGCTCGACGCGGTCCAGCGCTGGAACTTCAACCCGGCGATGCGCAATGGTGCCGCGGTCGAGGCGACGGTGCGTCGTCGCATCGAGTTCAAGATGTAAGAGACGGTTCCGCGTTTCGCGAAAAAGCCGGCCACGTGCCGGCTTTTTTTTCGGGACGGGACACTAGGCGAGCAACGCGCTGCGGATCGCCGCGATGCCGGCGAGTTCGTGTGTCGCGTCGATGGCGTTGAGTGCGAGCAGCATGCGATTCGCGCGTTCGTGGTGGCGCGCGCCGAGGTGTGCGGTCATGACGCCGGCCACGTCGGCCAGCATCAGCAGACCGATGCCGGCCGCGCCGCCGCCGCCGTCGGCGGCCTGCAGCAGAAACGACGCGGTGTCATTGCGTGCCTGCAGCGAACGCAGCGGATAGCGCAGCGCATCGCGGCGCCAGAACTGCCAGTCGCGCACCCGATGCAGGACATCGCGCCGGTAGAGCGCATCGAGCAGATGCCGGTCAAGCGGCGCGAGACGGCGTTCGACCTGAAGGATCGCTTCGGCGGCCGACGCGCGCGGGATCGCCGCGAGCGCGTTCAGCGCGTCGTTGAGAATCGCGTGCTGGCTCGGC
>NZ_DATIGT010000149.1:0-19918 GCF_035481375.1 Tahibacter sp.
CCGGCGCGCTGGCGCAGCAGCATCAGCGCCGCGCGACGCACGTCGTCGGCGCGCGGCGGCCATTCGGCGAGTGCGCGCATCGCGGCTTCGCGCGCCGGCTCCGGCTGTCCGCGGCGCCAGGCCAGCTCGGCCAGTGCGGCCTCGCGATAGCGTCGCGCAGCCGCATCGGCGGCGGCGCCGGCGTCCGCATCGAGCAATTCGGCCGCTTCGCGGAAGCGGCCGAGGCCGGCAAAGACGCGCGCGCGGTCGCTGTCGAGCGTCTGCGTCTGCGCGATGTCGGCAATGCGCGGGCGCAAGGCCGCGAGCTGCGCCGCATCGCGCTCGGCATCGGACCAGCGCAGCAGCAGCACGTGCGTGTCCAGCAGCCCGCTCAGCGCCGCGCGCTGCGCATCGGCGACGCCGAACGCCGCATAGGTCGCAAGTGCCGACTCGAAGCGTGCGAGCGCCGGCTCGAGGCGATGGCGGTTCGCATAGGCGATGCCGAGGTAGTTGTCCACGCGCGCGACGCCGAGCCGGTCGCCGGCGGCTTCGAGCTTGAGCCGCGCGAGGCCGAGGTCGGCGACCGCGTCGCCGTGTTCGAAACGGCAGCTGCGCGCGAGCCCGCGACCGGCGAGTGCGGTCGCGTCGACCGCGGAAGTCGCCGTCAGCGCGGTCGTGAACGACTGCTCGGCCGCGGCGCAGTCGCCGCGCCGCATCAGCAGCATGCCGCGCGACGTCAGCGCGCGCGCGCGCATGTCGCCCGCGGGCTCGCCGGCCAGCACCGTGTCGAGCCGCCGCGCGGCGGCATCGAGACGGCCGCGGTAGAAGTCGATCTGCGCGAGCTGCAACTGCACGCGCGGCAGCGCGCGCTGTGCCGGCGCGGCGCCGTCGAGAATCTCCTGCGCCGTGTCGAAATTGCCGCCGAGGATCGCGGCCTGGCTGCGCTGCACGAGGAGTTCGGGCGTGTCGCCCTCGCCGGCCGCGGCTTCCGCGTGACCGAGCGCGGCCAACAGCAGGTCGGCCGCGTCGCGGCCTGCGGCGATCGGGTCGTCGCGCTCGGCTTCGATGCGGCGCGGCAAGCCCTCGGCGTCGGGCGCTTCGAGCATCACGCGCCAGCCGGCGGCGACGCGGCGCACGCTGCCGCGCACGAGGCGGCGCGTGCCGAGAATCGGGTTGATCCGCTGTGCGTCGGCGATTGCCGGCGCGCCGCGCGACGCCGGTTCCAGCGCGCGCAGGGCGACGAGCACGCTGTCGCTCGGCGGGACGGCGAGACCTGCCGCGCGCAGGCGGCCAGCGACGAGATCCATGAGGCCGAGCTGCATCCAGCCCGCGTCGGCACCGGCGTCGACGTCGAGCGGCAGGACCGCGATCGCACCGGCGGCCGGTGCGCGCGGCGCCACGATCGCCGCGCGGCGGTCGGACAATCGCACGGCCGCGACGACGACGATCAGCGCGACCGCGGCAAGGGCGATGCCGAGCCCGAGCCGGCGCCGGCGCGGTATCCGGCCGGCCGACGCGACGACGGCTGCGTCGGACCGGGCCATCGGTTTCCCGGGCGGGACAAATCTGTCCGGCGTGAAGGGAGGGATCGCATCCGGCAATGCCGCCGCGGCCTCGGCAGCCTGATCGCCCGGCTCGCGCACGGGCATGACCCAGCGATAGCCGAAGCCGCTGACCGTGCGGATCGTCGCCTGGGTCTGCGCATCGTCGCCGAGCAGGCGCCGCGTGCGCGCGATCAGCTGGCTGATCTGCACGTCGGCGACGTCGACGCGGCCCCAGACCGCCGACACCAGTTCGTCGCGGCCAACCGCGCGCTCGCGCTGCTGCAGCAGATAGACCACGAGATCGAACACGCGCCGCGGCAGCGTAACCGCCTGACCGTCGCGCAGTGCCTCGCGCCGCGCCGTGTCGATGCGCCAGTTGTCGAAGACGAAGATCATGCGGCCGATTATGGCCGCAGCCCGGCGCCGCGGCAGTACCGGACGAACCCGCTCCCGCAAACCCGCTTTCGCGGATCAGCTTTTCGGCGCGTCGATCTGGTTTTCCGGCCGCGCGCGGTCGAACGCCGGCAGTTTCAGGCATTCGTCGGCAATGCGCGCGATCGTCGGCCAGTCGGTCAGCTCCAGGCCCCAGCGCTTTGCGTTGTATACCTGTGGAACGAGGCAGACGTCGGCCAGGCTCGGGTCGTCGCCTTCGCAGAACTGGCCGGTCGACGGGTTTTCCGCGAGCAGCTCTTCGAGCGCGTCGAAGCCTTCGCGGATCCAGTGGCGCGACCAGCGCTCGCGTTCCTCGGTCGGCGTGTTGAACTCGCGTTCGAGGTACTGCAGCACGCGGAGATTGTTGATCGGGTGGATGTCGCAGGCGACGATCTGGGCGAGTCCGCGCACGCGCGCGCGGTCGCGCGCGGTCGGCGGCAGCAGCTTGATTTCACCGTCGTAGGACTCGTCGAGATATTCGATGATGGCCATCGACTGGCGAATGACGCGTCCGCCGTCGAGCAGCGTCGGCACGAATTCCTGCGGGTTCATCTGCGCGTATTCGGCCGAGTGCTGCTCGCCGCCGTTCGCGGTCAGGTGTACGGGAATGATCTCGTAGGGCAGACCCTTGAGGTTCAGCGCGATGCGCACGCGGTAGGCCGCGCTCGAACGCCAATAGCTGTACAGCCGCAAGCCTTCTGCCGACATCGCTGCTTCTCCCTCAGGCAGGGTCTCAACTCGTCGCCTTGGCCGGGCTCGTGCCCGACCGCCTCGTGCCGTGCTGCCGGTGGGCCCTGCGCGGAAATCCGTATGCGCCCGGCCTGCGGCGAATCTACTCCGTTGCCGCGGGCACGCCAATCGCCGAGCCGTCAGGGCGCCCGCATCGTCTGTTCGATCGCGCCGAAGATGCTGTTGCCGGCGCGGTCGAACATTTCGATGCGGATGCGATCGCCGAAGCGCATGAACGGCGTCGCCGGCTTGCCGTCGCGCAGGGTTTCGACGACGCGCTGCTCGGCGAGGCAGGACGCGCCGGTCGAGGTGTCCTGGTTCGCGATCGTGCCCGAGCCGACGATGGTGCCGGCCGACAGCGGGCGCGTCTTCGCCGCGTGCGCGACGAGCTGGGCGAAGTTGAACTGCATGTCGACGCCGGCTTCCGGCGCGCCGAACCACGTGCCGTTGAGGTGCGTGGTCAGCGCCAGATGCACCTTGCAGTCCTGCCAGGCGTCGCCGAGTTCGTCCGGCGTCACGAACACCGGCGACAGCGCCGAGCGCGGCTTGGACTGCAGGAAGCCGAAGCCCTTCGCGAGCTCGTCCGGAATCAGATTGCGCAGGCTCACGTCGTTGACGAGACCGATCAGCTGGATGTGCGCGGCGGCATCGGCCGGCGCGACCGCCATCGGCACGTCGTCGGTGACGACGACGACCTCGGCCTCGAGATCGATGCCGTAGTCCTCGCTCGGCACGACGACCGGATCGCGCGGACCGTAGAAGCCGGCGCTCGTCGCCTGGTACATCAGCGGATCGACGTAGAACGACGCGGGCACCTCGGCGTTGCGCGCCTTGCGCACGCGCTCGACGTGCGGCAGGTACGCGCTGCCGTCGACGAATTCATAGGCGCGCGGCAGCGGTGCGGCGAGCAGCGCCGGATCGAGGTCGAACGCGCCTTCCGGCGCGGCGCCACTGCCCGCGACGGATGCATTGAGCTGCTCCGACAGCGCGTTGAGGCGCGGAGCGACATGGCTCCAGTCCTCGAGCGCGCGCTGCAGCGTCGCGGCGATGCCCCCGGCACGCACGGCCCGCGACAGATCGCGGCTGACGACGACCAGCGTGCCGTCGCGGCCGCCTTCCTTGAGACTTGCGAGTTTCATGAGTGTTCCGCTCCGCTCGCGCCGGTCAGCGCTGACTGGGATTGAAGTGCTTTTCGAGGCCCTGCCAGCAGTCGTGATAATCCTGCTGCAGCTGCGGCGATGCGAGCGCCTGCGCGGTCGGCCGGATTACCGCGCGCGCCTCGAACATGAAGGCCATGGTGTCGCGGATGTGGTCGGGCTTGGCGAGATCGGCGTTGCTCGCCTTCTCGAACGTCGCGGCGTCGGGGCCGTGTCCGCTCATGCAGTTGTGCAGGCTCGCGCCGCCCGGCGCGAAGCCGCCGGCCTTGGCGTCGTAGACGCCGTGGATCAGGCCCATGAACTCGCTCGCGATGTTGCGGTGGAACCACGGCGGACGGAACGTGTCCTGCGCGACGAGCCAGCGCGGTGGAAAAATCACGAAATCCATATTGCCGACGCCCGGCGTGTCGCTCGGCGAGGTCAGCACGAGGAAGATCGACGGGTCGGGATGGTCGTAGCTGATCGAACCGATCGTGTTGAAGCGGCGCAGGTCGTATTTGTACGGCACGTGGTTGCCGTGCCAGGCGACGACGTCGAGCGGCGAGTGGCCGATCGCCGCGCGCCAGAGCTCGCCCTGGAATTTCGCGATCAGTTCGAAATCGCCTTCGAGGTCTTCCCAGGCCGCCGCCGGTGCGAGGAAGTCGCGCGGATTGGCGAGACCGTTCGAGCCGATCGGACCGAGATCGGGAATGCGCAGGTGCGCGCCGAAATTCTCGCAGACATAACCGCGCGACGGGCCGTCCGGCAGGTCGACGCGGAAGCGCACGCCGCGCGGAATCAGCGCGATCTCCTGCGGCTCGACCTCGAGCACGCCGAATTCGGTCGCGATCGACAGGCGGCCCTGCTGCGGCACGACCAGCAGCTCGCCGTCGGCCGAATAGAAATAGCGCCCCTGCATCGAGCGGTTCGCCGCATACAGGTGAATCGCGATGCCGCTCTGCGCCGCGGCGGAGCCGTTGCCGGCATACGTCACGAGGCCGTCGATGAAGTCGACATCGCCGTCGGGCAGCGGCAGCGGATCCCAGCGCAGCTGGTTCGGCGTCGGCGGCGCGTCGTCGAAACGATTGTGGAAACGCGGCTGCGCGAACGCCGCGAACGGCCGGTGCATGGCCGACGGCCGGATGCGATAGAGCCAGCTGCGGCGGTTCGCATGGCGCGGCGCAGTGAACGCCGTGCCCGAGAGCTGTTCGGCATACAGGCCGTACGGCACGCGCTGCGGCGAATTGCGCCCCTGCGGCAGCGCGCCCGGCAGCGCTTCGCTCGCGTGTTCGTTGCCGAAGCCGGAAAGGTAGTTCGGAGCCATCGGTATCCGGTTGGCGGGCGCAGCCCGCCGTGCTCAGAGTGATCTCGCCGCGGGACGGCGCGGCGCGCGATTACAGCACGCCGCGGCGCATCTGGTCGCGTTCTATCGATTCGAACAGGGCCTGGAAATTGCCCTCGCCGAAACCTTCGTTGCCCTTGCGCTGGATGATCTCGAAGAAGATCGGGCCGATCGCGTTCTGGGTGAAGATCTGCAGCAGCTTGCGCTGCTTGGTTTCGCTGTCGGCGTCGATGAGGATCTTGTTCTTCGCCAGACGCGGCACGTCCTCGCCGTGGTTCGGCACGCGCTCGTCGATCACGTCGAAGTACGTGTCGGGCGTGTCGAGGAACTCGACGCCCGCGGCCCGCATGGCCTCGACCGTTTCGTAGATGTCGTCGGTGAAGCAGGCGATGTGCTGGATGCCCTCGCCCTGGTACTGGTCGAGGTATTCGTTGATCTGGCTCTTCGGGTCCGAGGATTCGTTGAGCGGAATGCGCACGATGCCGTCGGGCGCGGTCATCGCCTTGGACACGAGGCCGGTCTTGCTGCCCTTGATGTCGAAGTAGCGGATCTCGCGGAAGTTGAACAGACGTTCGTAGTAGTCCGACCACTTCTGCATGTTGCCGAAGTACAGATTGTGCGTGAGGTGGTCGATGAAGGTCAGACCGAAGCCCTTCGGGTTCTGATCGGCGCCCGGAATCGGCTCGAATTCGCCGTAGATCGTGCCGTTGTCGCCGTAACGGTCGACGAGATACAGCATGCAGTCGCCGATGCCCTTGATGACCGGCGTGTCGACGGCGCGGGTGTCGGCCTTGTGATCGATATACGCGCCGCCGTTCGCGATCGCCTGCTCGGCGACCCACTGCGCCGGCTTCTGCACGCGGATCGCGAAACCGCAGGCGCAGGGGCCGTGGGCTTTCGCGAAATCCGCCGCGAACGAATCGGGTTCCTCGTTGACGAGGAAATTCACGCCGCCCTGGCGGTACAGCGTGATCGCGCGGGTGCGGTGGCGCATCGCGGCGGTGAAGCCCATGCGCTTGAACAGCGCGTGCAGCAAAGCGCCGTCGGCTGCGGCAAACTCGACGAATTCGAAACCGTCGATGCCCATGGGATTCTCGAACTGGGTCGGCTTCATGCCGAGATTCGGCTGCGCGCTCATGGCTGGCTCCGGTAACGTGACGGTCTGGCGAGACCGCCGTTATAGTTTCAACTGAAACCATTTGCAAGGGACACCGCCGCATGGCCGGTAACGCACCGCTGGAACTCGAGAAATTTCTGCCCTACCGCCTGTCCGTGCTGTCCAACACGGTCAGCCAGGCAATCGCGCGCGAATACGAGACGCGCTTCCAGCTCTCGATCACCGAATGGCGCGTCGTTGCCGTGCTCGGCCGTTACGACGGCCTGTCCGCGCGCGAAGTCGCCGAGCGCACGGCCATGGACAAGGTCGCCGTGAGCCGCGCCGTCGCCGAACTCATGAAAGACGGCCGCGTGAAACGCTCGACCGCCGACCACGACAAGCGGCAGTCGGTGCTGTGCCTCACGGCGAAGGGGCGGAAGGTCTACGCGGACATCGCGCCGCTCGCGCTGGAACACGAGCGGAGGCTGCTGGCGCATCTGGACAGCGAGGAGCAGCAGTGGCTCGGGCGGATCATCGACAAGCTGCTTCAGGCGGAGAAGGCGCTGGCGTGAGCACGACCGCCGCAATGCGCGGCACCGCACGCCCAACCGCGCCGGTACTGCATCGCGAACGACTGCAGCCCTGGTCCGTCGAGCTTGATCGCTCGCAACGCAGCGCGACTCCGGCAAATCCCGGCACCGCAGATCGGAAAATCCCGAGCCCGGCCGAGGCACCGCGATACCGGGTTTCGCCTGCGGCTCAATCCAACCTACGAAATCGGCTTCGCGTCGATCACGTCACCTCACCCCATGCATCAACCGGTTGATGAACGGCGCGAACACCAGGAATGCCGCACCCATGCCGAAGCCGGCGTAGGCGATAAACGTATAGGTCTCCACATAGCTTGAAATGCCCGCATCCGCCGCGACCGCGACGGAGGCGGTCTTGCCGGCGACCCAGTTGCCCATGGCCGAGCACAGGAACCAGGCGCCCATGGCCATGCCGGTTTCCTTCGGCGCGGCGAGCTTGGAGACCATCGACAGGCCGATCGGCGACAGGCACAGCTCGCCCATGGTGTTGAGCGCATAGACCAGGGCCAGCATCAGCCACGGAATGCGCTGGTTCGCGTCGGCGAGGTTGTCGATGCTGAGCACGAGCGTCGTGAAGCCGAGTGCGACGAAGATCAGCGCGATCGCGAATTTGCGCGGCACCGACGGATTCAGATCGCTCGTTTCCAGGCGCGGCCAGAGCCAGGCGAACACGGGGCCGAGCAGCACGATGAAGACCGGGTTGAACGACTGGAACAGCGTGAAGTTGAACGGCGCGTCGACGTGGTCCTTGGCGAAAAAATTCAGGCTCGAACCGGCCTGCTCGAACATGCCCCAGAACAGGATCTTCGCAAGGAACAGCAGCAGCATCGCGATGTAGCGATGCAGCTGCACGCGGTCGCCGCTCTTGATGCTGGCGCCGATGAAGTAGCAGGTCAGCACCGCGAACATCAGCAGCAGGATGTAGCCGACGAGGTCGGCCTTGCTCAGCAGCACGTAGGCCAGCGGAATGCAGAGCACGCAGCCGACGGCGACCTTGACGACACGCGCGAGATTCTGCGCCGGCACCGGCGCCTCGCCGATGTGGCCGAGCCAACCGCGCAGCCAGTGGAACATCATCAGGCCGAAGATCATGCCGATGCCGGCGCAGAAGAAGCCCCAGCGGAAGCCGTAGAGTGCACCGATGATCGTGCCGCAGATCAGCGGCGCGAGCGCGCCGCCGGCGTTGATGCCCATGTAGAAGATCGTGAAGCCCGAGTCGCGGCGCGCATCGCCCGGCGCGTAGAGCTTGCCGACCATGGTCGAAATATTCGGCTTGAACAGGCCGTTGCCGACGACGATCGTCGCAAGGCCGACGAGAAACCAGTGGAGTTCCGGGAACATCAGCAGGAACAGTCCGACGGCCATGAACGCGCCGCCGAGCATGATCGACGGCCGGTATCCGAGATAGCGGTCGGCGACGAATCCGCCGAACAGGCCGGTCGCGTAGATCAGCGCGGTGTAGGCGCCGTAGGTCAGGCTCGCGGTCGCGCGAGCCTCGCCCGGCGGCAGGTGGCTGAAGAACGTCGCGGCGACGTAGGCGGCGAGCAGCGCGCGCATGCCGTAATAGGCGAAGCGTTCCCAGAATTCCGCGCCGAACAGCATCCAGAGCGGGCGCGGATGGCCGAGGAATTCGCCGGGCGGCGGCGGCAGGAACGGTTCCCCGGTCGGGGGCGTGATGGCGGTCATGTCGGGTTTTTCCGTCGGCGGAAACGCAACGGCCCGGAAGACCGGGCCGTTGCCAGGAACGCAGCTGAGGTAGGCGGCCGGAAGCCGGTTACTTCACGCCGTGCATGAGTTTCTGGATCAGCGGCGCGATCACGAACAGCAGCACGCCCGGAATCACGAGCGCCCAGAAGCCGAAGGTGTAGCCGCCATAGGCGGACTGGATCGTCATGCCGGTCTCGCCGCTGACATGGCTCGCAAAAATGCCGGACAGGTTGTTGCCGATGCCGGTGGACAGGAACCAGCCGCCCATGCCGAAGCCGACGAGGCGCACCGGCGCGAGCTTGGTCACCATCGACAGACCGATCGGCGACAGGCAGAGCTCGCCGATGGACTGGATCCAGTACACCGCGAACAGCGTCCAGAACGGAATCTTTCCGGCGCTGACGAGCGCGGACAGCGCGAACATCAGCAGCAGGAACGCCAGGCCGTTGAAGATCAGGCCCAGGCCGAACTTGCGCGGGATCGACGGGTTGTACGGCCCCATCCGGACCCAGAGCCAGGCCATGATCGGCGCGAGCACGATGATCGCGATCGAGTTGATCGACTGGAACCAGCCGACCGGGAAGATCCAGCCGCCGAAATCGCGGTTGACGATCTCCTGCGCGAGGAAGTTGAACGAGCTGCCGGCCTGCTCGAAGAAGCACCAGAACAGCACGTTGAACGCGAAGATGATCAGCATCGCGATGACCATGTCGCGCTGGCGCGGGCCGTTGCGGATGCCCTCGACAAGCAGCAGCACGGCGAGCGCGACGAACATGACCATCAGCACCCACTGCAGCGTGTTGGCGCCGAGGTTCAGCAGGAAATAGATGACCGGAATCGACGCGACGGCCCCGATCGCCGTGTACAGCACGCGGCTGCGGTTTTCGCCGCCTTCCGGCGGACGGCCCACGCCCTTGAGCTGGCCGCGGCCGATCCAGAACCAGACCAGGCTGAACAGCATGCCGATGCCGGAGGTGATGAACACGACCTTGTAGGCCGGAACCGCATCGGTGCCGAACACTTTCTCGGCGAGCAGGCCCGTGAGCAGCGGCGACACCATCGCGCCGAGGTTGATGCCCATGTAGAACAACGTGAAGCCCGAATCGCGGCGTTCGTCGCCGACCGAATAGAGCTTGCCGACCATTGTGGAAATGTTCGGCTTGAACAGGCCGTTGCCGGCGATGATCGTGGCGAGGCCGAGCTTGAACACCTCCTCGTTCGGCAGCGCGATCAGGAACAGGCCCGCGGCCATGATCACCGCGCCGAGCAGGATCGAACGCTGATAACCGATCACGCGGTCGGCGACGTAGCCGCCGAAGATCGCGGCGGCGTAGACCAGCGCGAGATAGGCGCCGTAGACCTGGTTCGCCGGCGTCTGGCCCGTGCCGCTGCCGGCGTGGAACTGCGCGACGATATAGAGCGTCAGCGCCCACCGAATGCCGTAGAACGCGAAGCGTTCCCAGAATTCGGTCATGAACAGCATCCAGAGCGGGCGCGGATGACCCATCACCTGCGGATAATCGGGCGGCGCGCTGGACGCGCTCGGTTCGGCGGCACCGCTCATGCGGCTCTCCCCTGTTGAATGGACTGGAATGGATGAGCCGCCTCGGTCCGGATGCGGAACAGCAGCCGCCAAGCTTTAACCGGAGCGCCCCGGCCAAGTCAAACGCGGAATATGCTGCGATGCGCCATTTGTTGCCGGGCAACGCCGGCGCGCGATTCAGGTGCCGATGACGGTGCGCACCTCGAACAATTCCGGAAAGAACGTCAGCTCCAACGCGCGTTTGAGAAACGCGACGCCCGACGATCCGCCGGTGCCGCGGCGGAAGCCGATGATGCGTTCGACGGTTTTCATATGGCGAAAACGCCACAGCTGGAAACTCTCCTCGACGTCGACGAGCTGCTCGCAGAGGTGATAGGCCGACCAGAACTGTTCGGTGTTCTCGTAGATGCGGCGGAACACGTCCACGAGTTCCGCGTGCCGCTGGTAGGGTTGCGACCAGTCGCGCTCGATGCAGACCTGCGGCACGCCGTGGCCCTGGCGCGCGAGATGACGCAGGAATTCGTCGTAGAGGCTCGGCGCCTGGAGGACCGCGAGCAGTTCGGCCTGCATCGCCGGCGCATGCGCGAACACGGCGATCATGTCGGCGTTCTTGTTGCCGAGCAGGAATTCGATGGTGCGGTACTGGTGCGACTGGAAACCCGACGCAGGCCCGAGCACATGGCGGAACTGCAGGTATTCCGACGGCGTCAGCGTTTCGAGCACGGCCCATTGTTCGAACAGCTGGCGCTGGATCTGCTTGACGCGCGCGAGGATCTTCAGGCACGGGCCGACGTCGTCGCCGGCCAGATGCACGATCGCGGCCTTAAGCTCGTGGATGATCAGTTTCATCCAGAGTTCGGAAGTCTGGTGCTGGATGATGAACAGCAGCTCGTCGTGGTGCGCCGGCTGCGACAGCGGCAGCTGCGCCGACAGCAGCGTATCGAGCTGCAGGTAGCCGCCGTAGCTGACCCTGTCCTTCAGATCGGTCGTGATGCCGGCTTCGAGATCGCGCTTGATCGTATCGTTCACGGTCGGAAAGGCCCCAGGAAAACCGCCCAAGGATACGCGATCCTAACGACCGGGCTCGCTATCATTCCGCGGCGTCATACGCGGCTCGATGGCGGTTTTGCTGCGCCCGATCTTGCCTCGACGCGGCCGCGCTGCTATCAAGGCGGCCCCTCGACCGGCGCGTTCCGCTGCAGCACTGGATCTGCGCGCGCACCGGTCATCGGCACCGCACTCCGGCGCCGTCGCGTCATCACGCCGGTTTCGCTACGCGCGCATTCGTTTTTGGCATCACTCAGCGGAGGCTTTCGTGTCCATCGCCGCCAGTTTCGAGATCGAATACCTGCAGTACCTCGACCCCGAGGGCAAGCTCGTCCGCAACGACCTGCCCGAATTCGCGCGCGACGCGAAGCAGCTCGTCGAACTCTACAAGACCATGAGTTTCGTCCGCGTCTTCGACAGCAAGGCCGTCGCGCTGCAGCGCACCGGCAAGCTCGGCACGTACGCGTCCTGCCTCGGCCATGAGGCCGCGCACGTCGCGATCGGCTCGGCCATGCACGTCGACGACGTGTTCGCACCGATGTACCGCGAATACGGCGCGCAGTTCGTCCGCGGCGTGAAGCCGCGCGAAGTGCTGATGTACTGGGGCGGCGACGAACGCGGCAACGATTTCTCCGGCCCCGCGCACGACTTCCCCTGGTGCGTGCCGATCGCGACGCAATGCCTGCATGCGGCCGGCGCCGCGATGGCGTTCAAGATCCGCAAGGAGCCGCGCGTCGCGGTCAGCGTCGTCGGCGACGGCGGCTCGTCCAAGGCCGACTTCTATTCGGCGATCAACATGGCCGGCGCGCAGACGCTGCCCTACGTGAGCGTCATCGTGAACAACCAGTGGGCGATCTCGGTGCCGCGCTCCAGCCAGACCGGCGCCAAGACGCTCGCGCAGAAAGGCATCGCCGCGGGCCTGGAATGCCTGCAGGTCGACGGCAATGATCTGATCGCCATGCGCACGGCCATGGACTACGCGATCAAGCGCGCGCGCCACGGCCACGGCGGCATGGTCATCGAAGCGGTCACCTATCGCCTGTCCGATCACACCACGGCCGACGACGCGCGCCGCTACCGCGCCGACGATGAAGTGAAATCGGCCTGGGAACGCGAGCCGCTGAAGCGGCTGCGCAACTACCTCGTCGCGCAGAAGGCCTGGAGCGACAAGCACGAGGAAACCTGGAAGATCGAGTGCGAGAAGATCGTCGACGTCGAAGTCAACGCGTACCTCGAAACCAAGGTGCAGCCGGTCGAGGCGATGTTCGACTTCGTCTACGCGGAGCTGCCGGTCGACCTGCAGGAACAGCGCGCGCAGGTGCTCGCGCTGGAGCAGGCGCGCAAGCATTGACGGACTGAAAGGTCCTCTCCTTCGCCGCGCGAATGCCCCCTCACCCTGCCCTCTCCCCAAGCGAGCTTGAGGGAGAGGGAGAAAAATAGATTTCGGAGCGTTTTTCATGGCGCAAGTCACCCTGATCGAAGCCCTGACCATGGCCATGGCCCATGAAATGGCCAAGGATCCGTCCGTCGTCGTGCTCGGCGAGGACGTCGGCGTCAACGGCGGCGTGTTTCGCGCGACCGCGGGACTCAGTGAGAAATTCGGTCCGATCCGCGTGCTCGATACGCCGCTCGACGAGACCACGATCGCCGGCATCGCCGTCGGCATGGCAGCGCAGGGCATGAAGCCGATCGCCGAGGCGCAATTCGACGGCTTCGTCTATCCGATGGTCGACCACATCGTCTGCCACGCCGCGCGCTTCCGCACGCGGACGCGCGGCCGGCTGACCTGCCCGCTCGTGCTGCGCGTGCCCTGGGGCGGCGGCATCCGCGCGCCCGAGCACCACTCGGAAGCCAACGAATCCACGTTTACCAATGTGCCGGGCCTGCGCGTGGTCATGCCGTCCTCGCCGTCGCGCGCCTACGGCCTGCTGCTCGCCGCGATCCGCGATCCGGATCCGGTCATCTTCTTCGAACCCAAGCGCATCTATCGCCAGTACAAGGAAGACGTCGCCGACGACGGCGAGGCGCTGCCGCTCGACGTCTGCTTCGTGCTGCGCGACGGCTCGGACGTGACCCTGGTCACCTGGGGCGCGCAGGTCAAGGAAACGCTCGAAGCCGCCGACGCGCTCGCCAAGGAAGGCATCAGCGCGGAAGTCATCGACGTCGCCACGCTCAAGCCGCTGGATTTCGACACGATCCACGACTCGGTGAAGAAGACCGGCCGCTGCGTCATCGTGCACGAGGCGCCGCGCACGGCGGGCTTCGGCGCCGAAGTCGCCGCACGGCTCGCGGAACACGCGATGTACGACCTCGTCGCGCCGGTCGAGCGCGTGACCGGCTACGACACGCACATTCCGCTGTTCCGCCTCGAAATGAAATACCTGCCGAGCGTCGAGCGCATCGTCGCGGCGGTGAAGCGCACGCTGGCGGCGAGCTGACGTGTACGCCGTGCTGCTGCGCGACTACCGCACGCAGTACCGCGATCCCGTGCGTTTTTCGCGCGGCGAGCCGGTGACGCTCGGCGCGCGCGACACGGAATGGCCCGAATTCATCTGGGCGACCGACGCGGCCGGCCGCAGCGGCTGGGTACACGAACGCTATCTCGACGGCGATCGCGGCACGGTAGCGGCCGCGCGCGACTACACCGCGCGCGAACTCGACGCCGACGCCGGCGAACGCGTGCGCCTGATCGAGGAAGCCGGCGGCTGGTGGTGGGCCGAGAACGACCGCGGCGCGCAGGGCTGGTTGCCCGCGCGCGATCTGTCTATGGAACAGGAACGAGGCGACGCATGAGCACGATCAAGACATTTTTCCTGCCCGATCTCGGCGAGGGCCTGCCCGATGCCACGATCGTTGAGTGGGCGGTCAAGGAAGGCGACGTCGTGCGCCTCGACGCGCCGCTCGTGTCGATGGAGACGGCCAAGGCCGTCGTCGAAGTGCCGTCGCCGTTCTCCGGCAAGGTCGTGAAGCTCTACGGCCGCAACGGCGACGTCATCGTGACCGGCGCGGCGCTCGTCGACATCGAACTCGATCCGAACCTGCCGCAGCGCGCCGAAGCGCAGGACACCGGCCATCACCACGGCCACGCGGCGAAGACGCCCGAACCCGCGCTGCCCAAGGGCGCCGGTGCGCCGACGCCGCAGAGCGGCGACACGAAAGTCATCGCGTCCGACGAAGGCGGCGAGATCAGGAGCGGCGACGCCAAGCGTGCCGATGCCGGCACCGTCGTCGGCGCGATGGAAGCGAGCGACCGCGTGGTTGCCGAGCAGGCGATCTCGGTCGGCGGCGTCAAGGCGATGCCGGCCGTGCGCGCACTCGCGAAGAAACTCGGCGTCGATCTGTCCCGCGTCGCGCCGAGCGGCGCCGGCGGCGTCGTCACGATGAACGACGTCAAGGACGCCGCGAGCAAGGGCACGGCGCGTGCCGGCGCCGCACCGGTCGCCGCGCCGGCACCGGCACCTGTCGCCGCGCCGTCCGCGCCCGCGGCGCAGCGCACCGCGGTCTCGGCATCGGGCCAGCCCATGCGCACGGCGCCGCCGAGCGCCCCGGCCGCACTCGGCCAGCCCGAACAGCTCAAGGGCGTGCGCCGCAACATGGCGCGCGTCATGGCCGACGCGCACGCAAAGGTCGTTCCGACGACGCTCTGCGACGACGCCGACCTGCACGCCTGGCTGCCGGGCAACGACATCACCGTGCGCCTGATCCGTGCGCTCGTGCGCGCCTGCAAGACCGTGCCGGCGCTCAACGCCTGGTTCGACGGCGACAACCTCACGCGCACGATGCATCCGCATGTCGACGTCGGCATCGCGGTCGATACCGAAGACGGCCTGTTCGTGCCGGCGCTGCGCAATGCGGACGTGCTCGACGCCGCCGGCCTGCGCCAGGCGATCAACCGCCTGCGCGATTCGGTGCGCAACCGCTCGATCCCGCCGGAAGAATTGAAGGGGTATACGATTTCCCTTTCCAACTTCGGCGTGTTCGCCGGCCGCTATGCCACACCCGTCGTCGTTCCGCCCTGCGTCGCGATCGTCGCCGCCGGCAAGCTGCGCCACGAACTCGTGCCGGTCATGGGCGGCGTCGAGACGCATCGCCTGATGCCGCTGTCGCTGACCTTCGACCACCGCGCCGCGACCGGCGGCGAGGCGGCGCGCTTCCTCAAGGCCATGCTCGACGATCTGGCGCTGGCATCCTGATCGAACGGCAGTCGTCCCGCCGCTGTCGTCGACGGCGCCGCGCCTCCCGCGCGGCGCCGTCATCGTTTTCGGCAAGCAGCGGCGGCGGGCTCCTGCTCGCACGGAACGCCGTGTGGCGCCGTGCGCGCCCTTGTGCAAAGCACGATCGTTCGACACCTTCCCTACGACTCCCCGGTTCCGGAATGCAGATTTCACCTGCCCGTCGACACGCATGCTCTGTACATCCGCGACAGCGGCCAGAGCCACTGCGCCAGCGTCGACGGCGTGACCGGAGAGATCTACCCGACGGGAGCTACGACATCGTGGTTTCCGCCGGCGCCACTCGCGTCGCGTGTACGCAACTCAGCCAGCGGATCCTGCTGCACGACCGTACGACGCAGCGCACGCATTCGCTCACACCCTCCGATGCGAACGGCCGGAACCGGCGGTTCGACCTCTGTGGTTCCGGAGACTGCGCCGTGTTCCCGAGTCATGCCGACAACCCCTTCGGCACCCGACATTGACGACCCGGACACGCCATGCCCGGCACCGCCCGCGTCGACCCGGCCAACCTACCCCACCGTCCGGCCTCTGGTAAGCTCCGCGCTTCAACCGATCGGGGGAAATCGGCATGCAACACAATCCTTACGCGCCGCCGCAGGCGCGCGTGAGTGTGCGGGCGCTCGACGACGGCTCGCAGGTCTGGCGCGAAGGCGAACTGGCGGTCATGACGCCGTCGGGAGAACTGCCGCCGCGCTGCGTCAAATGCAATGCGGACGCGGTCCAGCCGATCAAGGAACGCACGGTCTACTGGCACACGCCATGGCTCTACGTGCTGATCCTCATCAGCATCCTGGTCTATCTGATCGTCGCGCTGATCGCGCGCAAGAGCGCGCGGATCGGCCCGGGGCTTTGCGAAGAACATCGCCGGCTGCGCAACAACGTGATCCTCGGCAGCCTGCTCGGTGCGTTCGCCGGCATCGGCCTCGTCATCGCCGCCATCGGCAACTCCAGCGGCGCGCTCGGGCTGCTCGGCGGACTCGTGCTGCTCGCGGCGGTCATCGTCGGGATGGTGAAGGGACGCATCGTCTACGCCGTGCGCATCGACGCGAACCGGATCTCGCTCAAGGGCTGCGGCGAGGCGTTTCTCGCATCGCTGCCGCGGCGGCGCTGAACGGTCCACGGAATATATAAATACATACCGTAGAAAACAGGGAGCTTCAATAATGGACGGACGAATTTGCCGCGCGGCAGTCCTCTGCGCAGCGCTGCTGCCCGCGACGGCGGGCGCACTCGGCGTCGAACTCGTCAGCCGCGGCGCTTTCGCCGCGCCGATGGACAGCAACGGCCCGACCGAGCGCATCGACGACGTGACGCCGGACGGACGCTTCACACTGTTCAGTTCGAGCGCGAGCAACCTCGTGCCGTCCGACACGAACCGTGTCGCCGACCTGTTCCTGCACGATGCGGCCAGCGGCACGCTCGAGCGCGTCAGCGTCGGCACCGGCGGCGTCCAGGCTGCGGGATTCGTCGGCGCAATCGGTGGCGTGAGCGACGACGGCCGATACGTCGTGTTCGACAGCGCGTCAGCGGGCCTCACGGCAGCCGATACCTTCGGCTACCGCCAGGTCTACCTGCGTGACCGCGTCGCCGGTACGACGACGCTGCTCTCGCGCTTGCCGGGCGGCGTCGCCGGCCAGGGCGAAAGTGCGAACCCGAAGATCAGTGCCGATGGTCGCTACGTCGCATTCGATACCGTGGTCCCGTTCGATGCCAAGGACAACAACACGGCGCGCGACATTTACCGGGTCGACTTGCAGACCGGCATCTTCACACTGATCTCGGTTTCCGAAAGCGGCCGCATCGGCAACGCCGACAGTCTCGAACCACGCATGTCCGCCGACGGCAGCAGTATCGCGTTCCACACGTGGGCGACGAACCTCGTGCCCGGCGATATCAACAACTATCGGGACATCGTTCTGCGCAAGCCAGCGAGCGGCACGACACAGCGCGTCAGCGTCAAAGCCGACGGCAGCCCGATGCAGTCGTATCCGGAACTCTCCTACACCGGCAGCCTGAGCAGCGACGGACGCTATGTGCTGTTCAATGCCTACGAAGCGCTCAGCGCTTCCGACACCAACGACACCACCGACGGCTACCGCTACGACAGCCAGGACGGCAGCATCCTGCGCGTCACGCTCGCGACGGGTGGTGCCGAGATGACGGAATCCGCGACAGCGACTGCCATGTCGCGCGACGCGTCGCGCATCGTCATGGATACGCTGACCGCCGACGTCCTGCCCGGACAGCCACGCGGCTACTCGCGCGTGTTCCTGCGCACCATCGCGACCGGTGACATCACCCATGTGACGTTCCGCAGCGGTGGTGAAGTTCCCGGCGACCACGCCTATGCCGCTGCGCTGGCCGACGACGGCGAAACCGTCGTCGCGCTGACGTCCAGCAGCGGTTTCGTCGCCGACGATACGAACGACATGAGCGATCTGATCCGTCAAAGCGGTCGCTCGAATCCCGCGCAACGCCTCTCGTCGCCGCTTGCAGGTTTTTCGTCCACGGCGGCGAACAACGACAGCGCCGCATATTTCCAGGGATCCTCGGGCAGTGCCGACGCGCGCTTCATCGCCTTCAGTTCGCGCGCGACCAATCTGGTGCCGGGCGACCTGAACGGCGTCGAAGACGTCTTCGTACGGGATCGCCTGCTCGGAACCATGGAACGCGTCAGCATTTACGCAAACGGCGCACAGGGTTTCTGCGGCAGCTTCAGCCCGAGCATCAGCGACGACGGCCGCTACGTCGCATTCTTCAGCTGCACGCCGTTCGACGAGCCGGTCCCCGCGTTTCGCAGCGACATCTACGTGCACGACCGGGTCGCCCGCACGACAGCGCTCGTCAGCCGCCGTCCTGATGGCCAGCCGGCCAACAACACCAGCGCGCTGCCGCAGCTCTCGGCGGACGGCCGCTACGTGACGTTCTCCTCGTGCGCGACGGATCTCGTCGCCGACGACGTCAACGGAATGTGCGACGTATTCGTGCGCGATCTGAGCACCGGCGTCACCGTGCTTGCGACGCGGTCGATCGGTACTGGTGGCGCCGACGCGCACACGCAGCAGTCGTGGATTTCGCGCAATGGCCGCCTGGTGTTCTTCAACTCCGACGCAACGAACCTCGTTGCAGACGACACGAACGGCATCAGTGACGTGTTTGCGTTCGATCGCGTCCTTCAGACCGTCGAGCGCATCAATGTGAGCTCGCAGGAACAACAGTCCGACAACTACAGCGCATTCGAGGACGTTTCCGAGGACGGCAATCAGGTGCTGTTCTGGAGTTCCGCCAGCAACATGGTCACGAATGGGCCGTACTTTGGCGCCTACCTGCGCAATCGCACGACCGGCGAGACCGAGCTCATCAGCCGTATGAGCGGCGGCGAGCCCCTTGTGGCAACGGGACCCGCCGTGATCTCCGCCGACGGCCAGCGCGCCGCGTTCGTGACCGGCGCGACGTACGTCGGCATGCCCGAAGGCTTCAAGCTGATGCTGCTCAATCGCGGCACGGGGCGTGTGAGCCTCATCTACAAGCTGGACGACCGGTATCAGTTCAGCGGGGACGTGTCCTTCCTCGATGGAGGACGCAAGTTGCTGCTGGCGAGCCGCGACAACGCGCTTGTCGACGGCGACTCGAACAACCATTTCTCCGATGTGTTCCTGCTCGACAAGATCGAGGACCACCTGTTCGCCAACGGCTTCCAGTCGCAGTAATCAGGACACCCTCGCGCCGTCTCGACGGCGCGAGCGCGTAGAGTGGCGGCCTTCCCGACGACGGAGGCCGCCATGCATCACAGTCGCTTGTGCACCCTGGTACTCGACTGCAAGGTCGACGATCTCGCCGAGTCCGCTGAATTCTGGAGCCGCGCGCTCGGCAAGCCCATCGTGACGCTCGATCAGGACGGCGATGGCCGCTACGCCGAACTCGAGACGGCCGACGACGAGCCCATCATCCTGCTGCAGCGCGTCGACCACGACAGCCGCGTGCACCTGGACATCGAAACCGACGATGTGCAGGCCGAGGCGGAACGCCTCGAAGCGCTCGGCGCGAAGAAGATCGCGTTCCGTCACGGCCGCTGGTGGGTCATGGAAGCGCCGAGCGGCCACCGCTTCTGCGTCGTGCGGCAGCAGCGCAAGGCCCTCGGGCCGCATGTGAACCGGTGGGAGTAAGCGGCTGGGTCCCTGCCTTTTTACTCACGGCACAAAGCAAGCCCCTGCGATCGGCCCGTTCGCACCCGCGCCCTAGTCGAACGCATCCCAGGTCGCACCGCGGCAGAACGCGTCGCGGTGCTGTTCGTACTCGCGCAATTCATCCGCGTCGACGTTTGCACGGCGCGCGTCGGCGACGATCCGGCGCTGCAGCGCGCAGGCGTCATCGTGACGGCCGGCGCGTGCGAGCAGCGCGGCCCAGGTGTCGCGGTGGCCGGGATCGTCGCGCAGACCGTGGCGCGCCTGCGGCACGAGCGCGGCGAGGCGCTGCGCTTGCGCGGCCGGGGCCAGCGGATCGGTCGCGACGGCCCAGGCGACTTCGTTGAGCAGTTC
>NZ_DATIGT010000150.1:0-11831 GCF_035481375.1 Tahibacter sp.
GGCGACCCAGGCGTCGAGTTCGCGCCGCCGTGCCGCGGCGGCCGGGTCGCCGGCGGCGCGCAGGTCGCGGTCGGCCCAGGGCGCGATGCGGGCGCTGAGGGCGCGGGCGTCGTCGAGCCGGCCGCTGCGTACGAGCAGGGCGGCATAGGGCGCGATGATCTCGACGACGTCGTCGGGCACGGCACCCGCGGCATCGATCTGCTGCAGCGCACGATCGAATATCGGCAGCGCGGCTTCGGGCTCGGCGCCCGCGGCGCGCTCCTCGGCTTCGGCGAGCGCGGCATAGGCAAGGCGCCACGGATCCGGGTGCGCGGCGACCCAGGCGTCGAGTTCGCGCCGCCGTGCCGCGGCGGCCGGGTCGCCGGCGGCGCGCAGGCTGCGCAGTTCGATCAGCCAGGCCTGCACGTAGCGCGGTGCGTCATAGCCTTCGAGCGCCGGCGACAGCGCGAGCCGCGCTTCGCGTACCGCACCTGCGGCATCGCCCTGCGCCGCGGCGAGCCGGGCCTTGATCGTGCGGCTGCGCGCGACCACGACGGCGTCGAGTTCGGCGTCGGCCTCTGCCAGCACCGCGTCGACGACGCTGCCGGCTTCGCGCAGGCGGCCGACTTCGAGCAGTGCCTCGGCGCGGACCTGGCCCAGCTTGTGGCGCAGGCGCGCGTTGCGGCTGTGGGTCTGCGGCGGCCAGTAGCGTTCGGTCGTCGCGAGTGCTCCGGCGTGGTCGAGCAGCAGCTGTTCGACCTCGGCGATGCTCGCAATGGTGAACACGTATTCCTCCTGCGCGCCGAGGCGTTCGAAGCGCGCCGCGGCGGCCTGCAGCATCGGCAGCGCCGCGGCCGGCCGCAGCCGCCGCACTTCGATCAGCGCGAGGTTCAGATCGATCTGCGTCGTGCCGAGCGCATTGCCCGCGGCCTCGGTTTCGCTGCGCGCGAGACCGAGGTCGGCCAGTGCCGCGGCGTAGTCGCCGCGCAGGGTCGCGACGAGTCCGCGGCCGAGCAGCGCGAGGCCGAGCGCGTCGGGCGCTTTCTGCCCGCGCAGCAGCGCGATCGCTTCTTCGTAGTGACGGGCCGCGTCGAGCGGCCGCTCGCGCCGGATGTAGCTGGCCGCGAGCGTGACGAGTGCGCGGCCGCGCAGTTCGCGGTCGCGTTCGGCCGAGAGTCCGTCGAGCAGGCGCATGAGGCGTTGTTCGACGGCGAGATAGTCGCCGGCGCGCAGTTCGATCTGCGCTTCGCGCAGCGCGATCTCGGGACGTTCGCGCAGTTCCGGCGCGGCGCGGCGGATCAGTTCGCCGGCGAGATCGAGCTGGTCGGCGAGCATCGCCGCGCGCGTGCGCGCGAGCAGTTCGGCGAGGTCCTGCGGCGCGTCGTCGCGACGGTCGGGCGGCAGGTGGCCGAGCCGCAGCAGCAGGGTGTCGGCCGCTTCGCGCGCGGCGCTCATCGCGTCGTCGGCGCGCGTCTCGACGAGGATGTCGTGCGCGGCATCCTGCGCGCGCAGCGTGATGCGCCAGCGGCCCTGGCGCAGTTCGACTTCCGGCCGCACGCGCAGTCCGGCTGCCGCGCCGATGCCGTCGTCGGTTTCCTCCGTACTGGCGTCGCCCTGTCCGCGCAGCAGCGCGACGACGCTTTCGCTCGACGCGGTCGCGAGATCGCCGCGGCGCAGGCGGTTGGCAATCAGGTCCATCAGACCCAGGCGCAGCCACTCCCATTCGTCGCCGGCATCGACGCGCGCCGGAAACACGACGGCTTGCGTATTCGCCGCGCCGCGAGCGGGCGCCGCGGCGGTGTCGCGCGCGCCGCGCTGCGTCCACAGCGCGAGCAGCAGCAGCGCGGCGGCCAGCACGACCGCGGCACTCGCGGCGATGCCGTGCCAGCGCGAGCGCGGCGCGGCTTCGGGCGGCGGCACGGGTTCGACGGGAATGGCCGGCGTTTCGATCGGCGATTCGATCGCAGCGGCCGCGTGCGGTTCGACATCGCTCGCGACGATCGCGTTCGCCGGTGCAGCGTTTTCGCGCGGTACCGGCGCGATTTCCTCGACTGCGCCGATCCAGCGATAGCCGAAGCGCGGCACCGTGCGTATCCACTGCTGTGTTTCGCCGCTGTCGCCGAGTGCGCGGCGCAGGCGCACGAGGGTCTGGCCGAGCAGGCTGTCGGCGACATCGACGCGGCCCCAGATCGCCGCCATGAGTTCATCGCGGCCGACGGCGCGGTCGCGATGGCGGATCAGATACACGAGTCCGTCGAACGCACTGGTCGGCAGTTCCACGGGTTCGTCGCGACGGCGCAGTTCGCGCGCGGCCGGATCGAGTTCGAACTCGCCGAAACGGAGGGGCGGAAGCGTCATTCGTACAGCACAGCCGGACAAACACGGCGGGACGCCGCGGAACGGCGCATCGTCGCATTGTTTGCCTCCCGTCGTCGCGCGGGCGTGGGCGGCATGCGATGTCCGGGTCGGTCCGCGCCGAGCAAGGCGTGAAGGGGCGTGAGGAACGAGTGCGCAGCAGCGTCTACCCGCTTCTTGCTCCTATCCACGCTCCACTCGCGCTGCCTCACCGCAGACTCAGGAAATCCTGGCTGCAGACGAAGCGCACGGCATCCAGGCGCGGTCGCGCGCGCGGCAGGGCGTCGGCGATCGCGGCGCGCTCCTCGGCGATCGCATCGATCTCCTCGGCGCGCACGGCGGGGTTGACCGCGCGCAGCGCCTGCAGGCGCGCGACATCGGCGCCGAGCGCGGCATCCGCCGTCGCGGCAGCCACGGCGATCTCGCGGGCCGCGGCGTCGCGCGCGACGTCCTCGCAGCGCTCGAGCATCGGCGGCACGAGCTGGGCGATGAATTTGCGATAGCGGTTGAAGTCGACGGCGCGGTCGATCGATTTCTTCAGCGACACCGGATTGGGCTTGTATTCGCGCGCCTGCAGCTTGGTGTCGACGACGACGCGCAGCGGCAGCGGCGGCAGGAAGCGTTCGATGCCGAGGCTGCGCTGTGCGATGCATTCGAGCACGTAGACGGCTTCGACGAGCACGGTGCGCGGCGGCAGCGCGTCGTCGACGAGGAACGCGGCGTTGCCCTGTTCGCCTTCGAGCAGCAGGTCGAGCGCGCCGATCACGAGCGGATGATCGTTGCGCAGCAGCGGCAGTTCCTCGCGCGCGAGCGCGGTCGCGCGATCGAAGGTGATCTGCTGCGGACCGTCCTTGAGACCGGACAGGCCTTCGGTACTCACGTATTCCGGATCGAGCACCCAGGTGCGCGGGCCGGTTTCCTCGTGTTCGATGCCGAACTGCTCGAACAGGCGCAGGATGAAGTCTTCGGTTTCGAGATCGGCGTCGCCGGCGGCCAGCGCGGCGCGCAGCGTTTCCTCGCGCGCCTCGCGGCTGCTCGCGAGTTCGAGCAGGCGGTCGCGGCCCGCGTGCACGAGGCGCGACAGTTCCTCGTGAGCGGCGCGCGTCTCGGCGATCAGCGAGTCGAGTTCCTGGTCGGGGTCGGTGCCTTCGAGCGCATGCGTCGCGGCGCGTTCGGCCAAATCGGCGCCGAAGCGCTTGTAGAGTTCGCGGCCGTCGGCCGGGCTCGTGCGCAGCGCATCGAGCCCTTCCTGGTACCAGCGCAGCAGCACGTGCTGCGCGGTGCCGCTGAACGCGACCGCGTGCAGCTGGATGTCGTGCTGCTGGCCGATGCGGTCGAGGCGGCCGATGCGCTGCTCCAGCAGGTCGGGATCGAGCGGCACGTCCCAGAGGATCAGATGGTGCGCAAACTGGAAATTGCGGCCTTCCGAGCCGATTTCCGAACAGATCAGCAGGCGTGCGCCTTCCGGATCGGCGAAATACGCCGCGTTGCGGTCGCGGTGCACGATCGACAGGCCTTCGTGGAAGCGCGCGAGCGAAATGCCGCTGCGCGTGCGCACGGCTTCTTCGAGCGCGAGCACCTTGGCCTGGCTGCGGCAGATCAGCAGGAACTTGTCGCGCGGCGCGTGCTCGAGCGCGCCGATCAGCCAGGGCAGGCGCGGATCGGCGGTGTAGTCGTATTCGTGCTGCGACGGCGGCTGCTGGATGTCGGACAGGAATTCGGTCAGCAGGCGCTGGCGCTGGTCGTCGTCGAGCGCGGCGCCGTCGAGGATGTCGATCGCGGGTACGCGCTTGGGGAAGCCGCCGACGACGGCGCGGCGATTGCGGAACATCACGCGGCCGGTGCCGTGGCGGTCGATCAGCGCGTCGAGCAGCCGGCCGGGCGCGCCGGCGTCGTCGAGATTCGCGAGCAGTGCCTGGCTCGCGGCGTCGTCGCCGAGGCGCGCGGCGAGTTCGCTGCGTTCGCCCGCCGTCAGCGCGGCGCCGTCGCCGAGCTTCGCCGCGATCTGCGACAGCGCGAGATAGCCGTCGGCTTCGGCGACATAGCGTTCGAGGTCGTGGTAGCGCGCCGGGTCGAGCAGGCGCAGGCGCGCGAAATGGCCGGTGCGGCCGAGCTGTTCCGGCGTCGCGGTCAACAGGATCACGCCCGGCGTCGCGGCGGCGAGCGTTTCCACGAGCGCGTATTCGGGGCTCGCGGCCTGCGGCGTCCAGGCCAGGTGATGCGCCTCGTCGACGACGAGCAGGTCCCAGCCCGCGGCGACGGCCTGTTCGGCGCGACGGCGGTTGCCGGCGAGAAAGGCGAGATCGGTGATGACGAGCTGCTCGTCCTCGAACGGATTGCGCGCGTCGCCGCCGAGTTCGATCGCGGCGCAGCGCTCTTCGTCAAAAATGGAGAATTGCAGATTGAAACGACGCAGCAGCTCGACGAACCACTGGTAGACCAGCGGCTCGGGCAGCAGCACCAGCGCGCGTTCGACGCGGCCGGAGGCCAGCAGCCGCGCGAGGATCATGCCGGCTTCGATGGTCTTGCCGAGGCCGACTTCGTCGGCGAGCAGCGCGCGCACGGGCCGGCGGCTCGCGCCGATCTGCGCGACGCGCAGCTGGTGCGGCACGAGCGCGATGCGCGCGGCGCCCAGGCCGAAGTCGATGCCGCGGCGCGCGCCGGCGCGGCGGTTCAGCGCTTCGAGGCGGAAATCGAAGCGGTCGGGCCGGTCGAGCCGTCCCGACAGCAGGCGTTCGTCGGCCTGCGAGAGGCTCTGTACGTCGTCCAGTTCGCCTTCGACGAGCGTATGGCCGCCGCCGTGGTAGTGCATGAGGCCGTGGTGCGTCTCGACGCGCTCGACCGTGAAACTGTCGCCCTTGCCGCTGACCTTCTGGCCGACGCGGAATTCGGCGCGGACCAGCGGTGCGGCGTGCGTCGCGTAGTGGCGCAGCACGCCGGCTTTCGCGAACAGGACCTGGATGCTGCGCCCCTCGATGCGCAAGACGGTGCCGAGACCCAGTTCGGGTTCGGCATTGGAGATCCAGCGTTGACCGGGGGTGAAATGCATCAGGCGGGCGATCCAGACGGGCGGGGTCGCGGATTATCCCGTGCATTCGGGCGCGGTGGGAACCTGTGTCGAGGCGGAACGCCGCCACGCAGGCTGGGCTGCGCCGCCGGCGAAGCCCGCCGTCGCGGTGTGCCCGCGGCAAGGAACCCATGCCCGCGGGTAGGCGTCGCGAAGCCGTTCCGACGGCTGTGCCTGGGGTGCTCCGATGGATGATCGCCGGGAGCGACGGCTCGATGTCGGCTTCGCCGGCGGCTCAGCCGAGCCTGCGTCAGCAGCAGCGCGACCGCCCGCGCCCGTAGCGCGCCTCGACGCGATCGGCGAAGAACGCCTCGTAGCTCAGCGGTTCGACGTCCGGATGGCGTTCGCGGTGGTGGCGCAGGTAGGTGCCGTAGTCGGGCACGCCGACGGCCAGCCTTGCGGTCTCGCAAAGCTGGCGCCAGAACGTGCGCAGCGCGGCGACGGTCGCGCGCATCAGCCGCCGACCGTGGCCGCCGCGACGTACGGCGTTTCGAGCGCGGTCGCCGTGCTGTTGCGCCGGGCCGCGAGTGCCGCGCGGATGCCGAAGAACAGCGTGACGACGACGATGAACGCGAACAGCGCGCAGAGGCCCGCGTCGAGATAGTTGTTGAACGCGACGCGCTGCATCTGCTCCACGCTCTTGGCCGGTGCGATCACTTCGCCGCGTGCGGCGGCTTCGGCGAAGCGTTTCGCATTGGCGAGGAAGCCGATCTTCGGATTGTCATGGAACAGCTTCTGCCAGCTCGCCGTGAGCGTGCAGATCACGAGCCATGCGGTCGGCAGCGCGACGATCCAGACATAGCGGTCGCGCTTCATCTTGATCAGCACGGCGCAGGCGAAGATCAGCGCCATCGCCGCGAGCATCTGGTTGGCGATGCCGAACAGCGGCCACAGCGTGTTGATGCCGCCGAGCGGATCGACGACGCCCTGGTACAGGAACCAGCCCCAGCCCGCGACGCAGAGCGCGGTTGCGACCAGGTTGCCGACCCAGGATTCGGTGTGGCGCAGCGGCGCATGCACGGTGCCCAGCAGATCCTGGATCATGAAGCGGCCGACGCGCGTGCCGGCGTCGATCGTGGTCAGGATGAACAGCGCTTCGAACAGGATCGCGTAGTGGTACCAGAACGCCATCATGCCTTCGCCCGAGATGACGTCGTGGAGGATCTGCGCCATGCCCACGGCGAGCGTCGGCGCGCCGCCGGTGCGCGAGAGGATCGTGCTTTCGCCGATGTCGCGCGCGGTCTGGCTCAGCATTTCCGGCGTGACGACGAAGCCCCACTGGCTGATCGCCTGCGCGGCGGATTCCACCGTGCCGCCGAGCACCGCGGCCGGACTGTTCATCGCGAAATAGATGCCGGGCTGCAGCGCCGCGGCGGCGACCAGCGCCATGATCGCGACGAATGCCTCCATCAGCATGCCGCCGTAGCCGATCAGGCGGATGTCCGCTTCGTTCGCGATCATCTTCGGCGAGGTGCCCGAGGAAATCAGCGCGTGGAAGCCCGATACCGCACCGCAGGCGATCGTGATGAACAGGAACGGGAACAGGCTGCCCGACCAGACCGGGCCGCTGCCGTCGATGAAGCGCGTCAGCGCCGGCATCTGCAGGTCGGGCCGCACGACGAAGATCGCGAGCGCAAGGATGACGATGGTGCCGATCTTCAGGAAGGTCGACAGATAGTCGCGCGGCGCGAGCAGGAACCAGACCGGCAGCACCGACGCGACGAAGCCGTAGGCGATCATCATCCACGACAGCTGGCGTCCGTCGAAGGTGAACGCCTTGGCCCATTCCGGATCGGCGGCGACATGGCCGCCGGCCCAGATCGACGCGAACAGCAGCACGAGGCCGATCAGCGAGGCTTCGAGAATGCGCCCGGGCCGCAGGTAGCGCATGTAGATGCCCATGAAGATCGCGATGGGTATGGTGGCCGCGACCGTGAACGTGCCCCAGGGACTTTCGGCGAGCGCCTTGACCACGACGAGCGCGAGCACGGCGAGCAGGATGATCATGATCGCGAGGATGCCGAGCATCGCGAGCGTGCCGGCGGTGTTGCCGAGTTCCGCGCGGATCATGTCGCCGAGCGAGCGGCCGTCGCGGCGCGTCGAGCAGAACAGGATGATCATGTCCTGCACGGCACCGGCGAAGACGACGCCGGCGAGGATCCAGAGCGTGCCGGGCAGATAGCCCATCTGCGCGGCGAGCACCGGCCCGACGAGCGGACCCGCGCCGGCGATCGCGGCGAAGTGGTGGCCATAGAGCACCCAGCGGTTCGTCGGCACGAAATCCAGGCCGTCGTTGCGGCGCAGCGCCGGCGTCGCGCGCGTCGGATCGAGCCGGAGCGCCGTGTCGGCGATGAAGCGGCTGTAGAAGCGGTAGGCGATCGTCAGCACCGCGACCGCGGCGGCGACCAGCCAGATCGCGTTGACCGGTTCGCCGCGCTTGAGCGCGACGACGCCGAGGCAGGCCGCGCCGACCAGTGCGAAGGCGAGCCAGCCGAGTTTGCTCAGAAGCGTGTTGTTCGTCGTTGCCGTCGTCATCGATCCCGTCCCCACGTCCGTGACGCGCCGAAGCGTCGTTGGCTTCGGCGCAAGTTTCAAGCGCACTTTAGTCGCGACCGCGAAGGGTTTCGCAAGTGCGGCTTTTTCTGCATCCCGATGTTGCGGCGCGACAGAAACGGCCTCCAGGCCGCGCCGAACGGCCGTTCGGCCCGGCTCTGGCATACTACGCGGCCTTTGCGCCAGCCCACTTCCACGATCATGCCCAGCAACGAGCCGCGCGGACCCAAACAGATACTCAAGGCGCTGCGCTGGTCGTGGCAGGGCATCAAGGCGGGCTACGCCTTCGAAGCGTCGTTCCGGCTCGAGGTCTACCTGTTCGTGATCTTCGCGCCGCTGGGGCTGTGGCTCGGCAACGGCCCGATCGAGAAGGCGCTGCTCGTCGGCAGCCTGATCCTCGTGCTCTCGGCCGAACTGCTGAACTCCGCGGTCGAGGCCATCGTCGACAAGGCCAGCCCCGAATTCCATGTGCTCGCCGGACGCGCCAAGGACATGGGGTCGGCGGCCGTGTTCCTGCTGATTGTCAACGTGATGCTGTGCTGGGGACTGATTCTGGGGGCGCGCTGGATCTGACCTCGCCGGGTTGTGACGTCGCGCAGGCTCAATTGAGCCGCAGGCGAAGCCCGGCACCGAGATGCCCCACTTGCGAGGAACCCGTGGCGGAGCGATGTCCCGATCGCCACGGCGCTTCGCGAGGCTTTGTCGCCAGTCAACATGTGCTTCGGCATGGTGTCGCTGATGCGGGGATACCCCGATGTAAGGCTTCGCCTGCGGCTCAACCCAACCTACGTTTACTAAAAATACGGAAATCCACATGTCCGACGCCGCCGAATATCCTGCTCTCTATCTCAAACGCGGCGAGGATGCGCGGCTGCGCGCAGGACATCTGTGGGTGTTCTCCAACGAGGTCGACGTCAAGCGCACGCCGCTGACGGCGTTCACGCCCGGCGAGATCTGCATCGTCCTCGATCACGCCGGCAAGCCCATCGGCGTCGGCTACGTCAATCCGAATTCGCTGATCTGCGCGCGGCTCGTCGCGCGCGGCCTGGATCACGCGCTCGACCGCTCGCTGTTCGTCCACAAACTCAATGTCGCGCTGAGTCTGCGCGAGCGGCTGTTCGACGAACCGTTCTACCGGCTCGTCTTCGGCGAATCCGACGGTCTGCCGGGACTCACGCTCGACCGCTTCGGCGACGTGATCGTCGGCCAGACGACGACCGCCGGCATGGAGCGGCTCAAGGACGAGATCACCGAGGCCGTCGTCAAGGTCCTCAAGCCGCGCGCGCTGGTCTGGAAGAACGATGCGGGCATCCGCAGCATGGAGCAGTTGCCCGAGTACGCCGACGTCGGCTACGGCGCGCTCGATGCCCCGGTCGTCGTGCGCGAGGGCGGCGTCGAATTCGAATGCGACGTGATCGGCGGACAGAAGACCGGCTGGTTCTACGACCAGCAGGCCAACCGCGATCGCATGGCGCGCTACGTCAACGGCAAGCGCGTGCTCGACGTCTGCAGCTATCTCGGCGGCTGGGGCCTGCGCGCCGCGGCGATGGGCGCGAGCGAAGTCGTCTGCGTCGACGTGTCCGCGCATGCGGTCGAGCAGATCCGCCGCAACATCGAGCGCAACGGCTTCGGCGACCGCGTGAGCGCGGTCAAGGCCGATGCGTTCGACGAACTCAAGCGGCTGCGTGAACTGCGCGAGCGCTTCGACGTCGTGATCCTCGACCCGCCGGCCTTCGTCAAGCGCAAGAAGGATTTCGCCGAAGGCCGGATCGCGTATCGCCGGCTCAACGAGATGGGCATGCAGGTGCTCACGCGCGACGGCATCCTCGTGACCTGTTCGTGCTCCTACCACATGCCGCGCGCGGCGCTGCTCGACAGCGTGCAGCAGGCCGCGCGGCATCTCGACCGGCAGGCGCAGGTGCTCGAGCAGCTGCAGCAGGCGCCCGATCATCCGGTGCATCCGGCGATCGCCGAGACCGATTACCTCAAGGGCTACATCTGCCGCGTGCTGCCGGCCTGAGGCCGGCGGCGTTCAGAACGGACTGAACGTGTCGGCGAAGATGCGATCGCCGGTGCCCGCGGCGAGCGTGAGGCTGCCGAGGCGCACGCCGCCGGCGCCCGCATCGCGCGGCGTGTTCTGCACGATGATGCCGGGCCGTCCCGCGACCGCGTCGGCGACGACGAGGCGCAGCGTGTAGCTGCCTGCGCCAAGACCGTTCCACTGCAGACGTCCGCGCCAGACACTCGTCGCGCCGGGTTCGGCCGTGTCGAGCGTCACGGCGAGCGGTGTCGTCGCACGTACGACGTTGCCCGCATCGAGCAGTTCGAGCTTCACCTGCGCCGCGTGATAGACCGGCGCGCTGCCGCGATTGGCGAGTTCGAGCCGCCACGGCAGCGATGCGCCTTGCGCGATGGGATCGCCGAGCGCGAAACGCACGATGCTCAAGTCATAGCCGAGCGCGCGCTTGATGCGCGCGAGCGGCGCCGCGAAGCCGGGCTGCTCGTGCTTGCCCGCAGGGCCGAGAAAGCTGAAGTGATAGTTGCGCAGCACCGTGATCACGTCGTCGGTGTCGGCGCTCCAGGTGTTCTGCTGGCCCGTCGTCGGGCTTTCGCCGGAAAGCGGATTCACGCGCCAGTTCTGTCGTGCGGCCGGCACGACGTTGGCAAGACCGTATTCGAGATTCCAGTCACCGCTCGCGTCGCAGAGCGGAAAGCCGTAGATGCAGTTCGCCGTGAACGACGGGAAATAGTCTTCGTGGAAACCGAAGTCGGCGCCGACGACATCGGGACTGCGCGCGTAGCGTGTCTGCAGCCGCGCGCTCGTGAAGGACTGCTGGTACGCGTTGCGCACGGCGACTTTGATCGCATCGCCGGGTTCGTGCGCGTCGCAGCCGCTCTGATGCCATTCGCCCCAGAGGCCGAGCAGGCCGACCTGTATCGCCGTGATGCGCGGATCGCTGTCGTAGCGCTGCGCGAGCGCCTGCACGAGCTGCACGGCCTGCGTCGAGAACGCGGGCGCGTTCCAGTCGGGCGTGCGGCCCGGGCCGTCGCCGTCGCAGCTCGCGTAGTCGAAGCCGGCGATGTTCAGCGGCGGCTGTTCGAGGAACAGCGGATAGTCGCGCTCGGGCTGGCCGCCGGTGTAGTAGAACGAAAGCCCCGTGCCCACGCTGTCGGGATAGTCGGCGACGGGACGCAGGACAAATGTGGCCTCGGGATCATCCGCGAGTATCGGCTGCAGATGACGCTGTTCGAAGCCGGTCCAGTCGAACACCTGGTCGGCGGTCTCGAGTTCGCGCCACGGCACGTAGACGTGATAGATGTTCGCGCCGTAGTGGTTGTCGGCGCCGCCCTGGGCCCAGGTCGTGCCCCAGAGCATGTAGCCCTTGTGCGGATTGTCGATGTCGTCGGTGGACGCCGCCGGCGTGAAATCGAGCGCCGGCGCGACGCCGGCGAACAAGCACAGCAGCACGGCCGCGAGCGTCTTCATCGGCGTGGAATTCCGTGGCGGGAAGGCAGCCGACTGTACGTGGGCGAACGACCGCGCGGGCGGTCGTTCGTCACAGTCGCCGCATCAATTCCCGAAATTGCTGCGGAAGAGCTGATCGCCGTCGAGCACGAAATCGATGCCGCTCGCGATCAGACCGGCCGTGACCGTGATCGGCGTGCCCGCCGTGATCGTGTTGCCGCCGGGACAGAAAAAGCCCGAATACACCTGGCAGGCTTCAAAATTCGCGACCGCGAGAAAATACTGGCCGGGCGCGATCGGCGGCGTCGCATAGGTGCCGGCGTCGGCGTCGAGCTGCTCGGACCAGACGCGGCTGCCGTCGGCGGCGGAATGCAGCGAGAACGTCGTGATGTCGGGTGTGGTCTGCACGAC
>NZ_DATIGT010000151.1:0-5632 GCF_035481375.1 Tahibacter sp.
GGTGTGGTCTGCACGACCTGTCCCGCGATCGTGCCGCCGACCACGAGATTGAAGTCGCGGATGCTGTCGCCGGCCGGAACGACGAAGCTCGTGCCGACGAAATCGCAGCTGCTCGGACAGGGAAGGTCGGGCCAGACCACGCCGACGTGCTGGTTCGTGCCCGCGGCATGCAGGCGGACCGACGCATTCGGCGACGCGTAGAACGCATAGCTGCCGTCGGCGGCTGTCGTGGTTTCGAGATTCGACGGAATGCTGATGCCGATGAGGCGCATCTGGCGGACACGCACGCCTTCGAGCGGCTGCTGCGTCTGCGCGTCGCGCACGACGCCATGCAAGGTCGCGAGCGGCGCGATCGGGAAGTCGATCCCGGTGACGGCCTGCGCCGGATCGAGCGTGATCGCCGTGCCGCTCGTGATCACACAGCCCGTATTGCAGGGACCACCGCCATGCAGATGGCCGACCGGCACGAAGAACGGAAGGTTGAACTGCGTGGTTGCGCGCACGTAGTACGTGCCGGGCGCGAGGCCGCCGGTGCGGTAGTCGCCGTCGGCGGCGAACACCGAGAGCAGGTCGCCGTTCTCGTCATAGACCTCGATCTCGCCGGCGACCGGCTGTCCGGTCAGCGCGTCGCGGATCTGGCCTGCAATCGTCGCGCCCTGCACGAGATCGAAATCGACCGCGGTGCGCGTTTCGCCATCGCCGAGCACGACGACGTCGAACTGCTGCAGGCCGGCGAGCGCCGGCGCGTCCTGCTGTTCGTAGCACTGCATGCGCAGGGTGAGCGCCGCGGCGTTGACCGTGCAGACGCGGTAGTTGCCCGGCAGCAGTCCGTCGACGACGTAGTCGCCGTTCGCATCGGTGCTTGCGCTGTCGCAGGCCGCATAGTCGCCGCCGCCGATGTCGCGGCAGGCCTCCACGGCGATCGGGGTGACGCCGGCGCTCGCGTGACGCACCTGGCCGCGGATCGTCGCAGGACTCTGCAGCGCGAAGTTCAGTGTGATCGTGCCCGGGCTCGCCAGTGTCTGCGCCGCCCCGAAATACGGCGCCCGATAGGCGCTGACGTAGCAGCCGGCCTCGCAGTCGCCGGACAGCGCATAGTTGCCGTTGGCGTCGGTCCAGGTGCGCACGATCAGCACCGGAATGATCCAGCCGGGCCGATACAGGCCGACTTCCGCGTCGGCGATCGGGGTCTGGCCGTCGGCGCGCGTGACGCGGCCGGTGATCGCGTAATTGCCCGCGGCAGCGAGGCTGCTGTGGACGAGGAGGACGAACAGCAACAGCAGGCGATGTGCCGACATGGGCGTGGCCGCGCGTCGAAAGGTGCGCGAAGTATACCGGGCACCGGACGGGCCGCGACTGGACGCGCCGTCGCATCTGCACAAGAATCCGCGCTTCGTCCGCCGCCGGATCCCCCATGCCGTATTTCCACGACATCAATCCGATCGCGCTGTCGATCGGCCCGGTCGCCATTCACTGGTACGGGCTCATGTACGTGCTGGGCGGTCTGTTCGGCTGGTGGCTCGGCAAGCGCCGTCTCGCGCAGGGACGGCTGCCGGTCAGCTACGAGCAGTACGCGGACCTGATCTTCTACGCGATGATCGGCGTCATCTTGGGCGGCCGCGTCGGCTACATGCTGTTCTACGGCTTCGACCAGATCCTCGCCGATCCGGTCGCGCTGTTTCGCGTCTGGGAAGGCGGCATGTCGTTCCACGGCGGCCTGCTCGGCGTGCTCGCAGCCGTGCTGTACTGGTCGAGAAAGAACAAATTGCACTTTTTTGACGCGGTCGACTTCGTCGCGCCGCTCGTGCCGATCGGCCTGGGTTTCGGCCGCCTCGGCAACTTCATCGGTGCCGAACTCTGGGGCCGGAAGACCGATGCGGCCTGGGGCGTGATCTTTCCGCGCACGCTCGACCACCTGAACAAGACGCACGACGAACTGCTCGCGATGTATCACGCGGGGCAGCTCAACCACGAGGCGCGCCATCCGTCGCAGCTCTACGAAATGGCGCTCGAAGGCGTGGTGCTGTTCGTCGTGCTCTGGCTGTACTCGGCCAGGCCGCGGCGGCGCTACGCGGTGTCGGGCCTGTTCGCGCTGCTCTACGGCACGTTCCGTTTCGCGGTCGAGTTCGTGCGCGAACCCGATGCGCAGCTCGGCTATCTCGCGTTCGGCTGGCTGACGATGGGGCAGGTGCTGTCGCTGCCGCTGATCGTCCTCGGCATCGTGCTGCTGGTCGCCTCGCGCCGCCAGCCGCCGCCGGCGGCGGCCGCACCGGCCGCCTGACGCGTCAGCGCGGCGCGGCGAGCTTGTTGAGCGAGAAGCGGCGTTCCTGGTCGTCGCGGCGGCTGCCGTCGTTGCCGATCGCGACGAGGCGCGCGAGATAGCGGCCGGACGGCAGCAGTTCCGCCGTGAGTCCGACCGAGACCTGCGTGTCGGAGGCAGGCTGCAGGTGCGCGAACGACGCGCGGCGTCCGTCCGGCAGTTCGAGTTCGAGCGTGTAGTCGCGCACGTCGGAGGGCTTGGGACGTGCGAATTGCAGCACGAGCTGCGGCGTGTCGGCCGGCAGGTCGATGACGAGTTCGTCCGGCGGCGCGCTGCGCGACACGCCGAGCGCCGCGAACAGCGTCTTGCCGCCGATCGCCGTGCTCGCCGGCATGCGCGAGGGCAGGGCGAAGGCGCCGATCAGGATTCCGACCGCAAGGCTCGCGGCGAGCGCGACGCCGTGCAGCGCCGTGAAGCGCGGCGGCGGGACTGCAGCTGCGTCGACGCGCGTGCGGCGCGTTTCGAGTTCGCGCAGACCGAGGCGCAACAGCCGCTCGGCGTCGACGGCTTCGGCGAGATCGGGGTCGTCGAACATCGCGAGTTCGAAATCCTCGCGCGCCTGTTCGTCGAGGCTGCCGTCGAGATAGGCGCGGATGCGCTCGCTCGGTGGCGCGACGGCGTTCATCGGCGTCTCCGCCGCGCAGGCCGGCGCGGCACGGTGTATTCAACGCGGTTCATCGATGTCTCCAGCCGTTCGCCGGCCGCGGTCGCGGCCGGCGTGCGTCGCGTCAGTGCCTGCCGCGACGTTTTTCGAGCAACTCTCTCAGCCGCACGCGCGCGCGATGCAGCACGCGGTCGAAGTGTTCCGAGGTCAGGCCGTATTCGCGGCACAGCGCGAACTTGTCTTCCTCGTGCACGAGATAGCGCTGCAGCAGCTCGCGGTCGCGGCGCATCGGGAGTTCGTCCATGAGTTCGCCGATCATCGACACGAGTTGATCGAGATCCACCGAGTCGGCCGGGCCCAGCGCTTCGTCGATGACCACTTCGATGCTGTCGTTGTCGGTATCGGTGCGCTGGCGCACGATCTTGCGCCGGTCGCTGTTGGCGAGATTGATCGCCGTCTGGCGCAGGAATCCGCCGATGCGGTTCGGATCGTGAATGCCGTTGTCGCGCATCCGCGCGATCACGACGATGAAGGTTTCCTGCGTGAGGTCGTGCACGCGATCCGGCTGCACGCGCGTCTGCAGCACGAGCGCGACGGCGCGCTGATGGCGGCGCACGAAGGTCGTTTCCGCCTGCCGGTCGCCGCGGGCCACGCGCGCGGCCAGCTCGGAGTCGATCGTCGACGCGGAATCGGGCACAGGATCTGGGCCGTTGGGCATGCGGGAGGGTCGCAGGCGTGGACTTCGGTCCGATCGTAACGAAACTGTGAAATGCTGCAAAGCTGTGCACCTGCGCGCAACAGCGCTCGCGACCGTCGGGTTGCGTGAGGGCGCCGCGTGCGGCAGCACGTGAAACGATGGCGCATGGCGTCGTCGGCATCGGTCCGGGTCCCGTGAAAACGGCCGTCGCCTCGCGCGATTCTCCCCCGGTAGTACGGAATCGCCGGCGCGGTCGTTGCGTCACTGCCGCGGCGGCAGGCGACCTCGCAGCTGCCACGGGCCGCGTTCAGGTTTCGGTCAGCGACATGAAATGCAAAGCGGGCGCGGCCGTCACAGCCACTTCGCGCGGCGCAGCACGAGGAACAGCCCGCCGATGATCGCGATCGTCGCGGCGATGAAATAGTGATAGCCGTTCTCGAGCTCGGGCATGTTCCTGAAGTTCATGCCGTACCAGCTCGCAAGCAGCGTCGGCGCGGCGAGCAGCGCGGCCCAGCCGGCGAGCCGCTTCACGACTTCGTTCTGCGCGACCGTCACGAGCGACATGTTGACGCTCATCGCCGCGGTCAGCATCTCGCGCATCGTGTCGGTCGCCTCGTTGATGCGCGCGGCATGGTCGGACACGTCGCGGAAGTACAACCGCACGTCGTCCCTGATCAGCAGCGGATGGAAGCGCATGAGCTGATTCAGGATGTCCTGCAGCGGCGCGACCGCGAGCCGCAGCGTCACGAGTTCCTTTTTCAATTCGTACAGATTGCGGATCGTGTCGCGCTTGAAGGTGTCCTCGAAGATGTCCTTCTCGAGTTCCTGCAGCTCGCTGCGGAATTCGCGCACGATCGGCATGAAGTTGTCGACGATGAAGTCGAGCACGGCATAGAGGCCGTAGCTCGGCCCGAGCGCGAGCAGCTCCGGCGACTGCTCGCAGCTGCGCCGCGCCGGCTGGTAGGACAGCGATGCGCCGTGGCGCACCGTGACGAGGTAGTTGCGGCCGAGGAAGATGTGGGTCTCGCCGAATTCGATCTTGCCGGCGACGGCCTGGGCCGTGTGCACGACGAGGAACAGCGAATCGCCGTAGATCTCGATCTTCGGACGCTGGTGCGCCGCGTGCGCGTCCTCGATCGCGAGTTCGTGCAGGTCGAATTCCTCCTGCAGCCGTTCGAGCAGGCTTTCGTCGGGTTCGTGCAGACCGACCCAGACGAAGTTGTTCTTGTCCTTGAGCACCTCGCTGATCTCCGCGATCGTGATGTCGCGCAGGCGCTGCCCGGTTTCGGTCGAGTACGCCACGCAGTTGACGACCATCGCGTGCGGGTCGACGGACAGGAGCGGCGAGGAGGCGGGCGCAAGGTTCATGAGCGGCTCGGCTGGCGGGGCGCGGCAATCATCGCCGCAACGCCTTGGAGCCGCAAACCGGCGTTGCCGGTTCCCCATCCCCGACTCGCGCTTCGGCGGCGTCAGCCGCCGAAACCCTCCAGCACGATCTTGCCGCGTGCCGTGCCGCTTTCAATCAGCGCGTGCGCGCGGCGCAGGTTCGCCGCGGTGATCGCGCCGAAGTGCGCGCCGAGCGTCGTCTTCAGCGTGCCTGCGTCGACGAGGTCGGCGACGGCGTTCAGCAGGCGATGCTGCTCGATCTGGTCGGGCGTCTGGAACAGCGCGCGCGTGAACATCATCTCCCAGTGCAGCGACAGCGATTTGCGCTTGAGCTTCAGCACGTCGAGCGGCACGGCCGGATCGTCGATGAGGCCGAGGCGGCCCTGCGGCCGCAGCGCGGCGACGATCGCGTCGAAGTGACGGTCGGTCTGCGTCAGGCTCGCGACGTAGTCGACCTGTTCGATGCCGATGCGGCGCAGTTCCTCGTCGAGCGGCACGCTGTGGTCGATCACGTCGTGCGCGCCGAGCGATTCGACCCAGTCGCGCGTCTCGGCGCGCGAGGCCGTGCCGACGACGCGCAGTCCGGTCAGGCGGCGCGCGAGCTGCACGAGGATCGAGCCCACGC
>NZ_DATIGT010000152.1:0-8852 GCF_035481375.1 Tahibacter sp.
TCCGGCGACGCGTTCGCGCTGCCACACCGCGTAATCGGCGTACTGGATCGCAAGCGGCGCGAGCGCGGCGGCTGCACCGGCGGTTTCCACGGCGTACAGCGCCGCGAGTTCCTGCAGGAACGGCACGACCGACCAGCCGTCGGCGGCGATGTGGTGCAAGGTCAGCAGCAGCACGTGCTGCTGCGCGTCCAGGCGCAGCACCATCGCACGCAGCGGCAGATCGCGCGTAAGGTCGAACGCGGCCTGCGCCTGTTCGGCGCGCTGCGCGTCGACGACCGCGTCGCGCGCGCCGGCGTCGAGCGCACCGAGATCGATCAGCGGAACGACGAGCCCGGACGGTTCCATGACGACCTGCCGCACCGCGTCGCCGTCGCTCCCGAACCGCGTGCGCAGCACTTCATGGCGATGCACGACGCCGTCGAGCGCACGGCGCAGCGCATCTACGTCGAGCGCGCCATCGATGCGGAAGGCCGCCGGCAGGTTGTAGTGCGCGCTGCCGCCGTCGAGGCGATCGAGCATCCACAGGCGCTGCTGCGGATACGACAGCGGAAGATCTCGCTCGCGCGACACGCGTTCGATCGCCTGGCGCTGCGAACGCGCGCGATCGACATGCGCGGCCTGGCTGCGCACCGTGACGTGCTCGAACACCGAACGCAGCGCGACATCCTTGCCGAATTCCTCGCCGATTGCGCTCGCGACACGCGAGGCCAGCAGCGAATGCCCGCCGAGCGCGAAGAAGCTCGTGTCGACGGCGACGCTGTCGATGCCGAGGACGCGTTGCCAGATCGCGGCGATGCGCAGTTCGCTCGGCGTCTGCGGCGCGGCCCGAGACGGCTGCGCGGTGACGTCGATGGCCGGCAGCGCGCGCCGGTCAATCTTGCCGTTCGCGGTCAGCGGCAGCGCCGCCAGCGGTACGACGACGGCCGGCTGCATGTAGTCCGGCAGGCGCGCGCGCAGTTCGGCGAGGACCTGCTGCGCGAATGCCGAGACGCCTTCGGCATCGTGCCCGGCGACCGCGGCGCTCGCCGCATAGGCGACGAGGAAACGATTGGCGCCCTCGCCGTGCACGACCACGAGACCGCGCTCGACGCCGGCGCAATCGGCCAGCGCGGCTTGTATCTCGCCAAGTTCGATACGGAAGCCGCGCAGCTTGATCTGTTCGTCGACGCGGCCGAGAAATTCGAGTTCGCCGTCGAGGCGCCGGCGCACGCGGTCGCCGCTGCGGTACAGCCGCACGCCGGCCAGCGTGCCACGTCCGTCGACGAAGCGTTCCGCGGTCAGCGCATCGCGGCCGAGATAGCCGCGCGCGAGACCGGCACCGGCGATGTACAGCTCGCCCGCGGCGCCGAGCGGCACGGGTTCGCCGCGCGCATCGAGCACATGCACCGCGCAGTTCGGCAGCGCCGTGCCGATCGCCAGCGGCGCGCCGGCACGCACGCGCGCCTGCGTCGCGACGACGCTGCATTCGGTAGGACCGTAGGCATTGAACACCGCGCATTTTTCCGCCCAGGTCCAGGCCAGGCGATCGTCGCAGGCTTCGCCGCCGACGACGAGCGAGCGCAGCGCGTAGTCCTGTGTCGCGTCGACCTGCGCGAGCGCGGCCGGCGGAATCAGCGCATGCGTGATGCGCTGCTGCTGCAGATAGGCCGACAGTTGCTCGCCGGAACGGCGCACCTCGTCGCTGCAGATGTAGAGCGCGGCGCCCTGGCTCAGCGTCCGCGCCCAGTCCCAGGTCGCGCCGTCGAAGCTGATCGACGAAAACTGCAGCACGCGGTCGTCTGCGCCGAGTGCATAGTCGGCGGCGAGTCCGTGCACGAGATTGACGAGGCCCGCGTGCTCGACCATGACGCCCTTGGGCTGGCCGGTCGAGCCCGACGTGTAGATCACATAGGCCAGATGCGACGGCGTCAGCGTGGGGACGGCCGGCGCGCGCGACAGCGCATCCGCATCGGCGAGCACGGCGTCGATGTCGAGCACGGTGACGCCGTCGCGCAGCGGCAGTGACGGTCGCAGCGCAGCACTCGTCAGCACGCAGGCCACGGCGCTGTCGTCGATCAGATAGGCCAGGCGCTGCGCCGGATACGACGGATCGAGCGGTACGTAGGCGCCGCCGGCTTCCAGTACCGCGAGCATGCCGATGACGGCTTCGCAGCGGCGTTCCAGGCACAGGCCGACGCGCTGCTCGGGCCCGACGCCGGCGGCCTGCAGCGCATGCGCGAGCCCGCGCACGCGCTGGCGCAGCTGCGCATAGGTCAGCGACCGCGTGTCGTCGACGAGCGCGATCGCATCCGGCGTGCGCTGCGCCTGACGCGCGACGAGTTCGTGCGCGAGCACGGGTTCGATCGCCATCGAGGCACCCTGCGCGAGCGCGAGGACCGTCGCCGCTTCCGACGGCGGCAGCGCCGCGAGTTCGCCGATCGCGATCTGCGGATTCGCGCCGATCTGCGCGAGCAGGTGCTGCAGCCGCGGCCCGAGCAGGCGCGCCTCGGCGTCGTCGAAATAAGCCAGGTTGTAATCGAAGTGGAATTCGACCGGCTGGCCGCTGCCGTATTCCCAGACCGTCAGGGTCAGCGGCGTCGCGCTGAAGCCGTGGCTCAGATAGTTGAGGTGCGCGGCCTGCCCCGCGATCTCCAACGCGCTGTCGAGCTTCAGATAGTTGAACGTGACGTCGTAGAGGCTGCGGCCGCTGCCCGCGGCGCCCAGATCGCCCATGAGCTGGCCGATCGGATAGCGCTGGTGGCGGTAGTCGCCGCGCTGCGCGTCGGCGATGTCGCGCACGATCGCGTCGAAGCCGCGGCTCAGCGGCAGGTTGAGCACGAGCGGCATCACGCTCGTGAACACGCCGATGGTCTGCTTGTGCGCGCGCGTCTGACGGTTGTGCACCGGCAGACCGACGACGAGGCGGTCGTCGCCGTGGCCGAGCCGGAAACCCACGCTCCAGGCCGCGAGCAGCAGCTGCGGCACGCCGGTGCCGAGTGTCTGCGCGAGCTGCTGCAGCACGGCGTAGTCGTCGGGTTCGAGGCGCAGCGTTTCGCGCCCGCTCGGCACGGCGCCGCGCGCGTCGAAGCGCCGGCGATGGAACGGCGTCAGCAGCGCCTCGGGCATTTCCTCGATGCGCTGCCGCCAGTAGGCGCCGTCGCGCGCGAACTTCGCACCCTGCGCGTAGTCGGCGTCGTCGTACGCGATCTGCGTCCACGGCAGCGACGCGTCGGCGTCGGCGTCGAAGTAATAGCGGCCGAGCGCACGCGCGAGGTTCGCGAAGCCCCAGCCGTCGATCATCAGGTGATGCGCGATGACGCAGTACCAGAATTCATTGGCGCCGATCTGCAGCAGACTGGCGCCATACAGCTCCGCGTCGTGCGGTGCGATCGTTGCGCGGAAGCGCGCGTCGAGCCAACGCCGCGCCGCGCCGGCCGCATCGGCCTCGGCGCTGAAATCCATGAGCGGCAGGTCGGTCGTGCGCACGGCCGACAGCGACTGGAACACGCCGTCGGCCGAGGCATGCACGCGGATGCCGAACGCGTCGTGCGACTGCACAAGACGCGCATGCGCGCGTTGCAGCCGCTCGACGTCGACGCGCGCCATGCGGATGTAGCCCCCGATGTTGTACCGCGGGCTGTCCGGCGCGTGCAGCTGGTCGAGATAGATATCCCGCTGGGTCAGCGTCAACGGAAACAGCGCGACGGAAGCGTCCATGGAAGTCATCGTCCGGGAGTTGCGTTCAGACCGCTTGCGCCAGCGGCAGCTCGATCACAGGTGTGCGCGGCGCCTCGTCGGCGCTCGCGATGCGGCCTTCGTTCATGACGATCAGCTGATCGGCGAGATCGAAGTAGCGGTCGTCGTGCGAGATCGCGACGACGGCTTTGCCGCGCGCTTTGAGTTGCGGAAGGATCTGGTGATAGAACACGGCCTTGAAGGTCGGGTCCTGGTCGGCCGCCCATTCGTCGAACAGGTACAGCTCGGCGTCTTCGAGGAACGCGATCACGAGCGCGAGACGCCGCTTCTGCCCGTCCGACAGCGACAGCGTCGAGAAGCGGCCGTCCTTGAACGTGACCTTGTGCTCGAGCGCGAGCGCCTTCAGATAACCGTCGATTTCCTGTTGCACGTCGCGGCCGTCGAGACCGAGCGCGCGCTCGAACAGGTAATAGTCGGAATAGATCGCGGCGATGCCGCGCCGGAAGCCGGCGAGGTTCGCGTCCGTCGCGGGTTCATCGTCGAATTCGATCGCGCCGGCGCCGGGCCGGTAGTGCAGCGTGATCAGCTTGCTCAGCGTCGACTTGCCCGAGCCGTTGCCGCCGACGATGAACGTGATCTCGCCCTTGCGGATCTCGAGATTCAGCGGGCCGACCGCAAAGCCCGGATCGCCGTTGCGGTCGGCGTACTGGTAGCGCACGTCGCGGAAGCGCAGCGTCTGCCAGCCGCGCAGCGCGCGGCCGTCCTGCGCGACGGTTTCCTGCGGAATCTGCGCGAACAGCTGGTTGAGCTTCTTCAGCGCGATCTGCGCCGTCGTGTACTGCGGAATGAAATTCAGCAGCGCGCCGATCGGGCCGGTCACGTACAGCAGCGCCATGATCACGCCGTTGAGTTCCTGGCGCGAGATCGCGTGGTGATTGACGAACACGAAGCTGACCGCGCCGATCACGAAGAACGTGATCAGGTTTCCGTAGTTGAGCGCGACGCGCATGATCGTGTGGCCGGTCTTGCCGGCGTCGCGCACGCGGTCTTCGTTGTCGCCGAGCACCGCGCGGAAATAGTCCTCGCGCTTGTCGTGATTGAGCTTGAGCTCCTTGGCGCCGTGCACGAGGCCGCGGATCGATTCGTGCAGGCCGTCCAGGTGCCGGCGCGCGCGCACGAGATAGCGGCGGCCGACGAGCATGGGCAGCTGGTAGGTGGCGATGCCGAACGCGATGCAGCCCATGACGAACCAGAACACGGCGGCATTGAGGTACAGCAGGAAGCCGAGCATGCCGATCAGCGTGACCGCGTTGGTCAGCAGATCCGGCAGCAGGCGCGCGCCGGCGATGATCACGGGCACGTCGGCGGTGATCGATGCGACGAGCTTCGCGTGACCGACGCGTTCGAGGTCGGCGATCGGCGCGTCGGCGATGCGCCGGTACATGCGCGTGCGCAGATCCGTGGTCACGTCCATCGACACGCGCGTCAGGATCACCTGCGACAGCGTGCGCGCGATCAGGATGAACGCGCAGACCGCGGCGAACAGCAGCGCGTACTTGTAGTTCGACACCTGCCACGAGAAGAAATAGCCGGTCTCGCTCTCGACGGTCGCGAACTTGCCCCTGTCGGGATCGAGCACGCTCAGCACGAGCGGAATGATCAGCGAATAGCTCGCGCCCGCGAGCGCACCGAGCACGATGGAGACGAATACCTTGTTCGGCGATTTCTCGGCGAACGATCCGAGCAGATTCACGGCGCACCTCCCTGCGCAGCGGCGGCCGCGGGCGTCAGCGTCAACGTGTCGACGCCGGCCGCGGCCGGGTCCAGCGAAAGGAATTCGAGATCGCGGAACGGCCGCACCATGTCGTCGTAGTGCGTGCTGACGACGTTGCCGGACTGGCCCGTCGAATTCATGTAGCGGTGCTCGACCTTGCCTGCGCCGAGCGCGACGACCTGGCGGAAGCCCGCGCCGAAGTCCTGCACGTAGCCGCGCGACTTGTCGAGCGAAAAGCTCGCGACGTTGACGCTGTCGGGCGAACCGCCGTTGCCGATGCGCCGCTCGAACACGGAACGCAGCACGTTGACGTCGCTGAACGGAACGTGGCGATAGACCGTCTCGTGCACGTCTTCCCAGGCCCAGTCGCCCATGGATTCGTCGCCGCGGAACTTCAGCACTTCCCAGAGCGCGTCGTTGAGCGAGGCGTCGATCGCGTCGTCGCAGGTCTCGCGCGCGGGCGTGGCCTGGTCGTCGCACCAGGCCGAGTCGCCACCGGCGAGAATGCGGTCGACGGTATCGAGTTCCACATTGTCGGCGACGCCCTTCATGTAGCGGCTCTCGCGCTCCTTGTTCCAGAAGCCGCGCAGGTCGTCGCTGAGCAGTTCGCGGCGCAGCTCGCGCATCCAGGCGTTGAAGATCGTCGCGGCGCGGCTGTCGCGCGCCATGTCGCCGTTCCAGGCGCGCAGCAGATCGAACGCGCGGCGCTGTTGATCGTTGTTCGGCTCGTGCTTCAGCAGCCGCGCGAGCAGACGCTGCGCCGGCGCGCTGCGCGTGTCGGCCTGGATGCGTTGCATCGCGGCGACATCGAGCGTGCGCCCCGCCGACACGGCCTCGCGCAGCAGCGCGGCGATGCGCTCGGCGCGCGCCGGCGAAGCCCAGTCCTGCGAGATCAGCCAGGGATAGTCGTCGCCGACGGGTTTCTCGTTCGCGCTGACGAGAAAGCCTTCCTCGGGGTTATAGCGGCGCGGCCACCGGTCGAACGGAATCTCGCCGGTCCAGGCGTAGTCGTCGTTCCAGCCCGGCACCGGCAGGGTGCCGTCGCCGTTCTTGCGCACCGGCATGCGGCCGGCCGCGATGTAGCCGATGTTGCCGGCGCTGTCGGCATAGAGCAGGTTCAGCGCCGGCGCGACCTGCGACTTCAGCGCCTGCTGGAACGAGGTCCAGTCGCTCGCGTAGTTCAGTCCGTAGAACGCTTCGTAGGACGTGTCGCCCGGATCGAGCGCGGTCCAGCGCAGCGCGGCGGGCTGCTCGAACACGTCGAACATGTCGCTGACGATCGGGCCGTGACGCGACTCGCGCACGCGGACGTGCAGCGGCTGCAGCGGGCTGCGCAGGAACGAGGGAAAGTCCTGGCGCACCGTGATGTATTCGTCGCGCACGACGAAGGCTTCGGGCTTGCCGTCGACGAGATAGCGGCCGGCATCGGCAGCGTCGACCTGTTCGAGGTACAGATCCTGCGCGTCGGCCATGAGATTCGTGCCGCCCCAGGCGACGCTCGCGTTGCGGCCGAAGATCACGACCGGCAGACCGACCAGCGTCGCGCCCTGCGCATCGATGCGGTCGCCCTTGATCGAGGCCATGTACCACAGCGACGGAATCTGCAGGCCCAGGTGCGGATCGTTGGCCATGAGCGCCGCGCCGCCGGCGCCGAGCTTGCCGCTGACGACCCAGGCGTTGCTGCCGACGTAGCGTCCGCCGAGATGCAGCTGCGTTTCGAGCGAATCCTGGAAGCGCGCGAAGGCGGCGAAGCGGGCAACATTCGCGGGATCGAGCGCCGCGACCGTCGACGGCGGCGCACCAGTCGGGAACAGCAGGGCGAATTTCTCGCGATCGACGACCTGGCTCACGAGCAGGCGCTCGACTTCGCGCCGGTAGTTGCCGCCGAGGTTCAGCGCGAACACCTTGATCCACGCGAGCGAGTCGTACACCGTCCAGGGCTCGGGCGCGATGCCGAGCATGCGGAACTCGACCGGCAGCGCGGCGCCGGAGGCGATCCAGGCATTGATGCCGTCGCTGTAGGCCTGCAGCGAGCGCTGCGCATCCGGGCTCAGCGCGCTCCAGGCCGACTCGGCCGAGCGGCGCAGTCCGAGCGTGCGAAACCAGATGTCCTGGTCGATGCTCGATTTGCCGAACACTTCCGACAGGCGCCCCTGCGCGATGCGCCGCTGCAGTTCGAGCTGCCAGAGACGGTCCTGCGCGTGGACGTAGCCCATGGCGAAGAACGCGTCGGCGTCGCTGCGCGCGACGATGCGGGGCACGCCCTGCGCATCGCGCACGATGCTCGCCGGCCGGGCCAGGCGCGGCACCGCAACGTTGCCGGAGACCTGAGGCAGGCTTTGCCGGAGCTGCCATCCCTGATGCGCGATCAGCGCCAGCACCGGGAAAACCACGAACACGACGAGCCGCGAAACCAAGGGGAATTTCCGAAACATCCCGAATCCTTGCGAACGAACATTCATGACCGCCCACGAGGCAGCTGACGACGTGCCGCACGGACAGTCGCCGACCTCATGGCCTTTCATGCCGGGGGATGGCGCTCTCCCTTCCTGGAAGTCGCCACACGGCATCTGGGAACCGCAAAAATGCTATGTATACAACGCTGCGAAAATTCCCGGTCGCAAGACCGGCTGCACCGATGGTGCGTGCGGCAGCCGCCGCAGAATCCTCCACAGGAGCGCCGCCGATGCGTCGTCCTGCTGCGCCCGTGTCCCCCGACCTCGGGCCGCCCAGCAACCTCTACAACATTTTAACTAATCGCACTACTTGCCAATTACACAGTGCGACTGATGCATTGCACAACAATCCCGCAATCTACGGGGCGGCGATATTGCACAGAATTAATCCCTGTGTCGACCGCCCGGAGACTGCCCTGGAAATGCTGCGGACGATTGACAGCAAAATGAATCAAGCGTTCGCAACACGGGGCAATTTCATGAAAATCAACGCACTGTTCCAATAGGAAATCGTTTTCCCATTACCCGAACCTGCATTTGGATATGCGATCAATCGCCACATTTTCCCGACGAGCCGACAATCTCCGCCACATCCGTCGCAGCGTGCGAGACGACGCGACGCGACTGCAGCAACACGCCTGAGAACAGTCGCTTAGCGCGACGCGATCGGGCTTGTCTCCCAGAAACGTCGACCGGTCGCCAAAACCGACATCGCCGCGAAACTTTTTTTTCGAAACTGTGGAAAAAAGTTCTGGACGGCGCAGGGACAGTTATGGCACGCGCGCGTCACTCGGCGCGCGACGGCGGAACGGCTCGCGCGGGATTCGGCGGCCTCGGCCTTTTCCGGAGATGTCGCGGCGGCGGCCAGGCGCGGCGCAACTGAAGCCGCATCCGGGCAATGCGCGGCAGGCGCCGCGATCGGTGTGTCTTCGTAAAACGCATCGCGG
>NZ_DATIGT010000153.1:0-3828 GCF_035481375.1 Tahibacter sp.
TGCCGGTCAGGCTGACGCCGGAATAGGCGCTGTAACCGCGCAGCATCACGTAATACGTGCCGGCCTGGGCCGTCGCGATGGTGCAGGTCTCGTTGTTGCCCGACAGGTACGGACGGCAGTCGTAGCTCGACGTCGTCGGCGCGGAGCCGAACTTCACGTACATGTCGGCATCGCCGGTGCCGCCGCTCATGACGAACTTGAGGCCCGAGGCACCGGCCGGAACGACCATCGTGTAGGTCGTGGTCGAGCTCGCCGCGCCGGACAGGCCGGTCTTCGCCACGCCGTTGTCGAGCACGTTGCCGCCGGTCGAGGTCACCGTGACCGAACTCGACTTCGTGTTCGTCGCGCCGCCGTTGTCGGTGACGGTCAGCGTGACGGTGTAGGTACCGGCCGCCGCATACGTCTTGCTCGGATTCGTCGCCGTCGAGGTCGTGCTGTCGCCGAAGTTCCACGAGCGCGATGCAATCGAACCGTCGCTGTCGGTGGAGCTGTCCGTGAACGTGGCGGTCAGCCCGCTCGTGACGACGCTGAAGTTCGCGACCGGCGCCTGGTTGACGCCCGAAGACACGGTGACCTGACGCGAGGTCGTGTTCGTCGCGCCGTCGTCGTCGGTCACGGTCAGCGTGACGGTGTACGTGCCGGCGGCCGAGTAGGTCTTGCTCGGATTCGTCGCCGTCGACGTGGTGCTGTCGCCGAAGTTCCACGAGCGCGACGCGATACTGCCGTCGCTGTCGGTCGAGCCGTCGGTGAACGTCGCGGTCAGCGCGTTCGTCGTGAAGCTGAAGTTCGCCGTCGGTGCCTGGTTGCCCACCGGGCCGGCAAAGCCGCCGATGCCGTAGACGTCCTTGGATTCGGCCGTGCCGCCGGATTCGTCGCGGTTGTCGGTGTAGATCGCCATGATCTCGCCGAGCGCGACGTCCATGCCGTTGTAGTCGCCCCACTCGTTGGCTTCGCTGATGTTCTTCGACGTCACCGTGGTCAGGCGCGTCGCGGTACCCCAGGTCACGCCGCCGTCCACCGAGACCGCGTAATAGATGTCGGTGCCGCTGCGATTGGTCGAATGGCGCGTGTCGTAGTACATCACGAACACGCGGCCGTTGCGGTCGACCGACAGCCACTGGTTGAAGCGGTCGACCGTGCTGACGTCGCTCGAGGAATGCGGCGAGGAGATCTGCCAGGTCGCGCCGCCGTCACGCGAGCGCGCGACGCGGATGATGGAGTGGTTCGCCGTCGCGCTCGTGTTGTTCTCGGTCGTCGACGTGTCGGTCCAGGATACGTAGATGCTGTTGTTGAACGCGCCGCCGGAGCGGTCGGTGTCGGTCGAGACGTAGACGAATGCGCGGCGCGACTCCATGGCCGGGATCGGGAAATCGAAATCGGCGTTGGTCGTGCTGACCGTCGTCGCTGCGGCGAACGACACGCCGCCGTCGGTCGACTTCGACATGCGGATGGCCTTGCTGACCGAGCCGCCCGAGACCGCCGGATAGAAGAAGTAGACGTTGCCGGCCGTGTCGGAGGTGATGTCGCTGCCGATGCCGCGGTTGCTGCCGTCGAGCGTGATCGTCGAGCCGAACGCGGTGCCGCCGTTCGTCGAGCGCGCGATCTTCTGCACGTTGTTGTCGTGCCAGGCGACGTAGATGTTGCCTTTGTGCGGCGACGACGCATGCATGTCGACGTGCAGGTATTCCTTGTCGGACGTGTTCTGGTTCGACAGCGTCGCGCTGCGCGTCCAGCTCGCGCCGTTGTCGGTCGAGCGATAGAAATACACATTGGTGCCGCCGCCCACGACCGTCGACAGCGCGCTCGCGTAGCCGACCGTGCCGTCGGGCGACCAGCCCACGGCCGGATCGCAGCAGGTGCCCGACAGCGCGATCGCGCTGCCCCAGGTCACGCCGCCGTCGGTCGAGCGCCACATCTTCTGGCCGCTGCCCGGGCCGTTGGTGCCGGCAATCACGATGTTCGTGTTGACCGGATTGATCGCGACCGCGGACTCCGACGCGCCGGCCGGCGTCGTGATGCGCTTTTCGCCGCCAAGGAAATTCTGGAACACGCTGCCGCGGCTGCCTTCGTCGTCGGCCGACTCATGCACGCGGAAACGGCCGGTTTCGTCGGACGTGATCGCCGTGTAGGTGACGCGGTTGATGCGGTAGCCGCCGTACTTGGCCATGTAGCCGTTCAGCGCGCTGCGCGGGTACTGCACCGGTCCGAACTGCGGCAGATCCTTGTTCGCCTTGCGCATTTCGACGCGATAGAACACCGGGATCGCGATGATGGTCTCCGCTTCGTTCTTCGACAGCACCGCGAGATCGGCGGCGGTCAGCGCATAGTTGCGGTCGTCCCACGGACCCAGCGCCTGCAGCGCCGCATAATCGACGTTCTTGTCGGCGCCCCGGGTCTGGTCGACCGTGAATTCCACGGCACGACCGGCGGCGCGATCTTCCTCGGCATGCACGCCGGCCGCGAGGCCGCCGGCGAGCGCCGCGGCGACGAGCAGCGGCAGACGGCCGAATTTCGACTTCGTCATTACCATTCTCCATTCGTATACGAATGCGTCGGTCGATTCCGACGCCCCCCGTCGCGAACGGACGCCCGGCAGCGGCAGGAAGCGTCGCGCCTCCCGGTTGGTTTTGCCGCTGCGTGGTCCACCGCGACCCGATGACGGCTGCCGCGCAACGGCGGCAAGCCGTGCCCTGCGCGCCCCCTAAGCGGGCAAGGCCGGCACGGTTTACAGGATGAGTGACTGTCCGTCTATAGACCCAGTCACATCAGTCGACAGGCCTAAATGTGCGACTGCACCAATGCACGATCGTCGTTTGTGCGGTGCATCAGGCCTGGCTGGCGAAAAGCCCCAAACCGTTGCGTTCGGTTTTGTCGCACGACGTCGTCCCTGGGGATGTCTGCTCCGCGATGATCGTGTGTGCGCTGCAACATCACGGATAAATCGCCATATCCGCCCACTCCCCGTTCCGTCGCCGTGTCGGCTTCGGCGCGCGCTGCTTTGCGCTCGCGCAGCCGGCGCTCGCCGGCGACGTCACCGTCGAAACCATGGCCGACGACAACGCGCCGCCAATGCCACCTGCTCGCGGCGCGAAGCGATGCAGTCCCCATGTCCTGTCAGGGCAGCGACGGCGCGACCGCGGCCGGTCCGAACACGATCGAGTTCTCGGCCAACGGCGCCCATACCGTGCCGGTGCAGCGGGCCGACGTGATCGCGGCGCGCGCGCTGACCGTCAGCGGCGCCGGCAAGACGATCGCGATTGCGTGTTCGTCCACCCGCCTGTTCGAAGCCCGAATCTCGGCAACGACCTGCAGTTTTCGCCGAACAGCGGCTGCCGCGTGCCGGCGATCATGGGTGGCGATCCGCAGCCCAGCGTGCCCGTATCGTCCTTTCCACCCCATGTGAACGTGTGGACGATGCGTTTCGGCGACGACTTCAGTCCCGCGCTCGGCACCGGCGACAACGCGACTGCGCGGCCGGCCCGGTGCTGAACTTCGACGCCACCGGCGTGCCGATACGCCCGTGAAACAGCCAGAACGGCGACATCGGCGCATCGAATCGGATTCGATGCCGGACGTGATCTTCCGGTACGGCTTCGAGTGACTGTGGCAGGAGAAAGCGATGGCGGGGTATTGCAACCGATCCCCTCGTCGCATTGCCGATATCGACGCTCCGGCGGCCGGCGGATGAACGTGCGGCATACGCACCACCAAAGTCGCGGGGCAAAATTCTTCCGCAAGTATGGAACTCGTCACAGTTGCACTGAGATACTCCGCGCTCTGCGTGCAGTAGTGCGCATCGTTCGATTGGTTCAGGGGCCAACCATGAAG
>NZ_DATIGT010000154.1:0-19193 GCF_035481375.1 Tahibacter sp.
GCGCGCGCTCGAGGAATATGCGGCGCTGTCGACGAGCTACCCCGGCGAGGAACCGCGCCTGCGCTACGGCCGTCTGCTGAAGACGCTGCAGCGCGACGCCGACGCGCGCCGCGTGTTCGAGGACATGCTCCGTCGCGCGAAGGCCGCGCCGAAGTACTACCGGCGCAAGGAGCAGGCGCATCTGGATGCGGCGCAGCAGGAGCTGGCGTCGCTGACCTCGTAGGGCGCGATAAGCGCGGCGCATTCGCCGAATCGCTCCGAAGCCGGTCCAGTCCAGCAGGGCGAGCAAAGAAGCGAAGCAAAGGCCTTCGACAAGCGAGAATTCGGCTTTGGCTCTTTCGCTTCGGCCTAGCCGTTGGCGCAATACCCCTCGGTTGTTGCGCCGTACGATCCGCCTAGCCCTTTTGGCCCAGGGCACCCCGCGTTGCGGCGCCTAGAATCGCGCGAGATTCTTGCCGCCAGGACTTGCCGATGCCGATGCTCGTTTCCGCCGCCCTGCTTGCCGCCGCTGCGGCGGCGCCCGACGCTGGCGCCAGCCGCGTGCTGCGTTTTCCCGACGTCTGCGGCGATTCCGTCGCATTCGTCCAGGCCGGCGACGTCTATCGCGTCGGCGCCGGCGGCGGCACCGCGCAGCGGCTGACCTCGCACCTGGGCAACGAGCTCTATCCGAAATTCTCGCCCGACTGCCGCTGGATCGCGTTTTCGGGCGAATACGACGGCACGCGCCAGGTCTACGTGATTCCGGCCGACGGCGGCACGCCGCGCCAGCTGACCTGGTACAGCGACATCGGCAGCATGCCGCCGCGCGGCGGCACCGACTATCGCGTGCTCGACTGGAGCCCCGACGGCAAGTCCGTGCTGTTCCGCGCGAACCGCGTGCCCTACGACGAGCGCGGCGGACGGCTGTATCAGGTGCCGGCCGACGGCGGGCTCGAAACGCCGCTGGCCATGCCCGAGAGCGGCGGCGGCATGTTTTCGCCGGACGGCAAGTCGGTCGTGTACACGCCGATCGACCGCGATTTCCGCAGCTGGAAGCGCTATCGCGGCGGACGCGCGCAGGACGTCTGGACCTACGATCTCGCGCGCAACACCTCGGTGCGCCTGACCGACAACCGCGCAACCGATCATCAACCGATGTGGGTCGGCGACACCGTCTACTTCGTGTCCGATCGCGGCCACACGCTGAACCTCTGGTCGGTGCCGGCCGGCGGCGGCGATGCGCGCCAGCTCACGCGTTTCGACGACTTCGACGTGCTGTGGCCGAGCGCCGGCAAGGACGCGATCGTGTTCGAGCAGGGCGGCTGGATCTGGCGCTTCGACCCGGCCACGGCGAAGGCGGCGAAGCTCGACATCCGCGTCGCCGGCGATCAGCCGCAGGCGCTGCCGGCCTGGAAGAAGGTCGCGCCGCAGATCGAATCGTTCGACCTCTCGCCGCAGGGCGAACGCGCCGTGTTCGGCGCGCGCGGCGAACTGTTCAGCGTGCCGGCGAAGAACGGCGAGATCCGCAATCTCAGCCGGACGCCGGCCGCGCGCGAGATCTCGGCGACCTGGTCGCCCGACGGCAAGCGCATCGCCTACCTGTCCGACGCAACCGGCGAATATGAACTCTACGTGCGCGACCAGAACGGCAGCGGCGAGCCGCAGCGCGTGACGCGCGACGGCGGCACCTGGCGCTTTCCGCCGCTGTGGTCGCCGGATTCGCGCAAGCTCGCCTATGCCGACAAGCGCCAGCGCCTGCGCATCGTCGACATCGGCAGTGGCACCACGCGCGAAGTCGATCAGAGCCAGTTCGACGACATCACCGATTACGCCTGGGCGCCGGATTCGAATCTGCTGGCCTACACCAAGACCAACGGCGCGGGGCTCACGCAGATCTGGCTGTACTCGCTGTCCGACGCACGCACCGGCGCGGTGACCGAAGCGACGAGCAGCGCGTTCAATCCGGCGTTCGATCCGAAAGGCCGCTGGCTCTATTTCCTGTCCAACCGCGACTACAACCTGACCTTCAGCGCGTTTGAACAAAATTATCTGTATACAAACGCGACCCGTCCGTACGCGGTCACGCTCGCGACGACGAGCCCGACGGTCTATCCGCTGCCGAGCGACGAAGCCAAGCCCGTCGTCGCCGGCGCCGACAAACCGGCCGACGACAAGGCGAAGGACAAGACCAAGGACAAGCCCGTCGCCGGCGCGGTCGCGCAGGAGATCATCCTCGATCGCGAAGGCATCGCCGGCCGCGCCGTCGCCCTCAAGGTGGGCTCGGGCAACTACCGCAGCCTGCAGGCCGGTCCCGATGCGGTCTATTTCCTGTCGGGAAATCCACGCCAGCAGCAGCCGCTGGAACTGCGCCGTCTCGCGCTCGACGCCGATCAGGACAAGGCCGTCGCCGCGAACATCGCCGACTACCGCCTGTCGGCGACCGGCAACATGCTGCTGCTCAAGCAGGGCGAACGCTTCGCGCTGGTCAAGGCCGACGCGGGCCAGGACTTCAACGCCGGCGCGCTGAACCTCGACCGGATGGAGCTCTTCATCGATCCGCGCGTCGAATGGCAGCAGGAATTCGCCGACGCGTGGCGCATCCTGCGCGACTGGTTCTACGACCCGAACGTGCACGGCGGCCTCGATCGCTGGACCACGATCCGCGAACGCTACGGCGCCTGGGTGCCGCATCTGGGCAGCCGCGCCGACCTCGATTTCCTGCTGCAGGAAGTCGCCGGCGAAATGAATGCGGGTCACGTCTACGTGCAGGCCTCGCCCGACGTGCCGAAGGTCGAGCGTCATGCGGGCGGCCTGCTCGGCGCCGAATTCGCGACCGACGCATCGGGCTATTTCCGCATCGCGCGCATCTTCGCCGGCGAAAACTGGAATCGCGACCTGCGTTCGCCGCTGACCGAGAACGGCGTCGACGTGAAGCCGGGCGACTATCTGATCGCGGTCGACGGCGTCGACGCGAAAAGCGTCACGAATCCGTATGCGCTGCTGCAGGGCCGCGGCGACCAGGTCGTGAGCCTGACCGTGAACAGCCGTCCGAGCGCGAGCGGCGCGCGTACCGTGCGCGTGAAGACGCTGACGTCCGAGCAGAACCTGCGCTACGCCGACTGGGTCGCCGCGCGCCGCGCCTATGTCGACAAGCTGTCGAACGGCCGCATCGGCTACATCCACGTGCCGAACACCGCGGTCGAGGGCAACCGCGAACTCAACCGCGGCCTGCTCGCGTATCACGACAAGGAAGCGCTGATCATCGACGACCGCTACAACGGCGGCGGCTTCATTCCGGACCGCATGATCGAACTGCTCTCGCGCACGCCGCTGAACTACTGGAAGCGCCGCGGCCTCGATCCGGCGCCGACGCCGCTGGTCTCGCACGACGGGCCGAAGGCAATGCTGATCAACGGCCTGTCGAGCTCCGGCGGCGATGCATTTCCGTACTATTTCCGGAAGTTGAAATTGGGAACCCTGATCGGCACGCGCACCTGGGGCGGCCTGATCGGCATCTCGGGCAATCCGGGCCTGGCCGACGGCGGCAGCGTGCTCGCCGCGACATTCCGCTTCATGGGCACCGACGGCCAGTGGGCGGTCGAGAACGAGGGCGTTTCGCCAGACATCGAAGTCATCGACCGTCCCGAACTCATCGCCGCCGGCAAGGATCCGAGCATCGAGAAGGCCGTCGAGGTGCTGCTCGGCCAGCTGCCGGCCAGCCCGAAGCCGCGACTGCAGGCGCCGCCGGCGCCGGCGAAGTTCGGCGATTGAGGAAGAATAGAGGGGCGCAGGTAGGGGCCAGAGGGAACCGGTGCGCTCTTCCTCTGGTTCCTGAACCCCTACCCTCTCGTCATTCACGCCCCCTCCAGTCGTTCCACGAGCGGTAAGATCCGCGGCCGGACACGGAGACCGCCCGATGAATTGCTTTGTATACAAAAGCCTGCGCCGCGCGGAGACCTACGTCTATCTGCGCGAGCGCGATGCGTTCCAGCTGCTGCCCGCGACGCTCGCGGCGACGCTCGGACCGCTGAATTTCGTCATCGAGCTGGCCCTGTCGCCCGAGCGCAAGCTCGCGCGCGAGGACGTCGAAACCGTGATCGCGAACCTGCGCGGCCCGGGCTTCCACCTGCAGTTGCCGCCGCCGCCCGTCGAGACGACGCAATAGGCTCTGTCGCGGCGCAACATGAACGGCGCGGCCGGCTGAACCGGGTTTTACCGCGAGCGATGAATTAACTGCATATACTCGCCCGGGTTTTGCCGTTCGCCGAAAACGGCGGCAGCCCGGCGAGCCGGCAGCGGATCGCCAGGCCCGCTTTTCCAGGCCCGGTTCATTCAGGCCCGTTTTTGGGGCCGGTTCTCATCGCCCGATCTGTACGGAAGTTTCGCGTGCCCCGAGCCAAGCCGACGCGCCTCGCCGCCTTCGTCGCCAGCCTGCCGTATTTCCTGCCGGCTGCGCTCTGTCTTCTGGTCGCCGCGTTCGTCGTGCATCCGGCTACCCTGCTGCTGCTCCTGGCCGCGAATTCGCTGTCGCTCGCCGCGGTCTGTCATGGCCTCGGCTTCGACCTCGAGGACAGTTTTGCCCGCACCGTGCTGCGTCGCGGCGCCGCGCATTTCGTGCTGCTGGCCTCCTATACCGCGGCCGTCATGCTGCTGCTCGGCTGGCCGCTGGCCTGGCTGCTGCAGGCCGGATCGCTGGCTGCGACGATGCTGCTGTCGGCTGCGGTCGTCGTCGCGCTGCTGCTGCTCTGGCGCGTCTGGCCGGCGTTCGGCCTCGCCCTGGTCTGGGACGACGCCTATCCCGACGACGAGAACGGCTCGTGGATCCTCGCCGCGGTCTCGCGCAGCGTGAGCTTTGCGCGGCACCTGACCGGCGAGCACGAGCTGTTCTTCAGCCACGGCCTGCCGGTCGCGCTCGCGCAGCTCGTGCTCGTCGGACTTGCGGTCGGCATCGCCGGGCTCGGCCAGGGCCTGCCGAGCGAGCTGCGCACGCTAGTGCTGCTCGTCTATGTGATCGCGCTGCCGCTGATGCAGCTCGTCGTCGCGAACCGCAGCCTGCGCGCGCTGCTGACCGCGCGCCGCGCGCGCCGCGCGGAACCGCCGGCCAACGCCGAGGACGGTTCCGACAGCGGCTGCGACCTGCCGCGCGAACTGCCGGGCGGCCTCGGCAAGAGCGAACTCGACGCGGCGCTGCTGCACGCGACGCGCTGCGGACAGGTCGAACTCGCGCTCGCCGCGCTCGAACGCGGCGCCGATCCGGACACCGTGCCGGCCGCCGGCGAACGCGACCAGCGCAGCGTGCTGATGCTCGCCGCGACACTGCCCGAAGTGCGCCTGCTGCGCGCGCTGATCGCCAAGCGCGCCGACGTCAATCGCACGCACGCGGGCCTGAGCCCGCTGCTCGCCGCGACGCGCGACAGCTATCAGGGCCGCCCCGACGCCGTGCTGACGCTGCTCGCCAACGGTGCCGATCCGGCCGCGAGCGACGCCCAGGGCAATACCGCGCTGCATTACGCCGCGCTCGCGGTCGACCCCGTCGTCGCGGCCATGCTCATCGACGCGGGTGCGCCGATCGCGGCAGTGAACCGCGACGGCCTGACGCCGCTCGGACAGGCCGCGCACGCGGCCAACTGGGCGCTGCTGCGCTTCTTTCTCGAGCGCGGCGCACGCAACGAAGTCGAGCATGCGCAGCCGGCGCTGAGCGCCGCGGCATCGATCGCCGACGACGACGTCACCGGCGTGAAGCTGCTGCTCAAGCACAAGGCGCGCATCGACGCGCAGGGGCCGCTCGGCCGCACCGCGCTGATGGCCGCGGCCCTGGCGGGTCACGCGATGATCGTGCGCTGCCTGCTCGACGCGGGCGCCAATGTCGACGTCGGCGACACGCACGCGACGACCGCGCTGATGGAAGCCGCGCGCGCCGGCGCGGCCGAAGTCATCGCGCTGCTCGCGGCGCGCAAGCCCGATCCGAATCGCGTCGACCACCTCGGCCGCAGCGCGCTCGTGATCGCGTGCCAGTCGCGCCAGGCCAACGCCACGGTCGTGCGCGCGCTGCTCGCGCTCGGCATCGACCGGCAGCGCGCCTGCACCGACGGCCGTCGCGCGCTCGATCACGCGATCGCCGGCGGCCGCTGGGATCTCGTCGCGCTGATCGATCCCGACTACGCCTTGCCGAGTTCGGTCGCCGAGGGCGTCGGCAGCGCAGTCGCCGACTCGCCGGCGCACCTGCTCGACGCGCTGCGGTTCGGCCACTGGACCATCGCCGAAGGGCTGCTGCCGCAGATCGGCCAGTGGTCGCAGATCGATCTCGCCGGCATCTGGCTCGAACTGGCGACGCACAGCGACGCGCGCGCGCGGCAGTGGCTGCTCAATCACGGCCTGCGCCCCGACGCGTATCTCGCGCGTGGCACGCTGTTCTCCGCCGTGCTCGAACGATTGCCCGATTCCGCCGACGCGCTGGCCGAACTCGTCGAAGCCGGTGCCGGCAGCGGCGGCGCCGGCGTGCTGCGCCGCGTGCTCGAAGCCGCGCGCGACACCGGCGACGCGGCACGGCGCGAGCAGCTGCTCGCGATCGCGCTCGACCTGGCCCAGCGCGGTGCCGACGCCTTCGCCGCGAACGAACACGGCGAGACCGCCACGCATCTCGCCGCGCAGCTCGCCGCTTCGCGCCTGCTCGACCGCCTGCTCGACGCCGGCGCCGACCCGAATGCGCGCGACCAGCATGGCCGCACGCCGTTGCACGCGGCACTCGCCGCGCCGGCGGCGCAGCTCGACGGCGTCGTGCGCTCGCTGATCCGCCACGGCGCCGATCCGCAGATCGCCGCGAACGACGGCGAGACCGCACTCGGCCGCGCGCTGACCGGCAGCAAATCCCTGCGCCGCTGGCTGCACTGGACGAAATGGCCGCTGCCGCGCCGGCGCCTGCGCGCCGACGACGTCGTCGCGGCCGCCGCCGGCGGCGATACGTCGGCCGTGGAACGGCTGCTCGAACTCGGACTGCCGATCGAAGGCACCGACGCGCAAGGCGCGACCGCGCTGCTGCGCGCGTGCGGCCAGGGCCACGACGACGTCGTGCGCCTGCTGCTGTCGCGCGGCGCCGATATCGAACACACGGCGGCGGGCGGCGCGACCTGCCTGTCGGCCGCGGTCAGCGCGCGCCGCGAGAGCGTCGTCGACCGGCTGCTCGCACACGGCGCCGCGCTCGACCGCCGCCTGCCCGGCGGCGGCACCACGCTGATGATCGCCGCGGCGCTCGGCTTTCCGGAACTTGTGGAAAAATTACTTGCCGCCGGCGCCGATCCGAATCTCGCCGACGAAAAGGGTTCGACCGCGCTGCACGCCGCGGCGCACTACGCGTTCGGTCACGCCGGGTCGCGCGCGCGCGCCGTGCTCGAAGTGCTGCTGCGCCTCGGCGCCGCGCCGAACGCGCGCAACGCGAAGGGCCAGACCGCGCTGCTGCTGCTCGTCGGCGGCCGCGCCGATCCGGGTTCGCCCTGCGATCCGGCACAGGTCGCGCACCTCGTCGCACTCGTGCTCGATTTCGCCGCCGACCTCGATGCGCAGGACGAACGCGGCGTCAGCGCGCTGCATGCCTGCGCAATCCACGGCCTGCTCGGCTGCGCGCGCCAGTTGCTCGCACGCGGCGCCGAGCGCGACATCCGCGACTGCCTCGGCCGCCGCCCGGCGGAACTCGCCGAACTGCTCGGCTACGCCGACGTCGCGACCGAACTCGGCGCGTCCGCGGCGATTCCGAGCCTTGCGCAGATGCTGAGGCAGCCGGCCAACCACGGCTGAGGGGATTGGATCGGCGGTGCCGCCATCGAAGTGAAGAGCAGCGAGACGCGAGTATGTGAGGTGGCCCTCCGCTCACGGCTCGCTCCTCTCAACGCGTTTCTTTTCACCACTCCCGATTCACGCCGCCAACCCACTCCTGCGTCTGCACTTCGCTCGTGTCGGCCGCGAAGATCCGTTCCAGTTCGACGAGAGCTTCCTGCGAGGACTGGATCAGTGCCGCATCGTCGTCGTAGACGAGGTGCTGGGCCTTGAGCAGCGCTTCGTCGTGCGTGCGGAAGCGCGCGATGCGGTCGGCGGCGACGCGCGGCGGCTGGCCCAGCGCTTCGAGCACCTGACGCGTCAGGTCGAGGCTGCCTTCGAGCGTTTCGCGCACGACGCCGTCGACATTGAGGTCCATGAGCTTGAACGCGTGCTGGCGATTGCGTGCGCGCGCGAAGATCTTGAGATTCGGATACATGCGCTTGACCAGCCGCGCCGTGCGCACGTTGGCTTCGGGATCGTCGGTCGCGAGTACGAAGATCTCGGCACGGTCCGCATGCGCGGCGCGCAGCAGCTCGGGCCGGCTCGGATCGCCGAAATAGATCGTGCTGCCGAAACGCCGCGACGCATCGACCTGTTCGATCGAATTCTCCAGCGCGGTGAACGGAATCTTCTGCGCGCGCAGCACGCGCGCGACGATCTGCCCGACACGGCCGAAGCCCGCGATGATGACGCGCGGCGGATCGCCGTCGATGCGGTCGAACTCGCGCTCGGGCTTGTGCGTATTCGCCTGCACGAGCTGGCCGAGCGCGAGCAGCAGCGGCGGCGTCGCCGCCATCGACAGCGTGATGACGAGCGTCAGCAGCCCGTGCGTGCGCGGGTCGATCAGATTGTTGCCCGCGGCCAGCGAGAACACGACGAACGCGAATTCGCCGCCGGCCGCGAGCACCGCGGCGAGCGACAGCGACTGCCAGCGATCGATTCCGCCGACGGTCATGCCGACCGCGAACAGCACGGCGCCTTTGACGAGCAGCAGCGCGGCGGTCAGTCCCAGCACGAGCCAGGGCTCGCGCAGCAGCAGCGCGAGATCGACGGCCATGCCGACGCTGACGAAGAACAGGCCGAGCAGCAGGCCCTTGAACGGTTCGATCTGCGATTCGAGTTCGTGGCGATATTCCGAATCGGCCAGCAGCAGACCCGCGAGGAAAGCGCCGAGCGCCATCGAGATGCCGGCGAGTTCCATGAGCCAGGCCGTGCCGATGACGACGAGCAACGCGGTCGCCGTGAACACTTCGGGTATGCGCGTGTTCACCGCGATGCGGAACACGGGACGCAGCAGGAAGCGTCCGGCGAGCACGACGAGTGCGAGCGTGCCGACGACCTTGCCGGCTTCGATCGTGTTGACCGCCGCGCCCTGGCCGACCGCGAGCACCGGCACGATCGCGAGAATCGGGATTGCCGCGAGATCCTGGAACAGCAGGATCGCGAAGCCCTGACGGCCGTGCGGCGATGTGAGTTCCTTGCGTTCGGCAAGGAGCTGCAGGCCGAACGCGGTCGACGACAGCGCGAGGCCGAGACCGATCACGACGGCCGACTTCGGCACGACGTCGAATGCGGCGATCGCGATCGCCGCGATCACGCCGGCGGTCGCGAGCACCTGCGCGAGGCCCGCGCCGAACACGGCTTTGCGCATGACCCAGAGCCGCTGCGGCGACAGTTCGAGCCCGATCACGAACAGCAGCAGCACGACGCCGAGTTCGGAGATGTGCGCGATCTGTTCCGGGTTCTGCAGCAGCTTGAAGCCTGAAGGGCCGATCACGGCGCCGGCGATCAGATAGCCGAGCACGGCACCGAGTTCGAAGCGCTTCGCGATCGGCACCGCGACGACGGCAGCGGCGAGGAGCACGACGGTGTACTGCAGGATGGTGTGGGTTTCCACGCGCCGTCTCCGATGAGGTCGGACGATTATGTCACGCGGCTTTCGCGCACTCGCAGGATCTGAGATTCGCGCTGCGGATACTGCGTCGGCACCCACGAGCGGAGAACGCCATGCCTCAGGCACGAACGCAGCAGCCCGTCGATCGTTCGCCCGAATCCACCCTGATCGCGCGCTTCGTCGAACTCTGGCTCGTCGCCGGCATTGCCGGCGTTCTGTTGCTGCCTGCCGCACGCGCGCATTCGCTCGCCTTCGGCTGGACCGCGTACTGGCTCGTGGGTGCACCACTCCTGATGTGGGCGATGCAACATCGCCGGCGGTTGGCGGCACAGGCGCGGGCCATCCTCGTCGGCTCGTTCCTGTATCGCCGTTCTGACGTGGCCGGGACCGGAAGTCCGTTCGACCGGCGCCAGGGATGGCGTCACGTCAGGGCACAGGCGCGTCGCATCGCGAGTGCGCGGTAGGTTGGCGGTGAGCCGCAGGCGAACCCCCACATCGAGGTCGCCGCTTCCGCCGAGCGGAGGACTCCGTCACGGCGCTGTGGAAACATAGCCGCAAGCGACTATTTCCGGCACGGGTTCTTCGCAGCGGAACCACCTCGATATTGGGGTTCGCCTGCGGCTCACCGCCAACCTACCAGGGCTCTCAATCCTCGATGCCCAGCCGCTTGCGTTCGAGCCGGCGCAGGAATTCTTCCATGATGCGGCGATAGAGATCGTCGCCGAGGTATTCGTCTTCCACGCCCGCATCGATCGACGGATTGTCATTGACTTCGATGACGACGATGCGATTGCCGACCTGCTTGAGATCGACGCCGTAGAGTCCGTCGCCGATGAGGCTGGTCGCCTTCAGCGCGAGCCGCACGACCTCGGGCGGCGCTTCGCGCACGGGCAGCGTCTTGAAGCCGCCGGATTTCGCCGTGCCGCGCGCGCCGTGGTTGTAGATCTGCCAGTGGCCGCGCGACATGAAGTACTGGCACGCGTACAGCGGATCCTTGTTGAGCACGCCGATGCGCCAGTCGAAATCGGTGTAGAGGTATTCCTGCGCGATGACGAGCGCGGTGTGCTGGAACAGGTCCTCGGTGCCCTTCTTGAGTTCCTCGGCGTTCTCGACCTTGACGATGCCGCGCGAGAACGAGCCGTCGGGAATCTTGAGCACGATCGGAAAGCCGAGCAGCGCCGGCAGCTCGGCGAGTTTCTTCGTGTCGTCGCGGAACAGGATTTCGCTCTTGGGCGTCGGCAGCTTGCGCGAGCGCAGCAGGTCGTGCAGATAGATCTTGTTCGTGCAGCGCAGGATCGACGTGGGGTCGTCCATGACGACCATGCCTTCCTTCTCCGCCTTGTTCGCGAAGCGGTAGGTGTGATTGTCGAGCGCCGTGGTTTCGCGGATGAACAGCCCGTCGTATTCGGCGAGCCGCGTGTAGTCGTTGCGCGTGATCGGGTCGACCTCGATGCCGAGGTCCTTGCCCGCGTCGACGAAGGATTTCAGCGCGCGCTTGTTCGACGGCGGCATCGCCTCGGCCGGGTCGTGCAGCATCGCGATGTCGTAGCGGAACTTGCGCCGCGCGCGCGGCTTGCGCCAGAGCTTCTTCGAGAACCGGTCGAGCGCGTCGGCGAACGCGTCTTCCTGCGGATCGTTGAGCGTGTGCAGGCCGGCCGGCTTGATCGCCGAGATGCCCCATTCGCGCTCGCGCTCGAACTCGATGCGCAGGATCGGGCACGGAAACATTTCGAACACCTGGCGCGCGAGATCCTGCAGCGGCGCGTAGCTGGTCTCGCCGAAATACACCTGCAGGCCGAAGTCGGTCGTGTCGCGCGAATCGGGCAGGAAACGGCTGATGCGCTGTTCGAGATCCTCGATGTCGAGGCCGTAGAGCGAGCGCCGGCGCAGATCGTTGATCGTGCGCACCGACGGGATGACCTTGTGTCCGCGCGCCTCGGCCAGCAGCGACACGTAGTAGCCGGTGCCGAGGTATTTGTAGCTGCGGCAGAGGTTGATGACCTGCGTGCGTTCATCGTCGGCGTCGAGCGACTCGCGCAGATAGTCCTTCGCAGTGACCACGTTGTCCGACGGGTAGTACGAACCCCAGTCCGACGCCTTTTCGACGACGATGACGAGGCGACTCATGAGTGCAGGTACGAGACGGCGATGCGGTCGATGACCGCAGGGTCAGGGTCGGGCATGGCAGGGGCGGACACGTGGATTTGCGAGCGGCGCGAGTGTGACACAGGGCCGTGAGCGCGGCACGTGCGCAAGGTTCCGTTACGTACCCCGCGGCGCGACCGTGCAGGCGCAGTTCAGCGAATGCGCCGGGACGCCGACATGCAGCGCCGGTCCGGGCCTGCGACACACCTGCGCGCGTCCGCGGCCTGCTAGTCTCCGCCGCGTGCCTCCGTCCCCCGACTTCCGCCTGCGCCGCGCCGAAACCGCCGATCTGGACGCGCTGGTCGCGCTCGAGACCGCGAGCTTCGACTACGACCGCATGAGCGCGCGCCAGCTGCGACGTCATCTGGACAGCCGCTCCGCGGCGCTGCTGATCGCCGAGGATGCGCAGGGCCTGCTCGGCTCGGCGCTCGTGTTCTACCGCGCGCGGTCGCCGTTCGCACGGCTGTATTCGCTCGCGACCGCCGCGGCCGCGCGCGGCCGCGGCATCGGTGGAGCGCTGCTTGCGGCGGCCGAGTCGCACGCGCGGGAGCGCGGCTGCCGCGGGCTGCGTCTGGAAGTGCGGCAGGACAACGCCGCTGCAGTACAGCTCTACGAGACGCGCGGCTACCGGCGCACGGCGGCACTCGCGGACTACTATGACGACGGCGCCGCGGCCTGGCGCTATGAAAAGGACTTGCGGGACGGACTCCCATGAAACTGCTCGCCCTGATGACCGCATTCGCATTCCTGCAGACGGCCGACCCGTCGCTGCAGGCCGAGGCCGGTGTCGCGACCGACGTCACCGACGCGGCCAAGCGCAGCCGGCTGCCGGCGGCCGACCAGATGCCGCCCAATGTCAGGCTCGTCGAAACCGTGCTGTCGCGGCGTCGCCTGCACCAGCTCGAATCCATGGGTGGCCTGCGACTGCCGCGCATGGACGTGTTCGTCGCCGACGGCAGCCATGTGATGCACAGCGTCGGCTGGAACTATCGAATGCCGTGGCGGTTCGATGCAGCGCTGAAAGAGCGCAACGCGCTGCCCGGCGGCCTCACGATCGACGAATTGTTCGGATTCCTGACCGACCGGCAGGGCAACCCGGTCGCCAAGCCCGATCTCGCCGGCACCGACGTCGTCGTGTTCCTGTATTGGGCCGGCTGGTGCGGTCCCTGCGGCACCTCGCTCAGCGAAATGCGCAAGCTCATGGCTGCGGACGCGAGCCGCCGGTTCGTCTGGGTTGCGATCGAAGCCGATTCGGTGAAACAGAACGTGCAGCGAGAGACGCTGCGATAGCGCACGACCATGACGCTCGCCACCCTCATCGACACCTATCCGGCGCTGCTTGCAGTCGCCATCTTCTTCGCACGAATCGTCGACGTCTCGTTCGGCACGGTGCGCATCCTCGTCGGCTTTCGCGGATACCGGCTGCTCGCGGCGCTGATCGGCTTCTGCGAAGCGGCGATCTGGGTCGTCGCCGCGAGCAAGGTCATCGGCCACCTCGACAACTGGTATCTCGTGATCGCCTACGCGGCGGGCTATGCGACCGGCAACTTCGTCGGCATCACGCTGGAAAAGCGCCTCGGCGTCGGCCGCGAACTCGCACGCATCATTTCCTATTGCAGCGCCTGCAACCTCGCCGAGGCGCTGACGAAGCGCGGCTATTCCGTCGTCGAACTCGCCGGCCGTCACCGCGGCGATGCGCCGGTGCAGGTGCTCTACGTCGTCGACAAGCGCCGGCGCATGCCCGAGCTGCTGCGCCTCGTGCACGAACTCGATCCCGCGGCGATCTACACCGTGACCGACGTGAAGTCCTGCCACGGCGAGGACGAGCATCCGCTCGATGCCGGCGCAGGGCAGGGCATGGCGCTGCGATTCAAGCGCAAGTAGATGCGCGTAATGCGCGGCGCGGCTATTGCAGAGCCGCGACCCGTGCCCACGCCGCACGCGGAACGTTCTGCAGCAGCGTCACCGGCACGAAGACGCCGTGGTCGTTGTCGACGAACGCGCGGCATTCCGGCGGCACGGCGTCGACGAAGGTTTCGATGAGCCAGTCGCCGCGCCACTCGACGACGAACAGGGAGGGATCCGCGATTCCGCCGAGCGCGTCGGCCTTTTCGTCGTCGCCGAAATCGTCGAGCAGGCTCTGATCCGGACGAATCGAGAGCCAGCCGTCGCGCTCGTCCAGGATCGTGCGTCCGTCCTCGGTGGACTCGGCGCCGCGCTCGACCGCCCAGACGACGGGCGACCACGAACGTTCGGTTTCGGCGAGGAGGATCAGGGTATTCATGGCGTGATCCGATCGCCGCCGGTTCGCGGACGGGACCGCGAAGCATAGCGGCCCGCACGCGTCGTCGGCGAGTACGGCTACCAGTCGGTCGCCTCGAGCTTGGCCCTGGTCTGCGCATCGGCCGGCCGCGCGATCAGTCCGCCCGCGGCGGCAATCGTGACTTCGTAGCGCGCGCCGTCGATCAGCGGCATGTAGGCCGCGCTGCCGAAATCGGCGTCGACCCAGGGCAGCCACGCCGGATAGCGGCGTTTGAGCTGCCACAGATCGAGCACGCCGTCGCCCGACAGCGCAGTGACGCTCGGCGGGGTCGTCTGCGCCTTGGTCGTGTCGCGCCAGCGGCCGCTGATGCGCTCGACGCGATACAGCGGCTCGGCGCCGAGACTGACCGCGCGCGGCGTCCACTTGATCACGCGCGCGTCGAGCTGCCAGTCGTCGCCGGCGAGCTGCACGCTCTCGTGCGTGCCGTCGGCGAGATCCACGCGCAGCGCCCACTGCTGCGGCCCGAACGCGCGCACGCCGATCGTCGCGACGGGCTGCTCGGCAACCAGCCGCCGGTAGCCGTCGAGCGACAGCGACAGCGCGCACAGCACCAGGGCCAGACTCAGCAGCACGAGCAGCCACGCGCCGCGATGGCACGCGGACAGCCGCCGGCGCTGGCGCCACCGCCGGCGCACGGCGAAGGATTGCGCGAGCGCCGCGAGCCCGAACACGGCAGCGGCGACAGCAGGCAGCAACGCGGGAATCTCGGGCACCATGGCCGATCGCCGTACCGGGGATGCGTCTCGTTATACTGCATCCTCCGTCAACCTCGCATCAGGATCGCCCGTCCGATCCCCGCACTGTCACGGTCCCTGCCATGCCCCAGCTTCTGCGCATCGTGTTCCTGCTCTGCCTGATCGGTCTCGTCGCGGCCTGCGGCAACAAGGGCGATCTCGTTAAACCCGGTACGACGCCGGCGCCGGCCAAGACCGACGCGGGCAAGTGAGCGGCGACGATTCCGGCGTTATGGAATTATTGCCTTTTAGCAAGATGCACGGCATCGGCAACGACTTCGTCGTCGTCGACTGCCGCGCGCGCGCGCTGCCGCTGGACACCGCGGCGATCGCGCGGCTCGGCGACCGGCATCTCGGCGTCGGTTTCGACCAGCTGCTGACGATCGAACCCGCGCGCGATGCGTCCTGCGCGTTCCGCTACGGCATCTACAACCGCGACGGCAGCGAAGCCCGCCAGTGCGGCAACGGCGTGCGCTGCGTCGCGGCCTGGCTGCGCCGCGAGGGCGCGCTCGGCGACGGGTTGACGCGGCTGGAGAGCCCGAGCGGCCCGGTCGCCGTGGAAGTGCTGGCCGACGGCCGCGTGCGCGTCGACATGGGCGTGCCGCAGTTCGCGCCGGCGGCCATTCCGCTGCGCGAGCAAGCCGGAGCGGCGCTCTACCGGCGCCGGCTCGGCGCCGACGACGTGGATTTCGGCGCCGTCTCGATGGGCAATCCGCATGCCGTGATCGAGGTCGCCGACAGCGCGGCCGCGCCTGTCGCAGGCTGGGGCCCGCAGCTCGAAACCCATGCCGATTTTCCGGATCGCGCGAACGTCGGTTTCGCCGAGGTGATGTCGTCGCGCGAAATCCGGCTGCGCGTCTGGGAACGCGGCGTCGGCGAAACGCAGGCCTGCGGCAGCGGCGCGTGTGCGGCCGTCGCCGTTCTCGCGCACCGCGGCCGCGTCGGCGCCGAGGTCGACGTCCACCTGCCGGGCGGCACGCTGCAGATTGCCTGGGCCGGCTCCGGACAGACCGTCTGGATGACGGGTCCGGCCGCTTTCGTCTTCGAAGGGAACTATCACGTATGAGCGACATGAGCCTGAAGGACGGCCTCACCGCGATGGAAGTCGCGAGCTATCTGCGCCGGCACCCGGAATTCCTCAACGAATTTCCCGATCTCGCGATGGCGCTGCGCCTGCCGCGCGACCAGGGCGCGGCCGCCTCGCTCGCGAGCTATCAGCTCGACGTGCTGCGCGACAAGAACCGCGAACTCACGCGGCGCCTGCGCGAACTCATCGAGATCGCGCACGAGAACGAGCAGCTCATGATCCGCGTGCACACGCTGACGCTGTCGCTGATGCGCGCGACCTCGCTGGCCGACAGCCTGAGCCGCGTCGTCGCCGGCCTGACCGAGGATTTCCACACCGACCTCGTGCGCATCGTGCTGTTCGGCCGCAGCGACGCGCTGCCGGTCGCCGACTGGCTGATCCTCGAACCCGGCGGAAAATCGGCGCTGCCGGCGTTCGCCGAATTCCTGCAGCGCAACGAGCCGCTCTGCGGCCGCCTGCAGCCCGACAAGCTCGCCGCACTGTTCGGCCCGCGCGCCGGCGAAGTGCATTCGGCCGTGCTGATGCCGGTCAACGGCCTCGGCATGCTCGCGATCGGCAGCCACGACATGGATCGCTTCCACCCGGGCATGGGCACGGTGTTCCTGAAGCTCATCGCCGAGGCGATCACCGCGTCGGTCACGCGCTATCCGATGTGCTGACGTGCCTGCGCCGCGGCTGCCTGCGCCGCGACGGCTCGTCGTACCGGATGAATCCATGAGCACGCTCGGCGCCGACGTTGCGCGATTCCTCGACTACCTGCGCGTCGAGAAGCGCTACGCGCCCGGCACGATCACGAACTACGCGCGCGAGCTCGCGCTGCTCGACACGTACGCGCAGTCGCTCGGGCTGACGCACTGGCGCGAGCTGCGCGCCGAACCGCTGCGCGGTCTCGTCGCGCGCGAGCACCGGCGCGGCCGCCAGCCGGGCAGCCTGCATCACCTGCTGTCGGCCTGCCGCAGCTTCTTCCGCTGGCTGCTGCGCGAAGGCGTGATCGCGCACGATCCCGCGCTCGACGTGCGCGCGCCGAAACAGCGGCGCAAGCTGCCGCAGGTGCTCGACGTCGACGAAGCCACGGCGCTCGTGGAGATTCCGACGGACACGCCCGAAGCCGTGCAGGACCGCGCGATGCTGGAGCTGTTCTATTCGAGCGGCCTGCGCCTCGCCGAACTGACCGGTCTCGTCTGGAACGACATCGACCTGCCGCAGGGACTCGTGCGCGTGCTCGGCAAAGGTTCGAAGACGCGCGTCGTGCCGATCGGCAGCAAGGCGATCGAGGCACTGACGGCGCTGCACGCACAGGCCCGGCCCGACGCGGCCGAGCCGGTGTTCCGCGGCCGCAGCGGCCGGCCGATATCGCCGGCGAGCGTGCGCAAGCGGCTCAAGGACTGGGCCAAGGCGCAGGGCGTCTGGAAGCGCGTCTATCCGCATCTGCTGCGGCACTCGTTCGCGAGCCACCTGCTGGAGTCCTCTGGCGATCTGCGCGCCGTGCAGGAACTGCTCGGCCATGCGGACATTTCCACGACGCAGGTTTATACCCATCTGGATTTCCAGCATCTGGCGCGCGTCTACGACGCCGCGCATCCGCGCGCGAAACGGCGCAAGGAATAGCGCACCGCCCGTCGCCGACAGGCGGCGCCGTGCGTCTCAGGCCGTGCTGCAGCCGTACGCGATCCTGACGTCCCCTGAGCCCAACCGGAGACCACAGATGCCCAAGCACCGCCTTGGCGCAGCGCTCGCGCTCGCCCTGCTGTTCTGCGCGACGGCCGACGCGCATGCGTTCGGTTTCGCGCCGGAAATCCGCGTGCCGTCCCACGGCGAAGCCGAGTCGGTCGCGATCGGCGATGTCAGCGGCGACGGCCGCGACGACCTCGTCGTCGCCACGAACGCCTACTTCGCGAACGCCTGGTCGAACCACGCACTGATTCATGTGCAGCAGGCCGACGGCAGGCTCGCCCAGCCCGTCGCCGTGCCGTACACGACGACCTACGGCAGTCCGCGCGGCCTCGCGCTGGCCGACCTCGATGCCGACGGCGTGCTCGATATCGCCGTCGGTCATGCCGGCGGCCTCGCGCTGCTGCGCCGCGACGGCACCGGCGGCTTCAGCCTGCGCACCGTCGCCACGAACCGCAGCGGCAACGTGCTCGCCCGGCTCGATGTCGACCGCAACGGCGTCGACGATATCGTTGCGCTGAGCAACGGTGGTCCGGCGACGATCCACTACGGCGACGGTTTCGGCGGCATCGCAAGCCAGCAGACGCTCGGCACGCAGTCCGGCGGCTTCAACGATCTGAAGATCGGCGATCTGGATGGCAACGGTTTCGACGATCTCGCCATCATGTCGAGCTACAGCTATTCCGTGCCGAACTTGACGGTGTATCGCAGCGACGGCATGGCAGGCTGGCTTGCGTCGCAGAACTATTTCGTCGGAACCAACGAACTGACGGCCGGCCTGGCCGTCGGCGACTTCGACGATGACGGTCGCGACGACGCGATCCTCTCGCGCGGGCGCAATTCGCCGACCTGGCTGTGGCGCTATCGGCAAGACGCAAACGGCCAGCTCCAGGCCACCGCGACACTGCCGAGCTACGACATTCCGTCGACGCTCCAGGCGGTCGATCTCGACCGCGACGGCCGGGACGACGTCGCGGTGCTGCACAGCGGTTGGTCGCGCCTCGGGCTGTATCTGCAGGGGAGCGCCGGACTCGGCGCGGAACAGCTCGTGACGATTCCCTATCAGTCGCACTACACCCCGCAGGGCCTCGCCTTCGGCGATCTCGACGGCGACGGCTGCACGGACGCGGCGATCGCACTGAACGGCGACGGCGTTTCGGTGCTGGCCGGCCGCGGTTGCGCGCCGACGGCGGATCTCGCGGTCGCGATCCGCGCCGAGGCGCGCAAAACCGTCGCCGTCGACGTGAGCCATCTGGGCGGTACGGCCGCAGGAAAGGCCGATGTCGCGATCGAGTTCCGCGCGCGCGTGTTCGGCCGCATCGTTGCGCCAGCCAACTGCGTGGCGCAACCCAGCGTGGGCCGGGTGCAGGCGTATCGCTGCACGACGGAAACGCTCCGGGCCGGCGCGAGCGAAACGCTGCGCTTCGCGCTGGGCATTTCCAGCGTGACCGTCAGCGCCGACGTGGCCTCGGACGCGCCGGACCCCGACGAAAGCAACAATGCGGCAATTGCGAATCTGAGATTCTGAGCGCTGCGGCGCGGCGCCGG
>NZ_DATIGT010000155.1:0-10549 GCF_035481375.1 Tahibacter sp.
GGCGCGCGCCGAGTTCGGCGTAGATGAATGCGCCGGCCAGCGCGAACACGCCGCCGAGCGTCCAGGCCAGCATGATCATGCCCGGCGAGTCGCTGCGCTGCGCGACGACGGCCGGATTCAGGAAGATGCCGGAACCGATGATGCCGCCGACGACGACCATCGTCGCATCGAGTACGCCGAGCCGGCGCGCGTAGCCGGGACTGCTGGATTCGGACATCGACCGCTCCCCTGAAGGAGCCGCGAGCATGGGCGAGCAGTCTGGCCTTGGCAATCCGGTGCGCGGTGATATCGCTATGACGGTCGATCCAGGCGCAGGGCTCGAGCCTGCGAGCCGCCGGCGCATCTTGCGTGCGCGGGCGCCGGTCGCCACAGTGCGGCGATTCTGCCGGGAGGACACGCATGAAGCGATCGACAGGCTGGCTGCTGGCGGCGGGACTGCTGGCGTTGAACGGAACGACGGCCGCGACGACGGTCCTGCACGATGGGCGCATCGGCGTGCCCGGCGGAACGGCCGAGGCCGTGGCGTGGGACGATGCCGGACGCATCGTCGCCGTCGGCTCGAAGGCCGAACTCGCGCAGCGGTATCCGGATGCGGCGAAGCTCGACGCGCATGGCGCGGCGGTGCTGCCCGGCCTCGTCGATGCGCACGGCCATGTGCTCGGTCTTGGCCTGTCGCTGCTCAATGCCGACCTGCGCGGCACCGCGTCGAAGGCGCAGGTCATCGAGCGCCTGCGCGCGCATGCGGCAAAGCTGCCGGCCGGCGCCTGGCTCGTCGGGCGCGGCTGGGACCAGAACGACTGGCCGGAAAAGCAGTTCCCGACCGCGGCCGACCTCGATGCCGCGTTTCCCGATCGCCCGGTCTATCTGCGCCGCATCGACGGGCACGCGGCCTGGGCGAATACGGCGGCACTGTCGCGCGCCGCGCGCGATCTCGCCGGCGACTGGCAGCCCGACGGCGGCCGCATCGAACGTGTCGGCGGCAAGCCGACCGGCGTGTTCGTCGACGCCGCCATGCATCTGGTCGACGAGGTCGTGCCCAAGCCCGACGCGGCGCTGAAACGGCGGGCCTACAGGCTCGCGTTCGAGACGCTGCTCGCAAACGGCCTGACCGGCGTGCACGACGCTGGCGTCAGCCGCGACGATCTTGCCGTACTCCGCGGTTTCGCCGATGCCGGCGAACTGCCGCTGCGCATCTATGCGATGGCCGACGGCGACGGCGAAGCGCTCGACGCACTGTGCCGCGACGGACTTTATCGGCATGCGGACGGCCGTCTGCAGATGCGCGCGGTCAAGCTCTACATCGACGGCGCGCTCGGCAGCCGCGGCGCGGCACTCAAGGCCGACTACAGCGACGATCCGGGCAATCGCGGCCTGCTCGTGACCGCGCCCGATGCCTTCCGCGCCGTCGTCGCGAAGGCGAAGCGCTGCAACGTGCAGGTCGCGACGCATGCCATCGGCGACCGCGGCACGCGGCTCGTGCTCGACACATATGCGGGTGTTCTCGATGCGGCAGCGCAGGGCGACCATCGCTGGCGCGTCGAGCACGCGCAGATCGTCGACGTCGCCGACTTTCCGCGCTTCGCGCAATTGCGCGTGATCGCGTCCATGCAGCCGACGCACGCGACCAGCGACATGCCCTGGGCACAGGCGCGCGTCGGTGAGGCGCGGCTTGCCGGTGCGTACGCCTGGCGCCGTTTCATGGCGGCGAAGGTGCCGCTGGCGCTCGGTTCCGACTTTCCGGTCGAGCAGGTCAGTCCGTTGCTCGGACTGTACGCCGCCGTGACGCGTCAGGATCTCGATGCAAAGCCTGCCGGAGGCTGGCTGCCGGCACAGCGCCTGTCCCTGGACGAAGCCGTGCGCGGCTTCACCGCCGGCGCCGCGTTTGCGGAATTCGCCGAATCGGACCGCGGCACGATCGCCGTCGGAAAGCAGGCGGACTTCACGCTGCTGCGTGACGACCCGTATGCGATCGATGCCGCTCGGATTCCGCACGATCGGATCGCGGCGACCATCGTGGACGGCAAGGTCGTGTACGGCAGTCTCGATCGGCCCGCCCGCTGACCCGGCGCGTTCCCGCGGACTGAACCGGGTGCGGCGTTTGTTGCTGCATCCCCGCGCGCGGTGCGCGCTGTCGATGGCTGGATCAGTCTTGGCCTTCCGCATCCGCATCGGCCGTGCGCGATGCGCGCGTTGTCGTGCGTGCGATTCCGGCGGCACATGATCACGGCCTTCCGCAGGTTCGAACGGTCCGGTTGCGTTTTTTGTGCAACGCGAGGCAGCGAATTCGGCTGCGGCGGAAGGGGTGCGGGTGCGCGCGTCGCGAAGGGTCTGCGCCGGCCGCACGCCTGTTTCGTGCATGATGCCCCGCCGCCGTGGCAGCCATACGCATCCGTTCAATGATTTTTACGCATTTTGACATGGGTGAATTTGTCTAGTGCGTCGCAAAAACGCGCATCAATCGCGGAGAAACCTGTGGGAAATATTCTTCGGATGTCGGCCCCTTTTTTTTTGTATTGACTATGCGTATGCGCACGTTTCGTGGCGCCAAAATTTTTCCTTAATTTATGAGCGGCCGGCAATGAGCGTACGCATGCGTCTGCAGGATTCGCCGTAAACAGTGGGTGAAAACCCGGAATTCATGCCTTCGGAAGTTCCCACGCGATAACCCGATTTGATCGTGCTGTCCGTGATACGAAGAGAAAAAGCGACTCGTTGAAAATGTAACTAACGACGACTAGTGTTTTTGTCGCGTCCGGCGCCGGGTATCCGTCGCCGCCGCCCGGGTCACCGTTCGCCGAAACGGGCGAACCCGGCCAGCTTCATCGCGCGCAGACGGCACTCCTTGATTCGTCCGCGTGAATTCCATTGCCGGAGACAGAACCATGAACGCCAATACACAAGCTGTACGCACTATTCGCAACGGCCGCAGCGATGGCCGTTCCCGCAGTTCGGCACTGAGCCGCAACTGCTTCCTGCTCGTTGCCGGACTCGCCATCGCGGGTGTCGCCGATGCCGGACTCTTAACGGTGCCGAATGGCGACTTTTCGGTCGTAGCGAATGCCGGCACGGTCGGCGGCGGCATCGTCGGCTCGTCCGGGGCCGACGTGCCGATCGGCAGCGGTCCGTGGACCGCGACATTCGAAGGCGTGATCGGACTGCTCGTGCCGCCGACGCTCGAGATCAGTTCGGCGACGCGTTCCGCGCGCATTTCCAACGTGGCCGGTGCCAGCGCGGTCACGGTCGTCAACAACGGCGGTCACTTCGGCCAGACGCTGACTGCGACGACGCAGTCGAACAAGCGCTATACGCTGATCGGGAATCTGAGCACGAGTGTCGTGCTGGATCTTCCGCTGCTGGCTACCGCCGGTACCGGAATCGCCCTCTATGCGAACGGCGCCGCGCTCGTGTCCAGTACGACCGCGCCGGCCGGTCAGGTCCGCATCGACGCCGTCGATGCGACCACGTCGCGCATCCAGATCTACCAGGACACGGGAACGGTCACGCCCGCGCCGATCGCGGTTCGCCTGTTCGACAGGCCGCAGGGGCTGCTCAGCGCGTCGGTCATCGACGCGGCCACGTTCTCCGACATCAAGGTCGCCGAGAGCGCGATCCCGCCGGACGGCAACACCACGCTGACCGTGACCGGCGGCGGTTCGCAGGGCGTGCCCGTCGGCCAGCCGTTTCCGGTCCAGATGACCGCCGTCGTGCGTGACCAGAACGGCAATCCGGTGCCGAACACGCTCGTGACCCTGACGGCGCCACCGACCGGTGCGAGCGCGACCCTGCATGCAGGCGGCGAGAGCGGCCGGATCATCGTCGCGTTCACCGACGCAAACGGCCAGATCACGTTCACCGCGGACGCCAACGAGATCGCCGGCTGCTACAGCGTCATCGGTCAGGTCGAAGGCATTCCCCACAACGCGGTGTTTCGCTTGCGCAACTACAGCCCGAACCAGGTAGCGGCATACCTCGCGGCGCATCCCGGCGCGAACGGCATGCCGCAGGACTCCGTGTTCTGCAACGGCTTTGAGGGATAGAGCCGCCGTCGCGGCAGCCATCCGGGCGCGTCGGCCAGAGTGCCGGCGCGCCGATCGGGCCTGACGGTGCATCGCTCGCTGGTGTCGGATCTTCTGCTCTCAATTCGGATGCGAATTGTGTTGCGGCAGTCGCGAAGATCCGCAGTGGTCGTGGCGTGCGCAGGGGAAAACCCCGTCGTCTGTTGAGTGCCCGCTTCGCCTTTCGCAACGGTTTTTCTGCCGGATTCCGCCGGTTCGTGAGTGGAAAGCCTGCTGCCGTGTCCGGCATTCCCTCAGACGATGAGCCCGTTTTATTGACGGCACAGTATGGTCAAAGTAAAGCTATATATTGTAAGTTTTTCAAAACGGTACTAGTGTCTGTCGCGCGGCTTCGGAACCGTATGACGACGCCGCCCGGGCTTGCATTTCGGTTCGCCGAAGCTCGCAGCGGCCGGCCCGGTTGAGGTCAAGAATCAATGCAATGCAGGGGTTTTCCGACTCCTGTTGTCGTCCTTGCCGGAGCACACTCATGAACACCACGAATCAGTTGGCTGGCAGTTTTCGGAACCGGCGCGCAGGTCTCGGCGCGGCGATCCGTTCTTTCTGCGTTGCACTCGTTGCGGGATTCGGCATCAGCGGCGCCGCGAGCGCCGGATTTCTCACGGTTCCCAACGGGGACTTCTCGGCGGCGGCGAACGCCGGCACCGTCGGCGGCGGTGTCGTCGGCGCGTCGGGCACTGACGTCGTCATCGGCAGCGGCCCCTGGACCGGTACCTACGCCGGCGTAGTCGGCCTGCTCATCCCACCGACGCTGACGATCGACGCGGTGGCCGGTACGGCGACGGTCACCGGGCTTCTCGGCGTCGCCGTCGTTTCCATCGTCAACAACAGCGGCCATTTCGGACAGACGCTCGCTGCCAATACGCAGTCGAACAAGCGCTATACGCTGATTGCGAATCTCGAAACCGGCGCGACGCTCGATCTCCCGCTGCTCGCCGTTGCCGGGACCGGCGTCGAGCTGATTGCCGGTGCGAGTACGCTGGTACAGAGCACGACCGCGCCGGCCGGACAGGCGCGCGCCGACGCGCTCGACGCGACGACGCTGCGTCTGCAGATCCATCACGACACCGGCACCGTCACGCCGGCGCCGCTGCGCGTGCAGTTGTTCGACCGCCCGCAGAATCTGCTGACCGCGAGTCTCGTCGACACCGCCGTGTTCTCGGGCGTGCAGCTCGCCGAGAGCACGATACCCGGCGGCAACAGCACGCTGACCGTGACCGGCGGCGGTTCGCAGGGCACGCCGATCGGCCAGCCGTTCCCGTCGTCGATGACGGCGATCGTGCGCGACCAGAACGGCAATCCGATCCCCGACACGCTGGTGACCCTGACGGCGCCGGCCGAAGGCGCGAGCGCGACCCTGCATGCGGGCAGCCAGAGCGGTCGCGTCATCGTCGCGTTCACCGACGCGAACGGGCAGATCACGTTCACCGCCGACGCGAATCAGATCGCGGGCTGTTACAACGTCACCGGCGAGGTCCCGGGCATTCCGACCATGGCGATCTTCCGCATGCGCAACTACACGACGCAGCAGATTGCCGCGTACATGGCGGCCAATCCCGGCGCCAAGGGGCTGCCGCAGGACTCGGTGTTCTGCAACGGTTTCGAATGAGGGCGCGCAGGCGCGTCGACGTCCGGCATCGCCGCAGCATGCGGCCTGACCGCCTGATCCGGACGTCGCAACGGAGCACGGCAGGGACGACGAGGGGGCGGAGCGGGCGCGGACACAGGGACGTGTCCGCGTCGGATGGGGTACGGCGTGCGCCGTCGTCGCTGCGTCGGTGCACGGCGGCGGCGTACGGCGATCTTCGGCCGCCATACGTCGCCGCAACTCCCGTCGAAGTCGCACGAGCCGCCCGTCCGGGCGGCTCGTTGTCGTTGCGGCGGTTCAGATCGCGGGCTGGAAACCGTCGAGGAAGATGATCTCGCTCGCGCGGAAGTTCGCCGTGAAGTTCGCGGTTTCGTTGCCGGTGCGATGGTTGTCGCGCTCGTTCGCGACGCCGGTCGGCGCGCCGCCGTAGTTCACCGCCGGATTCGAGAAATACGGACGGCGCGTGCAGCCGCCGGTGCAGTTCGTGCTGTAGGCCATCACCGTGCGGAACGAGCCGCTGACGAAATGCCCGAACGAATAGGCGTATGCGCCGTTGCCGTTGCCCGGGTCGTGGCCCATGCCCATGTTGTGGCCGTGTTCGTGCACATAGCTCAGATTTCCGACCGCGCAGCCGCGTGCGGTGACCTGATAGGCCGACGCCGCGAATCCCGGTCCCGGTGAGCCCTGCAGATAGCCCCGGCCGCAGGCGTCGCTCATGGTTTCCGTGACCATCGACACCAGGTCGGCGGCGACATCGTTGCGCCACCCGGCGACCTCCGCGTCGTTGCCCACCCAGGTCAGGTCGTCGCCGCTGTTGCCGGCTTCGTTGCGCGCCGTCACGCGGACGCCGGCGAGACGGAAGCGCGTCGTCATGTCGCTGTTGCGGAACGCGGTGTTCGAGCTGTCGACCATGGACTGGGCGAATGCCTTGGTCTGCGCCATCGTGCTGCCGAGCGCCGCATGCGCCTGCGGCGAGAACACGATGAGCACGTCGGTGCGGCTGGGGGGATCGGCGAAGGGCTGGCGCGGCACGTCGGCCGGCGCGTTCCCGACGCGGTCGAATTCGTTCGTCGCGCATTCCGGGAACGCGTCCTGATCCAGCGCGACGACCACCTGGCTGCCGTCGGGAGCCGAGGTGATTTCGTAGTTGCCTTCCGGTGCGCTGACGAGCCCGCCGAGGTGGCCGCCGCTGAGGCTGAGGCTCACTTGCGCCGTGGCCTCGCCGTCCAGGCGACCCAGCAGCCAGAGGTCGCCGTCCGCGCGCAACTCGCGCGCAACCACGTCGATCGCATGGCGGTGCCCGCCGGGCAACGCGAGCGTCAGCCGATCGGCCGTGCGCAGCGCCTGTCCGTCGACGCGTATGCGCTGCGCCGCCGTCGCGGCCGGATTGCGCAGCGCAAACAGCGCCGGTGCATCGAGCGCTTGCCACGCCGGCAGCGGCGCGGCGCCGACCGCGCCCGCGAACAGTGCGAGCGGAGTCAGCAAAAACATCTTCGTCATGGTGTCGGCTCCCTGGTGGCGACGCGTCATCGTACAAGGCGTCGTGCGGCGCGACCGTGCCGCAATGCCCGGATGCCCGTTTCGCGCCCTTATTCCGCCTTGCCATGGCCGTTTCGTTGCGTTCTGCTGCGACCGCGGAAAGAATCAGCCGCGCCGCGGTTCCGCGGCGTCTCCCGAAGAAAAAGGAACGGTGTGAACTCCCTCGACTCTGCGCCTGGCGCGCATGCCGGCTGGATCGTCGTCAAATTTGGCGGCACCAGCGTCTCCACGCGTCCCCGCTGGGACACCATCTGCCGCATCGCCCGCGACTGGCATGCGCGGGGCAAACGCGTGCTCATCGTCGTGTCGGCACTGTCGGGGATCACGGACAAACTCAAAGCCATCGCCGAGGCCGGCGGCGACCGCGGCCGGCGCGAGACGCTGCGCGCGGAAATCCTGGGGCGCCACGATGCGATGTTCGCCGAGCTCGGCCTCGTCGAGCGTGCGACTCTGCAGTATTGGCTCGACCGCCTGTCCGCGCTCGCCGTCGATGCGCGCGCGGAAACCGGCGAACTGTCCTGGCAGGCCGAAGTGCTCGCGCTCGGCGAGCAGTTGTCCTCGACGCTGGGGCAGGCATACCTGAGCGCCCAGGGCCTGGCCACGCGCTGGCTCGATGCGCGCGAGCATCTGCGTGCGGAGGCGTTGCCGAACCAGAATCCGTGGGGCTGCTACCTGTCCGCGTCGGTGCCGACCGCGCCCGACGCCGCGCTCGCGGCCGCGCTGGCGCGGCAGGGCGAAGTGTTCATCACGCAGGGCTTCATGGCGCGCAACCGTGCCGGCGAAACGGTGATTCTCGGCCGCGGCGGATCGGACACCTCGGCGGCGTATTTCGGTGCGCTGCTGAAGGCCGAAAAAGTGGAGATCTGGACCGACGTCGCCGGCATGTTCTCGGCCAATCCGCGCATCGTGCCGGCTGCGCGGCTGCTGTCGCGGCTCGATTACGAGGAAGCGCAGGAAATCGCGACGACCGGCGCAAAAGTGCTGCATCCGCGCTGTCTCAACCCGGTGCGCGAGGCGCAGGTGCCGCTCGCGGTGCGCGATACCAACCGCCCGGAACTTGCCGGCACCGAGATCGGCATGTCCGTCGCCGCGGCCGCGCCGAGCGTCAAGGCGGTCAGCGAGCGCCGCGGCATCACGCTGATCTCGATGGAATCCATCGGCATGTGGCAGCAGGTCGGCTTTCTCGCCGACGTGTTCGAGCGGTTCAAGCGCCACGGCCTGTCGATCGACCTCATCGGTTCGGCCGAAACCAACGTGACGGTGTCGCTCGATCCGTCGGAAAACCTCGTGAACTCCGACGTGCTGTCGGCGCTCGCGGCCGATCTCGCCGAGGTCTGCCGCGTCAAGGTGATCGCGCCGTGCACCGCGGTCACGCTGGTCGGACGCGGCATGCGCTCGCTGCTGCCGCGGCTGGCCGGCGTGCTTGCCGAGTTCGATCTGCTGCGCGTGCATCTGGTCTCGCAATCGTCGAACAATCTGAACCTGACCATCGTCGTCGACGAGGCCGCCGCCGACGGACTGGTGCCGACACTGCACGCGGCATTGATCAGGACCGAAGCGCTGCGCGCCGAAGATCCCGCCGTATTCGGCCCGGCCTGGCACGAACTTTATGCCGCCGGCGCGCCGCGCGCCGAAACGCCGTGGTGGCTGCAGCGCCGTGACGAGCTGCTGCAACTCGCCGCGCAGGCGACGCCGCGCTATGTCTACGATCTCGCGACCGTGCGCGAACGCGCGCGGCGCCTGCGCGCACTGGCCGCGCCGGACCGCTGGTTCTATGCGCTCAAGGCGAACAGCCAGCCCGAGGTGCTGCGCGCAATCGCGGACGCGGGCTTCGGGCTCGAATGCGTGTCGCCGGGCGAACTCGAACTCGCCGCGGCGCTGGTTCCCGCCGAGCGGCTACTGTTCACGCCGAACTTCGCGCCCCGGCACGAATACGCCACCGCGCTCGCGCACGGTGCGCGCGTCACGCTCGACAACCTGCACCCGCTGCAGCACTGGGGCGAGACGTTCCGCGGCAGCGAAGTGGTCCTGCGCGTGGATCTCGGTGCGGGCCGCGGCCATCACGACAAGGTGCGCACCGGCGGCGCCGGCTCGAAATTCGGCCTGAGTCTCGACCAGGTCGAGGAGTTCCGCCAGCTCGCGCGGCGTCACGACGTGGCCGTCGTGGGCCTGCACGCGCATCTGGGCTCGGGCATCCTCGATGCGGGGCACTGGCGCGAGGTCTATGCCCAGCTCGCGGCACTCGCGCAGCGCTTCCCGCGCATCGAGGCGATCAACATCGGCGGCGGTCTCGGCGTGCCCGCGCGGCCCGACGACGCGCCGCTCGACCTGGCGGCGCTCGACGCCTGCCTCGTCGAGATCAAGCAAGCTTATCCACAGTTCCAGTTGTGGATGGAACCTGGCCGCTATCTCGTCGCCGAGGCCGGCGTGCTGCTGGCGCGCGTCAACCAGACCAAGCGCAAGGGCGATTACTGCTACGTCGGCGTCGACACCGGCATGAACTCGCTGATACGTCCCGCGCTCTACGAAGCCTGGCACGAGATCACGAACCTGAGCCGCCACGGCGACGCGGCCGACACGCTGTATCAGGTCGTCGGCCCGATCTGTGAGTCCGGCGACGTGCTCGGTTCGAACCGTCGCCTGCCGGAATGCCGCGAAGGCGATGTGCTGCTGATTGCGACGGCGGGCGCCTACGGTGCGACGATGGCTTCGCAGTACAATCTGCGCGTTCCGGCCGGGGAGTCCGTGGTTTGATGCCATCGCGTGCGCTGCTGCATCTCGCAGCGGTCGTGTTGCCGGCCGCCGCTGCCGCCGTCGTCCTCCGGAACGAGCGCCCGACCGTCGAATACCTGCTGCTCTGCAGCGCCGCGATCGGCGCCGCGCAGATCGCCGTGCTGATCGGCTGGCGCCTGTTCGACAGCGCCGCGCGGCGCGGCGGCCTGTGGCGTGCCGTGCTCGCAGGCGTGGTCATGGCCGTGCTGACGCATCTGCTGTTCGGGCCGGCGATGGCGCTCTGCTGGGCGGTCGCGGGCCAGTTTCCGCCGGACTTCGTACCGTTCGTGCTGCTGCTCTCGTTCGGTTCGCTGATCGTCATGGGCGTCGCGACGGTGCCCGCCGTCGTGATCGTCAACCTGCTACTCAACCGCCTGCGCCGCAAGGAGCTTCTCCGTGTCGCTGTCTGACCCGCGCAAGGCCGCGGCCTTCCGCTTCATTCGCGCCGACTATGCCAACGGCGTCGCGCAGCTCGTCTACGCGTTCGACGACGACGCAGAGCTGATCGAACGCATCACGTTTCCCGATGCGCCGGCGCTGCCGCCCGAGCGCGAGGCCGGCTTCGCCGCTGCGC
>NZ_DATIGT010000156.1:0-8634 GCF_035481375.1 Tahibacter sp.
GCCAGCCGGCGAGATCGCCCTGCACGAGTTCGATGCGGCCTTCGTTGGATTCGCTGAGGAACACCGTGCCGATTTCATCGCCTTCGAATTCGGTGTGCGTGTAATCCGTGTGGCTCGCGTTGACGCGCACGCTTTCGAGCGCGCCGGCATCGAGATTCACTGCGCCCTTGATGTCATAGCGCGTCTGCGCGAGTTTCAGCGTGACGCCGGCTTCGCCCTCGGCGGGATCGCCGGGTTCGGCCGGATTGCCGTAGTGGTCGAGGAAGCGCGATACGGCCAGACCGATGAAGCCGCGGTCGCCGATCCACGAGCCGCCGAACGAGCCCGACTTCGTCGTCAGGAAACTGTTCGCGATCTTGCCGTCGGGGCCGTCGTAGTCGTCGGTGTCGCGACGAGTGCCGTCGGCATGCAGCACGAAGTCGCCGGCGGAGAGATCGATGCGCGCCATGCCGGTGCGTTCGTCCGAGGCGTCGTTGCCGCGCAATTCGGCGCGGCCCGACAGCGGGCGGTCGGGCCGCTGTTCCGGGATGCGGCCGTCGACGACGTTCACGACGCCGCCGATCGCGCCGGAGCCGTAGAGCAGGGTGGCCGGACCCTTCAGCACTTCGATCTGGTCGGCAAGAAACGGCTCGATCGACACGGCGTGGTCCTGGCTCACCGTCGAGACGTCGCCCGAACTCGCGCCGTTGGACAGCACGCCGACGCGCGGGCCATCGAGACCGCGGATCACCGGGCGGCCGACTCCGGGACCGAAATACGTGGTCTGTACGCCGGGCTGCTTCGCGACGGTTTCGCCGAGCGTGCCGGCCTTGGCGTCGTCGAGCGCTGCGCCGGCCAGCACGCTGACCGGTGCGATGACGTCGTCGGCGCTCTGCTTGATCGGCAGCGCGGTGACCTCCACCTCGTCGAGCTTGTGCGCCTGCTCCGGCGAATTGCGTTCGCCGCCGGCATCGGCGGACGCCGATACGGAAGCACTGGCCTCGGCAACGGCGTCGGTCGCCGCCGCGGCGGTGCCGGCGTTCAGCAGGGTCACGATGGTCAGCGCTAGCACGGTCTTTCTCATGCAGGACTCCGGGAACATAAGGATGGTGAAGCGATTCGATATGTTATACTGTATCAATTCGCGATCCGGCAATGTCCGGAAGTCATGGCTACACTCACGCCCCGGCCCGGGCCGGTGGCGACGCCCCTTGCGGAGCCCTTTCGATGCGGTACGAGGCGTGTGATGTGAATTCGACCGATCCTTCCGAAACGACGGCGGACCGTCCGCGCATCCGCGGCTTCGCGGCGATCGCCGATCGCTTCGGTGCGACTGCGTCGTTTCTCTGCGCGATCCACTGCGCGCTGCTGCCGTTCGTGATCGCCGTGCTGCCGGCGCTGGGCCTCGCGTTTCTGGCCGATCATTCGATCGAGCGCGGTTTCGTACTGTTCGCCTGTGCGCTCGCAACGACGATGCTGCTACTCGGTTTCCGCCGGCATCGGCGGCCGAACGCGCTGTTTCTGCTGCTGCCGGCCATGGCGCTGCTGCTGGCCGGCGTCGTCGTCGATTTCGATTCCTCGGCGACAGTGCATGCCGTGCTGGTCAGCACCGGCGGCAGCCTGCTCGCACTCGCGCACCTTGTGAACCTGCGCCTTTCGCACATCCACGACCAGAACTGCCGGCACGAGTGATTGTGTAACCGCTGCGGCGGTTCCTAGCATGCCCGCATTCCAGAGCGCGCTTTTTCCATGACCCGTCCGCCGTCATCCGCCAGCACCGTCGCGCACGACCATGATCACGACCACGGTCATGGCCCAGACGCTCATTCCCATGGCCACAGCCATGCCGAACTCGACGACGAGGCGCGCGGCCACGTAGCCGCGTATGCCGGCGACCGCAAACGCACGCGCAAGCTCATGCTCGCATTCGCGCTGACGACGCTGATGCTCGTCGTCGAAGCGGTCGGCGGCTGGCTGTCCGGCTCGCTCGCGCTCGTCGCCGACGCGGGACACATGCTCGTCGACGCACTCGCGCTGCTGTTCGCCTGGCTCGGCGCGCATTTCGCGCAGCGTCCGGCCGATGCGCGGCGCAGCTTCGGCTATGCGCGGCTCGAGGTGCTGGTCGGCTATACGAACGCGCTGTCGCAGTTCGTGCTGGTCGGCTGGATCGTGTTCGAGGCGATCCAGCGCTTCCAGACGCCGGCGCCGATCCTGTCCGGCATGATGCTGCTGGTCGCGATCGCAGGGCTCGGCGTGAACCTGCTCGTGCTCGGCGTGCTCGGCGGCCACGATCACGACGATCTGAATACCGCCGGTGCCCGGCTGCATGTGCTCGGCGATCTGCTCGGTTCGCTCGGCGCGGTCAGCGCCGCGCTGCTCGTGCGGTATTTCGACTGGCTGTCGGCCGATCCCGCCATTTCCATCTTCGTCTCGCTGCTGATCCTCAACAGCGCCTGGCGCCTGCTGCGGCGTTCGGCGCACATCCTGCTCGAAGGCGTGCCCGAAGGCGTCGAGGTCGATGCGATCGTCGGCGGCGTCGAGACGGACGTGCCCGGCGTGCGCGAGGTGCACCACGTTCATGTCTGGCAGCTCGCCGGCGGCGTGCGCGTCGCGACCTTGCATGCGCGGCTCAACGAAGGTACTGCGCCGGACGACGCGATCCTCGAAGTCGGGCGCGCGCTGCGCCGCCGCTTCGGCATCGAACACGTGACCGTGCAGCTCGACGGCGTGAACTGCCACGCGCCGGCCTGCGAGCCGCCGAAGGACGTCAGGCCCCGCCCGGCCTGCCCGGGCCACGGCCATCACGGCCACTCGCACTGAGGCCCGGTTTTGCGCACGGCCGCGGCGCTGGTAAGCTACGCGGCCATTGCAAGTAATTCCTGGAGTGATTCGAGATGGGTAAGGGCGATCGCAAGACCCGCAAGGGCAAGACCTATTCCGGCAGCTACGGCAACGTCCGTCCGCACGCCATCAAGACCGATGCGGCGACGAAGACCGTCAGCAAGAGCGCTGTGAAGAAGGCTGCGCCTGCCGCGAAGAAGCCCGCCGCGAAGAAGCCGGCCGCCTGATCCCGCGACGCTTCGACCGTTATCGAAAAACCCCCGCATTGCGGGGGTTTTTTCATTTCCGGCAGGGCATGCGGGGAATCTTCAGATGAGACGCCGCCCCCCGGCGTAGACGCGCTCGGCGCCGCCGGCGCCGAGCCAGTAGCACAACTCCGCGGGCTCGGCGATGTTCCAGACCGCGAGATCGGCGCGCAGCCCGGCGGCAAGGCGGCCGCGGTCGCCGAGTCCGAGCGCGCGCGCCGCGTGCATGGTCGTGCCGCGCAGCGCTTCCTCGGGCGTCAACCGGAACAAGGTGCAGGCGAAGCTCATGGCCATGCGCAGCGACAGCAGCGGCGACGTGCCGGGATTGAGATCGGTCGACACGGCCATCGCGACGCCGTGCTCGCGCAGCGCGTCGACCGGCGGCAGCTTCGTCTCGCGCAGCACGTGAAACGCGCCGGGCAGCAGCACGGCGACCGTTCCGGCTTCGGCCATGGCTTTCACGCCGGCCGCGCTGGTGTACTCGACGTGGTCGGCGGACAGCCCGCCGAATTCCGCGACGAGCGCCGCGCCGTGCAGGTCGCTGAGCTGGTCCGCGTGCAGCTTGACCGGCAGGCCGAGGCCGCGCGCGGTTTCCATGACGCGGCGCGTCTCGCTGGGCGTGAACGCGATTTTTTCGCAGAACGCATCGACCGCGTCGACGAGTCCTTCGGCGGCGAGCGCCGGCATCATGTGGATGCAGACTTCGTCGATATAGCCGGACTGGTTGCCCGCAAATTCCGGCGGCAGAGCATGTGCGCCGAGAAACGTTGTGCAGACACCGATGCCGAGTTCATCGCCGAGGCGGCGGGCGACCTGCAGCATCTTGCGTTCGCTGACCAGGTCCAGCCCGTAGCCCGACTTGATCTCCAGCGTCGTGACGCCGTCGGCGAGCAGGGCGCGTGCGCGCGGCAGGGACTGCGCGAGGAGCTCGTCGGCGCTCGCGTCACGCGTACGGCGCACAGTGGAATTGATGCCGCCGCCGGCGCGCGCGATCGCTTCGTAACTGACGCCGTTCAGACGCTGCTCGAATTCGCCGGCGCGGTCGCCCGCGAAGACGAGATGCGTGTGGCAGTCGATGAGCCCGGGCGTGACCCAGGCGCCCTGCAGCGATTCGACATGGCGTGACAGCGACTGCGGCGAACCCGGCAGGCCGGCGAGCGGTCCGGCGTAAACGATGACGCCGTCCTGCCAGGCGATCGCGGCATCGTCGATGCGTCCGTAGGAACGTCCGTTGTCGACGAAACTCGCGAGCCGGCAGTCGAGCAGCAGGCAATCCCAGTTCGTATCCATGCGCGCGATGGTAGCAGTCCGCCGCCGCCGCAAAACGTCAGCGCGTCAACGCATGGACTTGGCGGCGGCGGCGCAAGCGCTCACCATGCGCAGCTTCGCCGCGCCGGCGGCCATGCTCTGGAGACGCCATGACCTCGTATCGCAGCGACTACGCCTGGCAGCCGCACGGCTGGGAAGCCGACACCGCGTTTTCGGTGGAACACGGCCGCTTCGCCGCGATTGCGGAAGCCGCGCCGGCCGACGCGCGGCTCGGGCGCTGGGTACTGCCAGGTATGCCGAATCTCCACTCGCATGCGTTCCAGCGCGCGATGGCCGGATTGGCCGAGCGCCAGACGAATCCCGAGGACAGCTTCTGGACCTGGCGCGAAACCATGTATGCGTTCGCCGGCCGCGTCGGTCCGGACGAACTGCAGGCGATCGCCGCGCAGCTCTACGTCGAAATGCTCGAGGCCGGCTACACGCAGGTCTGCGAATTCCACTATCTGCATCATCAGCCCGACGGCAGGCCGTATGCGGATGCCGCAGCCATGTCCCTCGCGCTGATCGACGCCGCGCGCGAGGCCGGCATCGGCCTGACCCTGTTGCCGACGCTCTACCAGACCGGCGGTTTCGACGGACGCGAACTCGGCGAACGGCAGCGTCGTTTCGGACATGCGACCGATGCCTATCTCGCGCTGCTGCAGCGCCTGCGCAGCCTGGAAAGCGCGACCGTGCGCGTCGGCGTCGCATTGCATTCGCTGCGCGCCGTGCCGTCGGCGTCGATGCAGGCCGTGCTCGACAGCGGGCTCGTCGACGACGCGCCGATCCACATCCATATCGCCGAGCAGATCGGCGAAGTGCAGGACTGCCTCGCGCTGCGCAATGCGCGGCCGGTCGAATGGCTGCTCGGCAACGCGCCGGTCGACGCGCGCTGGACGCTCGTGCATGCGACGCATCTGACCGCGGAAGAAACGCGCGGCATCGCCGCGAGCGGCGCTGTCGCCGGGCTGTGTCCGACGACCGAGGCGAACCTCGGCGATGGCCTGTTTCCGCTGAAGGAGTTTCTCGCCGCCGACGGCGTGCTCGGCATCGGCTCGGACAGCCACATTTCGGTATCGCCGGTCGAGGAACTGCGCTGGCTCGAATACGGCCAGCGCCTGCAGTCGCGTCATCGCAACATCGCGGTGTCGGAGTCCTCGGGCAGCGTCGGCGAGACGCTCTGGGGCGATGCGCTGTTCGGCGGCGCGCGCGCCGCGGGCGCGCCGCTCGGCGCGATCGAGTCCGGCGCGCGTGCCGATCTGGTCGTGCTCGACGATGCCGCGCCGCAGCTCGTCGCGCGCGAGCCGGCGCACCTGCTGGATACGTTCGTGTTTTCCGGCAATCGCAACCTGGTCCGCGACGTCATGGTCGCCGGCCAGTGGTGCGTGCGCGACGGCCGCCATCGCGATGCCGAACGCATTGCGGCGCGTTACGCCGCCGCGCTCAAACGCATCGCGGTCTGAGTCGGCGCGCTCAGCGGTCCTCGCGCAGCAGGCCGCGCATCGTCTGCGGATTGCCGTCGTTGCGCGCCGGCGCTATCCCGAGCAGCCGGGCGAGCAGCGGATAGACGTCGACGTTGTCGAACGCCGGCACGCGCGCGCCGCGGCGGAACGCCGGACCGTTCGCGACGAACAGCGCGCCCATGTCGGGCAGCGCGTTGTCGTAGCCGTGCTCGCCGCGCGAGAAATGGCTGCCGCGATCGGCGAGCCAGGTCGAGGTCGTGATGACCCAGCCCGGCTCCGCGAGGCAGACGATCGGCGGAATCCGCGCGTTCGTGCCGTAGTGGAAGCGCGCCGGGATCTGCGCGCGCCGCCAGCACTGCATGTGCGGATGCGCCTTGAGCAGTGCGTCGTAGGCATAGCGCTGCTCGCCCGGCTGCGGTGTAAATCCGGCGACGACGCCGAAATTGATCGCGCGTACGCGCTTCAGATCGACGATCTCGTCCACCGCGATGGCGCGCTCGGCGCTCGATGCGGTCTGGCCGTGGTCCGACAGCAGGACGAGGTTCATGGCATCGCGCAGCCTGCGCTGCGCGATGCCGTCGAGGAGACGGCCCAGCGTTGCGTCGATCTCGGCGAGCGCGGCGTTCACTTCGGCGGAATCCGGGCCGGAGTCGTGTCCGGCGCGGTCCACCTGCTCGAAATACAGCGTGATGAAGCGCGGCCGCCGGGCCGCCGGCAGATCGAGCCAGCCCAGCACCGTGTCGACGCGCTGGTCGGGACTGAAGCCGCGGTCGAACGGCTTCCAGTGGCTCGGACGTATGCCGTCGATCGCGACGTCGGAGCCGGGCCAGAACATGGTCGCAGTGCGCACGCCCCGGCGTTCGGCGCCGACCCAGATCGGCTCGCCGCCCCACCAGCGCGCGTCGGCCGTCGTCGAGGCGTCGTTGTATACGAAGTTATTCTTTTCTCCGTCGCCTTCGATGCGGTTGTGGACGATGCCGTGGTGGTCCGGATACAGGCCGGTCACGATCGTGTAGTGGTTCGGAAACGTCAGCGACGGAAATGCCGGCCGCAGGGCGTCGGCGCGCACGCCTTCGGCGGCCAGCGCCGCGATCCGCGGCGTGACGCCGCGATCCAGATAGTCGGCGCGAAACCCGTCGATCGAGACGAGCAGCAGATAGGTGTCGCCGCTCGCCGGGGCGCGGTCCGCCGTCGCGGTCATGTTCGCGGCGCCGTCGTCTGCCGCGGGTACGGTCGCCGGCGTCTGCGCGCAGGCATTCAGCAGCGTGAAGGACGCAAGGAGGACGAGGCGTCGCAGCGACGCCGGGCAGGTCAAGGCATAAGGCATGAGCCGAAGTATGCCAGCCCGATATGCCGCTTTCGCTGCGCCGAAAGTCTCGGGGCGCGGCCGGAATGCGGTGCGGGCGCGCGTACCAACGCGCTATCACGGTGCGACCCGCAGTCCTGGGACCGCAGCCTATAATCGCGGCTTCGCCATACGGAGCCGGCCATGAACGCCCCCACCCGCATCGACACCACGCGCGTGATCCGCGCGCCACGCGGCAGCGCGCTGACCTGCAAGAGCTGGCTGAGCGAAGCCGCGTTCCGCATGCTGCAGAACAACCTCGATCCCGAGGTGGCCGAGAACCCGGCCGAACTCGTCGTCTACGGCGGCATCGGCCGCGCCGCGCGCAACTGGGAATGCTTCGATGCGATCCTGCGTTCGCTGCGCGAACTCAACGACGACGAAACCCTGCTGATCCAGTCGGGCAAGCCCGTCGGTATCTTCCCGACCCACGCCGACGCGCCGCGCGTGCTGCTCGCCAATTCCAATCTCGTACCGGCCTGGTCGACCTGGGAACACTTCAACGAACTCGATCGCAAGGGCCTGATGATGTACGGCCAGATGACGGCCGGTTCGTGGATCTACATCGGCAGCCAGGGCATCGTCCAGGGCACCTACGAGACCTTCGTCGAGATGGGCCGCCAGCACTACGGCGGCAGCCTGCGCGGCAAGTGGATCCTGACCGCCGGTCTCGGCGGCATGGGCGGCGCACAGCCGCTTGCGGCATCGCTGGCCGGCGCCTGTTCGCTGAACATCGAATGCCAGCAGAGCCGCATCGATTTCCGTCTGAAGACGCGCTATGTGGACGAGCAGGCGGGCGATCTCGACGACGCGCTCGCGCGCATCGCGAAATACACGGCGGCCGGCGAAGCGAAGTCGATCGCATTGCTCGGCAACGCCGCCGACGTGTTGCCCGAACTCGTACGCCGCGGCGTGCGCCCGGATGCGGTGACCGACCAGACCAGCGCGCACGATCCGGTCAACGGCTACCTGCCGGTCGGCTGGACCGTCGAGCAGTGGCTCGAACGCCGCAAGAGCGATCCGGAAGGCACGCGCGATGCGGCCAAGCGGTCGACGAAAGTCCACGTCGAGGCGATGCTCGCGTTCCATGCGCAGGGCGTGCCGACGTTCGACTATGGCAACAACATCCGCCAGATGGCCAAGGACGAAGGCTGCGCGAACGCGTTCGACTTTCCGGGCTTCGTGCCGGCTTTCGTGCGGCCGCTGTTCTGCCGCGGCGTCGGCCCGTTCCGCTGGGTCGCGCTGTCGGGCGATCCCGAAGACATCTACAAGACCGACGCCAAGGTCAAGGAACTGATTCCGGACGACGCGCACCTGCACAACTGGCTCGACATGGCGAAGTCGCGCATCAGCTTCCAGGGCCTGCCGGCGCGCATCTGCTGGGTGGGCCTGGTCGATCGCCACCGTCTCGCGCTCGCCTTCAACGAGATGGTGGCCAAGGGCGAGCTCAAGG
>NZ_DATIGT010000157.1:0-28207 GCF_035481375.1 Tahibacter sp.
GGTCAGCGCCGCGCCGCCGGTCGCCACGGTGCCGCCGGCGGCCTTGGCCTTCTCGATCGCGCCGAGGTAGCGCTGCACCGACGCCTTGTCGGTCAGCGGGCCCATCAGCGTCGTCGGCAGCGTCGGATCGCCGATCTTGCCTTCGACCTGCTTGTAGGCGCCGACCAGCGTCGCGAGCACGCCGTCGTAGATCGATTCGTGCACGAACAGGCGGCGCGTCGTCGTGCAGCGCTGGCCGGCCGTGCCGACCGCGCCGAACACGATGCCCGGAATCGCGAGCTTCAGGTCGGCGGTTTCGTCGACGATGATCGCGTTGTTGCCGCCGAGTTCGAGCAGCGAACGGCCCATGCGCTGCGCGACGCGCTCGCCGACGAGGCGGCCGACCTGCGTCGAACCGGTGAAGCTCATCAGCGGAATGCGGTGGTCGTCGACGAACTTCTGCGCCAGATCCGTGCGCGCGTCGTTGAACAGGAAAAAGATGTCCGGGAAACCGCCGGCCTTCAGCGCGTCATTGCAGATCTGCATCGACGCGATCGCCGACAGCGGGGTCTTCGGCGACGGCTTCCAGATCGTGATGTTGCCGCAGATCGCCGAGAGGAACGCATTCCAGGCCCAGACCGCGACCGGGAAGTTGAACGCCGAGATCACGCCGACGATGCCGAGCGGATGCCACTGCTCGTACATGCGGTGGCCCGGACGCTCCGAATGCATGGTGTAGCCGTACAGCATGCGCGACTGGCCGACGGCGAAATCGGCGATGTCGATCATTTCCTGCACTTCGCCGTCGCCTTCGGGCTTGATCTTGCCCATCTCCAGCGCGACCAGCGAACCCAGCGCATCCTTGTGCTTGCGCAACGCTTCGCCGCAGAGACGGATGGCTTCGCCGCGCTTGGGCGCCGGCGTCGTGCGCCAGGTTTTGAATGCCGCCTGGGCGCGGCCCATGATGGTTTCGTAGTCCGCCTCCGAGCTCGCGTGAACGCGGGCGATGACTTCGTTGTTGCTCGGATTGATCGATTCCAGCACGCCGGCATCGCTGGTCGACGACCACTCGCCGTTGCCGAGGTAGGTGCCCGAATTCATCTCGGCCAGATTCAGGGCCTTGAGGATCTGCTGCGACATGGGAACTCCGAAAGCGGGGGAAGCGGGAGGCGCGCACCCGGGAAACCGCGTGGCGGCGCGGGCGGCACAAAGGGCGCGGATTATAGCAATCGGCTCCGGCGGGGCCGGGGCGGTCGGGCGTGGCTCTGCCGGGGGCGGGGGAAATGGCCCCGTTGGGGCCAACAACTGAGCGGCCAGGTAGGAACCGGAGGTGGCCGGTAATCGCGTCGCTCCGGGGCGGGCACTCTAAGTTCTTACTAACTATCCACTACTTTCCCTACCTCGGCTTCTCTCGCGTCCCGCCCGCGTGCGAAAATCCCGCCGCGCTGCGGCAACCGCCGCCGGGGCAGCGCATCACTTCCTCGCGACACCCCGGCCCCGTAGCTCAGCTGGATAGAGCGTCCCCCTCCTAAGGGGAAGGTCGTACGTTCGAATCGTATCGGGGCCGCCATTTTCAGTAATCCGATTGCATCAGACTCTGCGCGGCGATGACCTCGCAGTGCGGCAGACCGTTGTCGCGAGTGCGCCGGCACGCGTGTTCCTCGGCAAGCCAGCCAAGCGACAGACACGACAACCGCTCGACCATGACTTCGCCGCTCACGGCAACCTGGTCGTGGTGGTTCTCGCAGATCAGCCAGTCCAACGGCGCGACACGATGTCGTACTCGAACGGCGGCGCTTCACGGAGCACTGCGCAGATCGGCGCGATCGTCGATTCGTACAGTCGGAACTCCGCGCGACTTTTGGCCGCCGCCATGTTCGTCTGCCTCGAACCACAGCGGCTCGTCATCGGCGACCAAGGTCTTCAGCAATGCGACCGAATCGACGGGCTTCACGAAGGCCGACGGATCGCGTAACGACTCCGGGAAAGTGTTTGCTCCACGAGCGGAATGACACAAGCGCTATCACGGCGCATCGGTTCGATCATGCGCCGGTCGCGTGCGTTGTGCACCTGCGATTCGCGGACGATCGCCGCCTCGCCGACGACGTGCGGCGTCGTCGGACGTCGCGAGAATCTTGCGTAGTTTCTGCGCGACTGCCTCGCGTCCTTCCAGGCAGCGCGCGTCCGGAGTCGCGGCGCCGATAGGCGAATTCATGCCGTGCGGTCGACAGGCGTGAGAAGAACTTCAGAATTTGTGTAGGACTTGCATTGCGCATGGCGGGAAGAACGGCCTCGACGCGCGCACCCGGCTGTCCGTCGCGTATCGCGGACGTACCGCAATGGCGATCGCGAACCCGCACTGCCGGTGGTCGGCGACCGATGTCCACATGCGGCTCACGCGGCAGACGCGATGCTGGCCGGCCTGTCGCGGGCGGACACGGCCGCCGCGCGGCGTCACCGCGGAACACACGTCATGACCATGAGTACCAATACGTCGACCGATTCGCTCCCTCCTTCGCCGCCGGCCATCGTCGTCGTCGACGATCATCTGGCCTTCGCCGAAACGCTGGCCACGCTCGCGCGTCTGGCTGGATGCACGGCATCGATCGTCGAACCGCGCGGCGTGCTGGAAACCGCGGCCTGCATTGCGCAGGCGGCGCCCGACCTCGTGTTTCTCGACGTCTCGCTTGCGCACTTCGACGGCTGCGAAGTCGTGGCCGAGCTGCGTCGCCGCGGCTCGCGCGTGCGTTTCGTCGCGATCACCGGCGACTGGCGCCCGGAAACCGCCGAGCGCTGCCGCGACTGCGGCTTCGACGAGGTCTGGCACAAGCCCATCGATCCGGCGCGGCTCGAAAGCTATCTCGATGCATTCGGCGACGAAACGCGGCGCGCGGTGCGGCACTGAGTTTGCCGGTGTGACCGGCGTCGGCGACAGCGCGTCGCGCGGCTGCGGTTTCGCCGGTCAGGCCGCCTTCGTGACCATCAGGTAGAAGATTGCAAGAAAGCAGAACAGTCCGACGAACCCGAGTCCGACCCATTGATGGAAGCAGCGGACGAACTCGGCCGGCAGCGCCGTGCCGGCCGCGACCGCGTCGCGCGCGATGCGGCGCATGCGCAGCTGCAGAACGACGACCCAGAGCCAGCAGGCGGCCGCTGCCGCGAACAGGACCAGCGAAGCGGCGAGCCAGCGCGTGCTCCACGGCAGTCCGGCGCGATGGACGAGCCACGCGCCGCTGAGCGGCTGAAGCACCATCGTCGTCGCGGTGAACAGCGTGTCGGCGATCACCAGCGCGTGCGCGACGAAGGCCACGATCCGCGGGTCGCGCCCGCGCGCGGCGACGAAGAAATACCAGGCCGATCCGACGCCGGTGCCGAAGACGATCGTGGAAGAAACCACATGTATCCACTTAACGATGAGATAGTCCACGAGCCGGTTCCCTCCAGAGCAGAATGATCGTCAGTGCCGCGAGCGGCAGGTTCTTCGCGATCGGCGTGAACGGGTGCAGCCAGAACTCGGGCAGGGCGATCGTGATGATCAGCGTGAAAGCCGCCATGACGGCGAGCTGTGCCGCGTAGGCCAGGCGTCGCCACCGTCGCACGAACGTTGCCGCGCCGAGCGCGATGTCCAGCAACGAAGCGGTATGGAGCGCGGCCTCCGCGGCGGCGCCGTGCAGCCCGGTGCGCGCGAGCAGCGCAAGGCTTTCGCTGCGTGGGTACAGCAGCGAAAACACTCCGCTCGCGATCCAGAGCGCGGCCAGCGACAGACGTGCAGCAGGTTCGGCCCAGAACCACAGGGCGGCGTCGCGCGCCCATCGGACGTCGGCCATGCTCACGAAATCGGACGGATCGCGCGGTGCGCGGCCGAGCAGTCGGGTCAGCGGTTCCGCCGCGCCGCAGTTGCCGCGGTCGAGCATCGCGAGCGTGTCGCGGTCGACCGTATCGTCCGCGCCGACCAATGCGGCCGCGCGCAGCACAATCTCGTTCGACACGGCCACGCTGCGCGCGGGCGCGAAGCCGAGCTGGTGCCGCAGCAGCGCGACGTAGTCGCGCAGCGCGATGCAGCGCGGGCCGACCGCCGGTATGCGGCCGACCGTGCCGTTGCCGAGCAGACGAACGACGGCCGCACAGAGGTCGTCGATGTGCATGGGCTGGACGAGCTGAGTACCGCCGCCCGGCAGTGGCGCGAGCGGCAGCCCGGCGAGGCCGAGGAACAGCCCCGCACTGGCGCCGCCCGGCCCGAACACGAGCGACGGCAGCAGCACGGCCGCCTGCAGCGGCTGCGCGAGCAGCCAGTCGTCGAGATCGCGCTTGCTCCGGTGGAACGGCGTCGCTGCCGACGCGTCGGCACCCAGTGCGGAAATATGGATTATGCGGCGCGGACCGGTCGCGGCGCAGGCTTCATACAGCGCGCGCGGACCGCGATCGTGCACCGCGTCGAATCGATTGCCGTGTTGTTCGCGCACGATGCCGGCTGCGTTGACGACCGCATCGACGTTCCGCAGTTGCGCACGCCAGTCCGGGTGCTCGACCGCGGATGCGAAGTCGACCGCGACGATGTCGGACTGCGGCTGCCGCCGTCGCAGCGGTTCGGCCGCGCGCGTGCCGAGGACGACACGATGGCCCGCATTCTGCAGCGCCGTGACGAGCGCCGCGCCGATGAAGCCGGTCGCGCCGGCGACCAGCACGCGCAGACCGGTTGTGGAAGAGTCGTCGTGTGGCATCGCGGTACCGTTGTGGGGATCGTCGATCGGGTGTGTCCCGCCGGGCGATCCGGCAGTGTAGCGGCAGTGACTTCCACCGGCCGCCGCATGGCTGAGTCGCCGGCGTACGGGTGTACAAGCGTGCGTGACCAGTCCTACGCCGCGAGCTGTTGCGTATGCATGGTCGGGAACGGCAGCGTGTCACGGCGCCTTCGACAGGTGCCGTCATTCGCGTTCGCGATCGACTGCGCCAGTGCGTGATCGGAAGCCGTCGCGACAAGGTCGCCGTCTACGCGGCATTCGCGCTCGGATTCTCGGCCGGTGAACGCGCCGTCGGCCATGGACGCGAGGTCGCACATCGCCGGCCTAAACCGGCTGCGTGGACGGCTCCTGTTCCGCGGCGATCGCCTCGAGCCCGCGGTCGGCCGGCCCGTTGAGCACGCGGCCGTCGGCGGCGGCGAAGCGCGAGCCGTGGCAGGGGCAGTCCCAGCTGCGTTCGACGGCGTTCCAGCGAACCGCGCAACCCAGATGCGGGCAGCGCGCGGAGAACGCGTGCAGCGTTCCGGCGTCGTCGCGGTGAAACGCGAAACGATGCAGGCCGTGCCGCACGACGGCGCCCGCCCCGGGGGCGAGTCCGGCGACGGCGTCGATGTCGCCGGCGGCGAGCCAGTCGCGGTATTGCGCGGCGACGTTCGCGTTCTCTTCGAGCCAGGCGCCGTTGAGCCGCTTGCGCGCCGGATCGTAGACCGATTGCCACGGATGCGTTTCGCCGCGCACGAGTGCGGTCAGCAGCGGCGCGGCGAGCGTTGCATGCGTGAGTCCGTTGCCGGAATCGCCGGACACGACGTAGATGTGATCCTCGCCCGGATCCCGGCCGATGAACGCAAGTCCGTCGACCGGCTCGATGATCTGCCCCGACCAGGCGAACGCGGTCTCGCCGATCGCCGGGCACAGGCGCCGTGCCCAGGCCTGCAGCCGGGCGAACGGCTCGCGTTCGGTTTCCTGTCCGGTCTTGTGGTCGGTGCCGCCGACGATCAGCCAGTCCGCACCGTCGCCGGCCGGCTGCACGCGCGCGTAGTGATACGGCTCGCAGAGATCCCAGACCAGCGCATCGGGAACGCTGCCGGAAGGCACGCGCGCCGCGATGACGTATGAGCGGTAGGCGGCCTGTTTCGTGTGCAGCGTGAAGCGGCGATGGAACGGCACGTTGGACGCGACGACGACGGCGGCGGCGCCGATGCGGCTGCCGTCGGCCAGCGCGACGCCCGGCGATTTTCCGCCGTCGATGTCGCGCACGTCAGCGCGGACGAAGCGCGCGCCGAGCGCGCGGGCCGCGCCGACGATGCCCGCGAGATAGCGCAGCGGGTGAAAGCGCGCCTGCGCGTCGAACCGCAGTGCGGGCCCGGTCAGCGCGCCGAATCCGGCATCGGTGCGCGACGGCGCGAGGCCGGCGCGCGCGGCCGCTTCGAATTCGCGATCGAGCTCGCGGTGCTGATCCGCCTCCGTCGCGACGAGATAGCCCGGAATCCGCTGGAATTCGCAGGCGATTCCATAGCGCGCGCACCACTGCTCGATGCGATCGACCGCAGCGGCATGGCTCTCTGCGGCAATTCGCGCGCCGTCCTTGCCGTGCCAGCGTTCGAGCTGATGAAAGCGATCGTCCAGCGCGCTCGCGAGGTGTGCGCTCGTGCGTGATGTCTCGCCGGCGCCGATCGCATCGCGCTCGACCACGACGACGCGCCGGCCCGCTTCGGTCAGTGCGAGCGCGACCGACGCGCCGGCGATGCCGGCGCCGACCACGCAGACCTGCGCGTCGCGATCAGCCGGTACGATCGCGTCCAGCGGCGGCAGCGGCACGTTCATCCACAGCGATTGCGTTTCGGCATTCATGGCGTCGGGCTCCCGTCCTGCGTCTCGCGCGCCGCGCGCTCAGCGGCGATCGGCGGATGTCCTGCCGCCGCGATACCGGCTCCATTCGATGCGCGAAACGCGTCCGTCGCGGTCCGCGTCGACCTGCGCGAGCGTCGCGCCGCGGAGTTGCGCCTGCGCGAATTCCGTCGCGTCGAGCTGGCCGTCCGAATTGCGGTCGAGTCCGCCGAAATCCGCGGCGGGCGGCGACGTCAGGCTCGATTCGCGCTGCGGTTCGAGCGGACGCGTGGCGGGATTGTGCTCCGACGGCGGCAGCGGCTTTTTTTCCTGCGCGGTGGCGGTGCCAAGCGTTGCCGCGACGGCGAAGGCGATCGACAGCGCGCGGATCGGCATGTTCATGCGGCTCTCCCTGTCGGCGGGTTTCCTGTCGGGCTGCAGGATGCGTGCCGTTGCGCCGGTGAGTCCTGCGGCGCGTGCGCGCGGCGGGACGGAACGCGCGGCGGGTAGAAATTGTCCGCGAATGGAAAAACCTTCAGCGCCCCGGAGGCTGCGGGAACCTGCGGAGCGCGCGCCGGCCCTTGCCGGGGCGCCCGGTCTGCTCGGGCTCGCCACGCCAGTGGCAACGTCGGCGCGGGAAGTAAAAATGGCTTTATTGAAATAAGGTCAAGGCGTCACGCGCCGCTTCCTGGCGAGCCTCTGGCCAGGGCCGGCCGCCGGGTGTGATGCTCGCGTCGTCCCGGCGATGCCTCTCGTTGCGAAGTGCAGTTCGCGGCAAAAGTACGGCCGGCCGCATCCGGGCGGAGTGTCGACCCGTGGCCGGCCGTCGTGGCAAGCGTCAATGCATCGCGCCGCGCGCCGAGACGTCGACGATGCGGATCGTCGAACCGCGCGCGATTCCGGACGGATCGCCGGCCTGTTCCGTCAGCTGTTCCTTGAGCGCAAGCGCCTGATCCGCCATGGCTTCGAGGTCGAGATCGAGCTTTTCCACGCGCGGGAACAGTTCGCGTTCCTCTTCCTTGACGTGATGCTGCACGTATTCCTTGAGCACCTTCACGTAGGCGCGGATCATCGGGCGCGCGGCATCGTTGCCGTTCATGCCGGTGATCAATCCGCGCAGCGTGCCGTGTTCGACGGTCGCTTCGCAGGTCAGCTCCTCGCCGTCCTCGTCGAGCAGCTTCAGCACGACGGGATAGAACAGCGTCTCTTCGATTTCGGCGTGTATGGTCAGCGCCTGGCCGATCCGGCTCGCGAGCGCGGCCTGCTGTTTCGGGTTGCCTTCCGCTTCGTCGAATTCGGCGAACAGTCGCTCGACTTCGCGATGGTCGGCTTTCAGAAGATCGATGATGGTCGCGGGTTTTCGGGATGCCATGGTCGTTCCTTGCTGGCTCTGGCGCGTGCGCCGGTGGCTGGCCGATGAGATGCCGCGGCGCGACCGGGTCGGGTCGCGACGCCGCGCCGCGGCATCTCCCTGCGGGCCTGGGTCCGTCTGGACCAGGCCCGGTCTTTCGGTGTTGTCACGCAGCACTTACGGGATCGCGAATGGAAGATCGGAACGAAAACGAGTGGAGGGCAGCGAGAAAGGTGTGAAGCAGAGCGGCAGCGTTGCCGTTACACTCATTTCTCACTCTCTCGCCTCACTCGCTCCTCGCCTCGTCTGTCCGGTTCGACTCACCGGTTGCCGTCGCGGCTGCCGCCGCGATTGCTGGTCCCGGTGTAGCCGTTGTTGCCGTCGCTGCCGCGCCGGTTGTCATCGTCGTTGTCGGAGCGGCCGCCGCTCGTCGCGCGTGACTGGTTGCCCTTGCTGCCGGCCTCGCGCGCTTCGTTCGAGTCGAATTCGTGCGCATTGCCGCTCTGATGTGCCGCGCGGCCGCCCTTGCTCGCCTGTGCGCGCTGCTCGTCATCGTCCATGCCGGCGAAGCCCTGTCCGCCGGACTTCTGGCCCGGGTTCGCGCCTGCCTGCTTCCGGTTCTGGTCGCGATCGTCCTGGCCCTGATTCTGGCGCTGGCCCGATTGATTCTGGTTGCCCTGGTTCTGCGTATTAGCCATGAAACGTTCTCCATCGATGAGTGGTGCGCACTGCGCGCCACGTCATCAGGCATGCGCCGTGCCAATCGCAATGAAACGGGATTTCGCGAAATTCGAAACGTCGTTCTATTGAAATTTGCACTTCGCGGAGCGGAGGGGATCGCAATACGCATGGCAGACGCTGCGGTTTTACGGAGCAGGGCGTGTGGAAGATCGCGGTATTCGATTTCTTTTTTCCGTTCTTCGCCGATGGCAGAGCGCTGCGACAGCGCGTCGTAGTCATCGAGCGACGCGCCGTCCGTTCCGGCGAATCCGCTGCGTTGCTGCGCAGCGATCCGTCCGCACATTCCTGTACAGGCGGTCCGCGGAAACAACGGCACCGAGATGCAGGATGTACGAAACCGGTTCCTTCGCCGTCGTCACCGGCGGCTCGTCCGGTATCGGCCCCGAGCCCGCCCGGCTCGCTGCGCGCGACGGACACGGCCACCTCGGCGACTGCACTGTCGCTATGTCGCTCGCCGGCGCGGATCACGGGCTCGGCGGCGCATTCCCCGAGCCTTTCAGGCGAGCTGCCGAACGAGAACGTTGCAGCGCGCGGACGCTGCGCCATTCGCAGCTGTACCACCGCGCGGTGAGCCAGTCGAGAACCTGCGCCCGTGTCCACGTGCCGCCGGACAAATGCGCGAGTATGAGTTCGCCGACGGCAAAGGCGATCGACGGCTCCGGCTTGTCGCGCGCGAAATGGTTCAGAAGGCCCAGCACGTCGTCGCCGCTGCAGCTGTTGAACGGCGCGACTCCGGCTTCCCCATCGATGCCGACGCCGCGGTCTTCATCAGAACGCCAGGAATAGCAGCCTGCCCCATCGAGCATCAGTTCGTCTCGGATAAATTCGCGGTTCGGCATGGAGGCCCCGGCGGCGACGCAACGACAAGCGGGTTAATAGTTCATCAGGGGAACATGCGGCGACACGGCCACCGGCGCCACGTGCAGGGCCGCGTCGGCGGATGGGGCGTCCCGACTGCGACTGCGAAGCTGTTCCAGTGTTTCCCGGAGACGGCGATCGGCGGCCGAATCCGGAGGGTCTATCCCTTTGGCGCGGCGAACGCCGCGAACCAATTCGACAAACGCTTCGTCCACCCGGATGTTCACGCCGACCTCGCCGGCTTCCGCGACGCGCGGAAACATCGATGCGGCCAGTGCCACCAGAGTACCGATCGCGATGTTGTTATGGCGGCGGTCGGCGAGACCCGAAAGGGTTTGCATCGGTGCCTCCCCTGGTGGACCAGCTCGGGAACATCGGCGCTGCATTGGCGATTAATCGCCTTTGCAGCAGACTATGCGCGGCCGGTCGGTTCGCATTGACGCAGGTCAACTGTTCGCGACAGGGCCGCGCGACGGAAACGTCCGCCGCCGGGTTCGCCAGATGCTGCGGCGCAGCAGCGTCGTTGCACGTCAGGTCTTTTTCGCGATCACGCTGATCGTGCCGTTGGTCTCGAGAAATGCGCGACGCACCTCGCTGCGCTCGCTGAGTCCTTCGGCGCGTATCGCTTCGTCGAGGTCGGATTCCGGAATGTTGTTTCGGCGCAGCGCGTCGGTCAGCACGTGCCCATCGCGAACGAGCACGACCGCTTCGCCTTCGACGATGCGATCGGCCAGCTTGCTGCGCGTCGTCGCGAAAGCGACCGCGTAGTTCAGTGCGATCAGCGTCGCCGCCACGATCAGCGCACCGACCACGGATTCGTCGCCGCCGGTCAGTGCGCCCTGCGTCGACTCGCCGATCAGGATCACGACCACGAGATCGAACGGCGTGAACTCGCCGACCGTGCGTTTTCCGGAAAGACGCACGAGCACCATGATCGCGAAATACACGATGGCCGCGCGCGCCGCGAATTCCCAGAGGTTCGTGTCGGTCGAGAACACGATCGCCTCACTCCGCGCTGCGCAGCGATGTCCAGCGCACCGATGACGCGCGTACGACGCCGACGCCGAGGTCCTTCAGCAGGTCCATCGCGTGTCGATGCAGCGCGGCGGTCCGCGACGCCGATGCGTCGTGCACGACGACGGGACGATAGTCGCGCATGTGCGCGTCGACCGCCGTCGTCATGACGCACTGGTTGCCCGACACGCCGCAGAGCACGATGGTCGAGACGCCCAGATGCTGCAGCAGCAGATCGAGCGGCGTCGCGAGGAACGCGGAGTGTTTGGGCTTGAGTACGCGATAGTCGGTCTCGTGCGGCGCGACCGCCGAGGCGATGCGACCGGCTGTGCCGCCGGCCGCCATCGCGGCGGCGAACACGGCGTCGAAGTCCGAACGCCATTGCCCGAAATTGTCGTTCGCGAAAATCACCGGCACGCCGGCGCGGCGCGCGCCGGCCAGCAACCGCGAGGCCTGGGGCAGGGCGCGCAGCACGTGCGGTACGAGTTGCGCACGCTCGGGCAGATCCCAGTCGCTGATGAAGTCGACCAGCAGCAGGGCCACCGCGCAGTTGCCGTCGGCCGGATGCTTCAGCGGACCGGAAGCGGGCACGGGCGAAGAGCCGTCTTCACGATGGCGGTCAATGACGCTTGAGCATGTCGTCGCGCGCCTGTTCGGCGCGGGAAGCACCGATCGCGGTTTCGACCTGCTTGACCTCTTCGGGCGGCGGCAGCACGGCCGGCAGACCGAGCGACTGGATCCATAGTTCGCGGCACCAGCCCTTAGTGTGATAGAGGTGATGGTCCTCGTCCTTCTCGACGGCCTCGTGCGCCTGCTTGAGGATCTTCGTCGCCGGTCCGGACGCCTTCTCGGCGATGTGGCCGATCAGTTCCCAATTCTGATGGTCTTTGGTTTCCGCGAGGACCACGCATTCGGCCGCAACCAGCTCGGCCGCTTCGGGATTGCCCGCGGCCTTGGCTTTTTCCATGGCTTCCACGAGCGATTTCCCGATGTGCCCGACGACCTCGCGGCCCGGCGTGCGGATCTGCGGATCGAGGCCGAGCTCCGCAAACACGTTGCGCAGGACCTTTTCGTGCGTGCGCGTTTCTTCGAGATACTCCTCCCACTCCTTGCGCAGGTCCTCATTGAGGGCGCAGCCGATCGCCGTCGTGTAGACGGCGATGCCGCCCTGTTCGGTTTCGAGGGCCTGGTAGAGCAGTTCCTCGACCTGCAGCTGGTCGTATTTCTTCGCCATGGCGTTCGCTCCGTTTCATGGAAAGCCAGGCAGCGCGGAGCAAAAGGCAGGCCATCCGGCGAACGCAGCGCGCAGTCCGCGGGAAACCGCGCGAATATCGTGCATTCCCGGCGCCGGCCGGACATGCATGCGCGGTATTTCGCACGTCGTCACGGTCGAGCACGTCGAAATGCACGGTATGAGCAGCGAAGGCGTTATGGAGCTTTCGCGTGCGGGAGGGAAGCGTCGCCATCGGCCGGCACGAAGGCGGAATCGTCCTGCGCCGCCGGCGATGGCTCGGAAAACCGGAAGCCGCGTGCGTAAACGGAACACCGGGGATGCGAACGCACGAAGGAGTGGCGCGCGTCCGCGTTCCCCGATGCCGCCGTATCGTCGCGACGATTACTTGCGCTGCATGTCGTCGCTGTTCTTCTTCTGCGTCGACCATTCGTCGCGCGAAATCGTGCCGTCCTTGTTCGTGTCGACCTGCGACAGGGTCATGCCCTGCAGCTTCTTCGCGTCGAATTCCATCTGCGTGACCGAGCCGTCCTTGTTGGTGTCGATCGTGTCGAATGCGGGCTGGCTCGCTGCCGGCAGCGGCGTCGTCGCCGGATTGTTCGCAGGACGCGCGCCGGGATTGCTGTCGGACGGCGGAACCTTGTCGGCCTGGGCGATCGCGGTGCCGAATGCAAAAACAACGAGCGCCGTAGCGCAGAGAATGCGTTTCATGATGATTACCTCGCTGGCTTCAATGATCGAATCGGCGAATGCGCCCAGTCCCGGTCGCGCCGTGTACGGCGGCGACGCCGCTGCCGATGACTGCCGGGCTGGTGCGTGGACATGCGCCATGAGTGCTCCGACTTTTCCGGGGATGCGCAGTGCGCAGTCCGCACCGGCGCACGGACCGTGCCAGCGCGCGCTCCGCGCCAGGATCGGCGATTTGGCGACATCGTCGCGGTGTTATGCAGTGCGGGCTTGTGTACAACGTGCAGGATGAAACAGCGGGCGCGGCCGTCCCGCGCGTGCGCGACACCGGACTCTGCCGGCTGTGCGCTCGAGTTCCGCGCAGGCGCCGGGCTCGGGCAACAGCGAGCCGATGCCTTGCTCCGAACCCAATGCTTCGGCATCGACGATATGGCGCACGGCGAGCCGAGGCACGGATCGCCCGTGCACAGGTTATCGCCGCCATCGGGACTACCCGCCGATAGCAGCGCTCGACACGATGCAGCGGTCGTGAGCGGACGCTCGCGTCCCTTCGCGCTGAAGCGCAGGGGGCGTCCGCGGCGTTCGGTGGACGTGCCTGATGCGAAAATCGCGCATACAAGCTCCCCTGCGCTGCTGCCACCACGGTGTCAGCAACCCGGACGTAAGCTGGGTCCTTCATCACGGAGGAAACACCATGAGTACGACGCAAATCGCCGCCCGCCTGGTCGAGCTGTGCCGGCAGGGCAAGTACGAGCAGGCTCAGGATGAACTGTATGCCGACGACGCGGTCAGCATCGAAATGCCCGGGTTGCCGCCCGAAGCGCTGGGCGACGTGAGCGGACTGGAAGCGATCCGCGAGAAGGGCCGTCGCTGGGGAGACAACATCGCCGAGATCCACGGCGGCAGCGTCAGCGATCCGGTCGTCGCCGGCGACTGGTTCAGCGTGTCGATGAGCATCGATGCGACCTACAAGGACCGCGGCCGCGTGCCGATGCAGGAGATCTGCGTCTATCAGGTGCGCGACGGCAAGATCGTGCGTGAGCAGTTCTTCTATTCGCTGGGATGAAGGCGCGCGCCGCTGCGGTTCGCGCCGCCGTCGGAAAGCCCCGTCTTGCGGGGCTTTTTTCCACTGAAGAAAGCCGCCGCGCGTCCCGGCATCACAGGCCGGCCGCGCCGGCAAGATCGCGAGGCGATCCGCGCACGTGCTGCGTGGATGGCCGGTCGGTCCGACCCGCCGACGCGCCGGGGTAGACTCGCCGGATGATCGATCTCCACGAACTGCGCCGGCTGACATTCTCCTCGTCGCACGCCGACGTGCCCGATCACCTCAGTGCCGCCAGCGGCATCGTCGTCGCCGGCGAGTTCCTGTACGTGATCGCCGACGACGATTTGCACCTCGGTGTCTTCGACGCCGCCGGACAACGCGACGGCTTCAAGGTGCACCTCTTTCCCGGCGATCTTCCGGACGATCCGGCAGCGCGAAAGGCGCAGAAGCCCGATCTGGAAGCGCTGGTCCGGCTGCCGCCTTTCGCGGGTTACCCGAGCGGCGCGTTGCTCGCGTTCGCGTCGGGCTCCCGATCGAACCGGCAGACCGGCGCTCTGCTGCGCCTCGATGATTCCGGGGCGCTCCGCGGTTCGCCGCGCGCCGTCGATCTGTCGGCGTTGTACGCGCCGTTGCAGCGCCGCTTTCCGGGATTGAACATCGAAGGTGCCGCGGTATGCGATCAGCGGATCGTGCTGCTGCAGCGCGCCAGTCGCGGCCATCCCGAGAACGCGCTGATCCGGCTGCCGCTGGCGGATGTGCTGCAGGCGCTGGGTGCGGCGGACGAGCTGCAATTGCCCGAGCTGCCCGTCGAGTTGTCGACGATCGAGCTGGGTCAAATCGGCGACGTGCCGCTGGGTTTCACCGATGCGGCGGCGCTGCCTGACGGGCGACTGGTTTTCAGTGCCGTCTGCGAGAGTGTCGACGGCACGTATCACGACGGTCCCTGCGTCGGCGCGGCGGTTGGAATACTCGGAACGGACGGGCAGGTGCAACGTCTGGATTTCGTGCGGCCCGTGCGGAAAATCGAGGGAATCGATGCGCGTCTCGACGGCGGCTTCGTCCGGCTGCTGCTGGTCAGCGATGCGGACGACCGCAGCAGGCCGGGCGGCTTGTTCAGTGCTGCGCTGCCGTGGGCATCTGAGAAAAAGCCGCCGTGAATTCCGGCCTCACCGAGCGATTTGACGATCGAGGGGCGTCGCGTGCTACGCGTGCAGGGTCTGAGCAACTGGCCGTTGTTGACTGTCGAGCGTGGTGAATCCGCCATCGCCCTGCGTCGGCGGCCGCGTAGGGCGCAGTAAGCGCAGCGCGTAGCGCCAAGTTCCCTGCGGCGTGCGGCGCGATGCCCTTCGGTTATTGCGCCCTGCGCTTTGCGGGGCTCATTCGATCCGGCGGTTTCTTGTGCTCCCGCGCCGGAGTGCGGTGTCATACGGGTCTGGTCCCAGGAGTGCGCCATGGACGACGATACGACGCGTGCGGCCGGCGGCGGCACATCATGCGAGCCTCAACCCGCGCACCGGAAATGGCCGGCGAACGTCGCACGACGGCTGGACAGTCGCCGCGTATTGCGTGGCGGCGTTCGCGCCGCGCTCGTTTCGCTGGCAACACTGCTTTGCATGAATGCGGTTCCGCCTTCGACGGCCGCGGCGCAGGGCAAGCCAGTCGCGTCGCTGGATGCCGTCTCGCGCGATGTCGCATCGCGGGCCTGCACGGCGATGAAATCCCGTGTCGACGCGGTACCCGGCAGCGCACCGGTGCTTCTGCGCAGTTACGACGCCGCAGATCGCGCGGCAACGATCGACCTGCCGGCGCTGCGCACGGCGGCATTCACCTACGACAACGCGCTGGCGGTGATCGCATTGCTCGCCTGTGGGCATCGAGCGGAAGCGACGCGCATCGGCGCCGCGCTGGAGCGCGCTGCGATGCGCGACACGCGTCTGCGCAACACCTATCGTGCGGGTGCGGTGGCCGACGCGGTGTTGCCCAACGGCTGGTGGGACGCGGCGCAGAACCGCTGGCTCGAAGACGCCTACCAGTCGGGCACGGCCACCGGCAACGTCGCCTGGGCGGCGCTCGCGCTGCTGGCGCTGCACGACGCGACCGGCGAAACGCGCTGGCGGGACGCGGCCGCCAGGCTCGCACGATGGGTGATCGACACGACGCGCGACGCGGCGCCGGCCGGCGGCTTCAGCGGCGGCATCGACGGCTTCGACGCGGCACCGGTCAGGCTCGGCTGGAAGTCGAGCGAACATGCCATCGACCTGATCGCCGTATTCGGACGGCTTGCCGATTCCAAGGTCGAGGGCGGCTGGCGCGGACACGCCGCGCATGCGCGGCGTTTTCTCGACAGCCAGTGGGACGACGGCAGCGGCCATTTCCTGATCGGCACGTTGCCTGACGGACGAACGCCGAATCGCGCGACGTCGGCGCTCGACGTGCAGTGGTGGTCGCAGTTGCTGCCCGCCGTGCCGGACACGTGGCGTCGCGCGATCCGTTATGCCGAGCGCGTACACGCGGTCGGCGCGGGATTCGATTTCAACGAAGACCGCGACGGCATCTGGCTCGAGGGCACGGCCCAGGCGGCGCTCGCGTATCGCGTCGTCGGCGAGGGGGAGAACGCGCGACGCTGTCTCGCCGAAATCGCCGCCCAGTTCAGCGCCGGCGGCTATGTCTTCGCGACGCGCGAGCCGCGCATGACGACCGGACTCGCACTCGGTCCCGCAAGCACGTCGGCGGATGCCTATTACTACCGCCGGCCGCATCTCGGCGCGACCGCGTGGGCGGCGCTGGCCGCGCTGGGTCGGAATCCGTTTCGCGTGCAGCGGTGAAATGCAGTTGTGCCGGCGACGCCCCACCCCTCGCGCAGTCGAACACATGACCTTCACGGCAGGCGCGGATTTCACAGGTTGCCTGCTTGCGCGCCGCTACGCTGGACGCCGTGCCAACGAGGAGGTCGCCATGTCCGCCGACAACAAGACGCCGCTGGACCATGTCAACGCGGCACTGAGCCAGCTCAAGGAAATGCGGCACTACTCCAAGAACTACGTGGAGCAGCTGACCGAGCAGTGGCTGCTGTTCGACGGCCAGCTGGCGAAGCTCAAGCATGCCGACAAGATCGAAGCGCTGATGACGCGCCAGGCCGAGCTGCATGACGCGCTCGGGGCCGAGATTGCCGAACTCGAGGAGCTCGCGGTCACGCTGCAGCCGCCGCCGGACAGCGCGAGTGACGCGATGCACTGAAGTCGATCGTGCCGAAGCTCGACGGTCGCACTTCGTTGCGGTCCGGTCCAGGACGATCGTCGGCTGTCCTGCGGCGCCCTCGGGGAGCCGCGAAACGGACGGCGAATGGATGTGTCGAGATCGGGCCGTATGACGGTTGCGGCGGCAGCTCGCCGGGGGACCCGAAACATCGTGAGTGCCGTTGTCGTCCTCGGCATCGGCTCGGCGTGGCGATGGTCGCTTAACGGCTGTAGAAGAGCCGGTTCGCCACGGATTTCGCGCCGGTCGGCAACGATTTGATCGAAATCCCGATCCTCACATCGACCGCCGGCGCGTTCGGATGTCTGATGCTGGCCGCGGTGACGCGCGGACGGCGCTGGCTTTTCGTGCTTGGGGTTGCCGTGATCGCGATTGCGTCGCTGTATGCGTTTCATGCGACGCGGACGGCGTGCACGATGAAGAAAACGGATAAGTGCATTCCGTGGGGGACGACGGTCGCGCATCGCCGGCGCGTATCTCGCCGGCGACTCCGCGCGGTCGAGCGACCGCCTACCGTGCCGGAAGAAACGCGCGAATGCGCAGCAGCCCCGCCGACACCAGCGACACGAGCAGCCCGACCGGAAAGATTTCGAGGAAGGTCATCGGCAGCCGGAACAGCGGGTTGGCGTAGAGCACCTTGAACGAGTCCATGTCGGCTTTGAGTTTCGCGAGGGCTTCGGTGCTCGCGCCTTTGGCCTTTTCCTGCTCGATCAGGAAGTCGGAATAGCTGGTCGCGAAGTCGACCCGTGTGACGGCGACGGCGAGTTCCCACGACAGCATGTAGAACAGGCTGGCGACGAAGCTGATGCCCAGACCCAGGCCGAAGGCGGGCCAGAAGCGGATGACGCCGCCGAGGGTCTGGTCGCGGTGGCGCTTGATGGCCACGAAGATGGCGCTCAGCGCGATCAGCATGGTCAGGTAACCGAAGACCTCGCCGTATTCCAGCATCCCCTTGTCGGCCAGCGTGATCGCGATGGCGGAAAGGCTGCCGCCGGCAATGAGGCCGGCGAGGGCGCCGTAGGACAGGATCTTGCGCAGCATGGGCAGCACTCCGTGGGTGGTCGAGGGCTCCATTGATCCGCGCCGGCGCGGCGCGGGCAATCGCCCGAACGGGTGATTCGGGCGAAATCACTCCAAAAATCCGAGTTCCCGTGCCTTGAGGATCGCGTCGGTGCGCCGTTTCGCGCCGAGTTTTTCATAGAGCCGCGCGACGTGCGTCTTCACGGTGTTCGGCGACACCGACAGGCGCTGGGCGATTTCCTTGTTCGAGTGCCCGGCGGCGAGTTCGCGCAGGACTTCGAATTCGCGTTCGCTGATGCCGAGTGCGGCCTGGGCCTTGGGGTTGCCGTCGAACGGCGGCGGCGCGGGGCGCGCGAACACGCGGACGCCGAGCACGATGCCGAGTGCGAGGAACGCGGTCGCGACGACGACGAGCACGACGTCGCCGGAGTGCAGCCGGGCAAGGCGCTGGTAGTCGAGCCACTGCAGCGCGGTCGCCCCGGCGGCCAGCAAGGCGCCGTAGCCGAGGATGGGTTTCCAGAGCGGGGTCATCGCGCGAGCGTGCCACGAAGCTTCGCGCCGGAGCCAGCCTCGACACGAGGGCGGAGACCCCCGCGACCTGCGCCGGGGATCGGCTGCCGCGTTCGAATCGGCAGGGTCCGCGGTGAGAGCCCCGGGGCCGAGCGGCAACTGGAGATGGACACCTCGACTTGCGCAGGCCCCGATGATCGTCCGGCACGAACGCTTCGTTTCTCAACGCGACGCGCCGTGGCGCGTGTCGGCAACGGAAAACGCTGAAAAGCGGGCGCCGAAACCCGATGATCTGCCGCAACTATCCGACGCGCGAGCGCGCTGGAATCCGCGCGGCTGTCGGCGTGCCGATGGCCGCCGGCGGCGCCGAGGTGCGGGTGCTGCTGAAGCTGTTGCGAGGCGACCCTGTTGAACAAGCAGGCGCGGCGCGATGACGCCCGCACGGTCTGCCGGTGTCTCGCCGAGGTGCACGAGACGAAATTGACGGCCGAGGAGCGCGCGGACCATGACAAGCCGGCGCGTGCGCGCAAGCCGCGGCCGAGCGGATGCAGCGGCCGTACATGCAGCCAATCGCTACCGACATGGCGCGCTGCCTGTCCGGATCGTGAAGTCTCTTGCGCGAACGGGCTTGTGACGGCATGCGGGCGTCTTCGACGGATCGACGGCGCGGTGCTCGGAAACGTGCCAGGTTGCGGGGCGTCTCCCGCTACGGCTCGAACCCGTTCGCAAACACGCGATCGCTCACGCACAGATCCAGGAATATGCAATCCGCCCATTCCGGATGGTCGACGAACGGATTGCGGTTCCGCTGGTAGCCGAAAATGATCTCGTTGCGCAGGCGTTCGCGGTCGGTCGGCGGATCGGCGTAGTGCCAGGCCAGGATGACGCTGAGCATGCCCATGTACGCCGTGCCGGTCGTGTTGCCGCCGGTGATCTGGATCAGGCTCGGATCGTCGGTCAGCACCAGGTCGGGCTCTGCAGCGCCGCTGACGCCGTTGGTGCCGCCCTCGTAGCGCACGTCCATGTAGAGCAGTGCGCGGGCGAGGTCGCCTTTTTTCGTATTCCACACTTCCCAGATGACGCCGTCGGACCAGTTCGAGTTGCCGGGGTAGACGCCGCTGCCGCCGCCCTGGCCGTTCGTGAGCTCGGTCGTGTATTCGTTGCAGACGGCCGAGCAGGTGCCGAAGGGCTTGGTGCCGCGCGTGCCGTTGTAGGTGTTGTCGGTCAGGTGAAGCATGTGGGTGTCGGTGTACGCGTAGTTCGACGCGACATCGTCGGGGAAGCCATAGGCTTTCGGCCAGATGTGCTCGCGGTTGTACGGCCGGTTCGTTTCGACTTTCGCGTATGACACGTTCTTGTAGACGTCGAGAATGCGGTACGGGTCTTCGGGATCTTCGTCGGCCTGTTCGAGAATCGTCCATGTATCCGTGCCGCTCGACGAATACGGAAAGCGCACGTGGTCGTCGATGATCGCGTGCAGCGACGCGCGCAGCGCCGCGGCGCTGCCCGTGTTCGCGCTCGCGTAGTAGTTGCCGACGGCCTCGCCCGTAACGAAGCTCCAGCTCGCGTCGGCGGTCATCGCGGTCGGCGTGCCGTCGAGATCGACGACGTGCGCCGCATGCACGGTCGCCGTGCAGGTTTCGCCGCCGCCGAGGGCGGGCGAGGGCTGCGCCGTGTAGCGCTGCGGTCCCCCGCTGACGGCCAGCGCGTGCGCGCCGCTCGCCGTGCAGCTCAGCGTGATCCAGCCGTCGGTCACGCCGACGGCTTCGTCGAAGAACACGCGCAGCGGGCTCAGCGTCGGTACGTCGGTGGCGCCGGCGAGCGGGCGCCGGTCGACGACGGTCGGCGCGACGTCGGTCGCGACGGTGAACGTGCTCGTCGCGTTCGCCGTCATCGTCTGCGGCGTGCCGTCGACGTCGCTGACGAGGCTGGCCGCGATCGTCGTCGTGCAGGTTTCCGCCGAGGCGAATGTGGCCGCCGGCGTGTAGATGTAGCGCGCGGCATCGGGGTTCGACGTCAGCGTCAGGCCGACGCTGCCCGACGTCGAACAGACCAGCGTCACGGCGCCGGGGCCGAGCGTGACGGCCTCGCTGAAGCGCACGTCGATCAGTGCCGACTCGGGCACGTTCGTGCTGCCGTCGGCCGGCTGCAGCGCGATGACGATCGGTGCGGAGTCGACGCCGCCGGTGAAGGTCTGTCCCGGATTGCATTGCCCGAACGACGCCGCCGACGAGGACTGCCACGCGAAGTCGCCGTAGTCGTTGCCGGTGCCGCCCAGCCGCAGCGACTGCCCTGCGGGTGCGCTGCCGTTTTCGGACACGCCGATGTCGACGCTGGTCATGCCGGCCGCCGGGCCGTTGCTCGCGGTGAAGCTGCCTTCGTAGCTGAGGAACTGCACGACGGTCGTACCGTCGACGAGCGCGAGGCCGTCGGGCGATCCGTTCTGCAGGCCGACCGCCGGCACGGCCAGCGTGCCGAAGCCGTCGCATTGATTCGAGAGGATGCCGCTCAGCGGAACGGTGAGATAACTGGCGCCGCCGGTGCCGTTGTAGAAGACCACGGACCAGCCGTCGAGGTCGGTCAGCGCCGGCCCGGCGATCTCGACCATTTCATCCGAGTCGGGGCCGCTGTTGTCGTAGTGCAGTTCGTTGACGAACACGCCGACACCGGCCTGCGCCGGGGTCAGGGCGGCCGCCAGCAGGCAGGCGAAAACAACGAGACGGGAGATCATGATCGCCATACGCAAAAGTATGGCAGGGACGGTAGGTCATCCCGGTGACGCCTTCAAGAACTAGGCGATCGCGCGGCGCCTGCGCGGCGCGCGGTCGGCGACCCAGCTCGTGAGGCCTGCGCCGACCAGCACGATCAGCGAGCTGTAGTAGACCCAGACCAGCAACAGCACGACCGATCCGGACGCGCCGTAGGCATCGGCCTGATCGCTGTTCGCGAGATAGGCGCCGAGCAGCCACTTGCCTGCGTCGAACAGCACGGCCGTCGCGAATCCGCCGGACAGCACGGCGCTCCAGCGTTCGCGCTCGTCGGGGACGAAGCGGAACAGCGCGGCGAAGGCGAGCGCGAACACGGCGAGCGTGGCGGCTTCGTTGACGACGATCCAGGCCCAGCCCTCGCGCGTCAGCGCAGCGCCGAGCAGCGTGCTGACGACGAGCGTGACGACGAGAAAGAAGCCGATCACCGCGATCATGCCGAGCGACAGCAGGCGCCGGCGGATCCAGGCCCGGACCGCACTCGTCGAGGCGCCCGGCGCGTCTATGCGCCAGATGCGGTTGATCGCGTCCTGCAGTTGCGCGAGCGCCGTGGATGCGGACACCAGGAGAGCGCCGAAGCTGATCACGCCCGACGCGCTGAACACGAAGCGCTGCGTGCGTCCGCTGTCGACGACGAGCTTCGCGACGTCGCGCACCTGCGAGCCGAGCAGCGCGCCGAGCTGATCGACGAGGCGCATTTCCGAACCGGGCCAGGCCTGCGCCGCGACGGCGAGGCTCAGCACGACGATCGGCGCGAACGACAGCGCGGTGTAGAACGCGATCGACGCGGCCAGGGTCAGCGGATCGGCGCGCCAGAGCGCGGACGCCGCGTCGGCGAGGCGCAGCGGTTTCGCGGAATCGTCGCCGGCCTTGCGCGTGGGCATCCTCGCGTGCGCTCCGCCGAGTCGTCAGTCCGGGTCGCGCGCGACTTCGCGCGCAACGACTTCGAGCACATCCGGATTCGCGACGAGGCCCAGATGCGTGGCGTCGACTTCGACGGCGCGGCACTCGCCCGGCGCGCCGGCCGAGGCTTCCCAGGCGACGACGCCGTCGCTGCGGCTGTAGATCGACGTGACCGGCGCGCGGTGGCTCGCGCGGACCAGTGCGCGCACGCTGCGGCTGTCCGACGGTGTGCCGCCGAGCCATGCATAGAGCCGCGACAGATGGCTCGCATCGGGATCGGCCGTCAGCGGCGAGCCGAGCGCGACGACGCGCGCCACGTGCTGCGGCAGCCGGCCGGCGACGGCACGGGCCATCAGTCCGCCGAGTGACCAGCCGACGATGCGCACGCGGCGGCGCGTGCGGCGCGCAATCGACCGGATGCGGCAGGACAGCCGCCGCATCACGTCGCCGCGCGGACCGCGGTTTATTCCAAGATTCCATGTGTGCACATCGAAGCCGGCGGCGTCGAGGTGGTCGCGCAGCAGCGCGGTCGCGGCATCCGACGTCGCGAAGCCGGGCACGACGAGCACGGGTTCGCCGCGCGCGCGGCGGCGCGGCCGGCGCCGGATCACGGTCGCGCGACCGAGGTCGAGGAGTACGCGCAGTTCGCCCGCCGCCTTCCATAGCGACGGGGGTGCGATCTTGGCAGCGGGCGGGACGTTCCCTGTCATGGCAAACCTGTGCGGGCGGCGCGATGTCCGGTTACGCGGGTTCCGCAATGGCCGTGCCAGACGCCGCCGCGCGCCGCAGCCGGCGGAAACGCCGCGTTTTCCACGCTTTCCGCCGCACGCCGCCGTTACCGCATCCCGCAGTTCGCACGCCGGCAGAACCCGGTATCGCGGAATGCAAGAACGAAAAAAAAAGCGACCGCCGGAGCGGTCGCCTTTCCGTTGCATGCATCGGCCGTCGACCGACGGCCGCTTTGACGTCAGTCGACGAACCGGCGACGCGCGCCGGCCGCGACGAATACGAGCAGCACGCCGAGCAGCAGCAGCATCGGCGGCGACAGCATCGGCATTTCGGTCGTGACGATCGGAGCGACGCCGTTGAAGATGACGACGTTGTCGATGCTGGTCGACGGAGTACTCGTGTTGCCGACCGCATCGATGGCCGCACCGGCAACGATGCTGATCGTCACCGTGCCGTTCGTCGTCATGCCGCTGACGGCGACGTTGAAGACCGTCGGGCCGCCTGTGACGACAGCGGTCGTCGCGCCGGCGGTGCCGCCGAGGATGATGTCGGCCGCATCGAAGTTGCTGACGGGTTCGCTGAAGGTCACGGTGAAGTTGATCGGCGAGGTCGGCGCCGGATCGGGCTGGCCGACGGCCTGTTCGACCGTCACGGTCGGTGCGGTGCGATCGACGTCGTAGGCCTGGCCGGTCGTGAAGTTGCCGTTGCCGGCGCCGACGCCGCCGAGCGGGGTGGTGCCCGCGACGATCGTGTCGTCGTCGACGACATCGAGACGGATCGTGCCGGTGCCGCTGCCCGTGGCGACCGCGACGTTGCGCGTCGTGCCGCTGCCGGTGACGCTCGTGACGCTGGCACCGGCGATGGTGCCGGTCGTCGTCAGTGTGAAGTCGCTCGTGTCGACACCGGCGACCGCCAGATCGAAGGTGACCGTGTAGTTCACGGTCGGCGCATTCGTCGGGTTCGCGTCGACGCGAACGCTGCTCGTGACGTTCGGCGGCGTGCAGCCGCCGTCGGTCGCGCAGTCGAACTGGATCACGTTGCCAGTGATGCTGACGCCGGCAGAGGTCAGGCCTTCCGGCACGAGACCGAGCTTGAAGTGGCCGGTCTGCTGGATGCCGTTGAGCACGCGCACGTCGATCGACGCACCGTTGGCGAGCGGCGTCGCGAGCGTGACCGAGCCGACCGACATCGAGCCGTTGAAGCCACTGCCGTTGGGCTGGCTCGGCGGCTGTTCGAGCGTCGTGCCCTGCACGGTGACGTTGCTCGTGCCGCTGCCGCAGGGCGGGCGGTCGACCGTGACGACCACGGCGGTCGAGGAGCGCGGACGGAAGTCGGCAATGCCCGACGGTGCCGGAAACGTCGTCAGGTCGACGATGCGGAAGCGCAGGCGCGTGAGGTTCTGGCCCGACGAGTTCGTGTACGTGAAGCGGATGTCCTGCGTGCCGAAGGTGGAGTTGTTCGCCGGATCGCTCGTGAAATCGCGGACCGAGTTCGGCGGGCTCTGGCCGGAGACGCAGGTGTCGAGAACGTCCCAGGTGCCCGATGCCGGATTCGTGATCGGCGAGGACGCGTTTTCAGGGCCCGGCGCACCGAGGCGCTGGCCCGCACCGGCACTCGTGCCGTTGGTGTCGACGAAAATGAAGTCGACCGCGTTATTGTCGGTGTCCGCGATGGTGGGATTCGGACAGCTGCCGAAGGTCGTGATGCTGCCGCCCTTGCCGCAGGAGTCGCGGTAGAACGAGTAGTCGATCGAGAACGGCACGAGTGCCGGGTAGCCGGTGCCTTCCTTGTACAGCGCGTTGGCTTCCGACGTGGAGCCGACGGCGTCCATGCGGTTGGCCAGCGTGAAATCGGCCGGCTCGCTGGTGTTGAACAGCGCGATGCCGGCGTTGTCGGGAATGTCGGTCGTGTATGTGGCATCGCCCGTGGCGGTCGTGCCGTTGCCGGCCGGATAGCTCGCGAGCGAATAGCCGACGGAGTTGACGGCGAGCCAGTGGCCGCGATTCGGAATCACGGTGCCGTTCGGGATGATGGCGCGCGCGACGCCGTTGGAAGCGGCGATGGCGTAGCCGGTGCCCGAGCTGGCGGCGACCGTGTGGTCGGCGCCGCTGTTGTTGTAGATCTCGACGAATTCGTCGTTGGCCCCGTTCGGACCACGAACGCGGAACTCGCTGATGATCAGCGGTGCGGAAAGCGCTGCCTGTGCAGCGAGCAAACCGAATACCCCGGCCGCAAGCCGGCCCGTCAACCGAATCGATCTCATGAGTTTCTCCCTCTGAATCGTCACGTGCGCATGCGCCGGCGCGCCGCTCGGCAATGCCGGGGCGAATCTAGGCGAAAGCGCGATGAAAAGCACGGCATTCGGCGCGGTTTTCGGAGGGGAAAAACCCTCAGCGCCGAAGACGACTCGGAAACGCACGGGTGCCGGCGAACCGAACAGATCACAGGGCGTCGTACTGCCGTGCTCAGAGCAGCTGGTCGATGTCCTTCGGCCAGCTGTCGTGAAGCAGCCGCGACAGCGCGCGATCGGCGAGCACCTTGCCGCCGGTCTGGCAGCGCGCGCAGTAGTTCGCCTCGTTCTCGGCATAGACGATGCGCTGCACCGGCGCACCGCAGTCGGGGCAGGGCTTGCCGTAGCGGCCGTGCACGGCCATGGCGTCGTGGAAGGCGGTGACTTTTTCCGGAAACGCGTCGCCGGTTTCCGCGGCGAGGCGCCGCGACCATTCGTCGAGCACATCGATCGCGGCCCGGTGCAGCCGCGCGGCGTCGGCCGGCGACAGCTTCGCGCCGAGCGCGAACGGCGACAGCTTCGCGCGGTGCAGGATTTCGTCGGAATAGCTGTTGCCGATGCCGCTGAACAGGCGCGGGTCGGTGAGCGCGCGCTTGATCGTGTGATTGCCGCGCGCGATGCGTTCGGCGAACTGCGCCGCATCGAGCGCGGCGACGTCGACGCCGCCCGGATCGAGCGCGGCGAGCGCGGCCTCGCCGGCGACATAGTGCAGCGAGGCGCGGCGCTTCGTGCCGGCTTCGGTCAGATACAGCGTGCCGGACTCGAACGCGAAGCTGGCCAGCGCGATCCTGCCGGGCGGCTTTCCGTTCGCGTCGCGCCAGCGCAGGCGCCCGGCGATCATCAGGTGAATCACGATGAAGCGTTCGCCGTCGAGCGCGAGCACGATGCGCTTGCCGAGCCGGCGTATGCCGGTAACGCGGCGACCGCCGGCATCGGCGATCGGCGGATCGACCGTGCGCAGCACGAACGGATTGGCCAGCGCGACGCGCTGCAGGACATGCCCGACGAGCCGTCGTTCGAGATGGTCGGTGTAGACCGCGATGTCGGGCAGCTCGGGCATGCGTTCTCCGCAGCACAGAATGCGCCGCGGCACGATAGCATCGGCGCACTTCCCGCGGAGCACCTGCCATGCGTCGACCGTCGCTGTTCGCCTGCCTGCTCGTATTCGCCGTACCGGGCGCGTCCGCGCTCGAGAACGACGGTGCGGTGAAAGTGACGCCGCTCATGAAGACCACGACGAGCTGGGACGGCAAGCCGCTGGTCTATCCGACGGGACAGGCCGAAGTCTCCGCGCTCGTCGTCGAGATCGCGCCCGGCGGCGAGACGGGCTGGCATCGGCATCCCGTGCCGTCGTTCGGCGTCGTGCTCGAAGGCGCGCTCGAAGTCCGGCTCGAAGACGGCCGCGTGCAGCGGCTCGAACGCGGCCAGGCGCTGGCCGAGGTCGTCGGAACTTTGCACAATGGTCGCAATGTGGACGACACGCCGCTCAAGCTGCTCGTGTTCTACGCGGGCAGCGTGGGGCAGCCGCTGACGGTGAAGGCGGCGACCGGCAAGCCTTGAGAGCGTTAGAACCCGGTTATGCGATGTGCGCGGGGCACCGTCATCGCCAGGGACGGGTTCGTACGTTCCTCGCAGCCTTCCGTTTGCTTTCTGGATAAATGAATTAGCGGAACGTCGGGCGCATCCGCCCGCGTTGGGGGGCGCGTGTCGTTCGCCCGTCTACAGCGAACGAAATCCCCCACAGCGAAAGGAACCCGCGATGAAACTTCGTTCGTGTGCGCTCGCGCTCGCGATGTCGGCTGCCGCCTTCTCTCCGGCCGGCGCGATGTATCTGAACCCGCAGGGCACCGGCCAGGTGCTGCTGTTTCCGTATTTCAGCGTCAACAGCGGGCAGTCGACGCTGATCAGGCTCGCCAACACGACGAATCGCGCGAAGTATCTGCAGATTCGTTTCCGCGAGGGCTACAACAGCCGCACCGTGCTCGATTTCCACATCGCGCTCGCGCCGAACGATGCGTGGACCGGAACCGTGTTCGCGACCGACACCGCCGGCGGCGCGCGCATCATGACGCGCGACGAAAGCTGCACGGCGCCGGACAAGCCGTTCTGGGAGGCGCCGTTCCCGGGCGGCGGCTATCAGCAGTCGTTCCTGCCGTTTGCCTACACCGGATCGAACGAGGACACCGGTCCGACGCAGCCGGTGCGCATGCGCGAGGGGCATTTCGAAGTCGTCGAACTGGCCGAACTCGACGGCGCGCTCGCGGCGGCCGTGACCGGCCAGCATCCGCCGAATTGCGCCCCGCTGCAGGTCATCGATCCGACCTCGCCGGATCTCCGTCCGCCGGGCGGCGGTCTCTACGGCGCCTTCAGCATCGTCGACGCGGGCGAAGGCACGCTGATCGGCGGCAATGCGACCGCGGTCGAGGACTTCTCGCAGTACTCGTTGCTGACGGACTTCGCGACGGTTCCCGAATACCTCGCCGTCGGCAACAGCCGTCCCGGCGAAGCCGATGCCGTGCTGCCGGCCGGCAGCGGCGGCCTGAGGCTGGTCTATCCGACCGACGGATCGCCGAACCGCGCGAAGGATGCGCTCTCGGCGCTGCTGATGACGGACAGCGTCTACGGCCAGATGGATCGCACGCTCGCGGCGGGCAGCCTGACCGAGTGGGTCGTCACGGCGCCGACGAAATTCCTGTACACGGACAACCAGGTGCTCGGCGTACCGCTGGGTTCGACGACCGGCGCCGTGGCGCCGTTCGAAGCCGTGTTCGGCGGTGCGCTGCCGGGTGGGTCGTGTTCGCGGTATGCGGCGAAGGGTTTCGATCGCGAAGGACGCGCGATCATGTTCGTCGAGGATCCGGATTTCTCGCGCGTGGAAGACCTGCCCATGCCGCCGCCGGGGCAGCATCCGCAGCACGCGCTGTGTTTCGCGACGAACGTGGTGCATTTCTCCGACCGCGCACTGGACGGCACTACGCCGCTGCTCGGCTCGCGGCTCGGCAGCAAGCTCTGGAACCCGTCACCGGCCGTCGAGACTGCCGACGTGCGTATCGATGTCGGCGCGCGTCTGAACGGCTCCGCGCGCATGTACAACGTGCTGCCGCCGGGCATTGCGGGGCCGGCATTGCGCGGACTGCCGCTGATCGGGTTCGAAGCCGTGCGTTACGTCAACGGCAATGTTGCGCCGGGCGTGCTCGCGAACTACACGACGGCGACGCCGCTGCGCGGGGCGGCCGTCTGCACGAACGGCGGCGGCCGGCCGG
>NZ_DATIGT010000158.1:0-23829 GCF_035481375.1 Tahibacter sp.
AAGGGTAAATTCGAGCGCACCAAGCCGCACGTCAACGTGGGCACGATCGGTCACGTGGACCACGGCAAGACGACGCTGACGGCAGCACTGACGAAGATCGGCGCCGAGCGCTTCGGTGGCGAGTTCAAGGCGTACGACCAGATCGACGCGGCGCCGGAAGAGAAGGCGCGCGGTATCACGATTTCGACGGCGCACGTGGAATACGAATCGCCGACGCGTCATTACGCGCACGTGGACTGCCCGGGACACGCGGACTATGTGAAGAACATGATCACGGGTGCGGCGCAGATGGACGGCGCGATCCTGGTGTGTTCGGCGGCCGACGGTCCGATGCCGCAGACGCGTGAGCACATCCTGCTGGCGCGCCAGGTTGGCGTGCCGTACGTGGTGGTGTTCCTGAACAAGGCGGACATGGTGGACGACGCCGAGCTGCTGGAGCTCGTCGAGATGGAAGTGCGCGAACTGCTGAGCAAGTACGAATTCCCGGGCGACGACACGCCGGTGATCAAGGGTTCGGCGCTGAAGGCGCTGGAAGGCGATCAGAGCGAAATCGGCGTGCCGGCGATCATCAAGCTGGTGGAAGCGCTGGACACGTACATTCCGGAACCGGTGCGCGTGCTGGACAAGCCGTTCCTGATGCCGGTGGAAGACGTGTTCTCGATTTCGGGTCGCGGCACGGTGGTTACGGGTCGTATCGAGCGCGGGATCATCAAGGTCGGTGACGAAATCGAAATCGTCGGCATCCGTCCGACGGTGAAGACGACGGTGACGGGCGTTGAAATGTTCCGCAAGCTGCTGGACCAGGGCCAGGCGGGCGACAACGTGGGCCTGCTGCTGCGCGGCACGAAGCGTGACGACGTGGAACGCGGTCAGGTGCTGTGCAAGCCGGCGTCGATCAACCCGCATACGAAGTTCGAAGCGGAAGTGTACGTGCTGTCGAAGGACGAAGGCGGACGTCATACGCCGTTCTTCAAGGGTTATCGTCCGCAGTTCTATTTCCGCACGACGGACGTGACGGGCAATGTGGAACTGCCGGAAGGCGTCGAGATGGTGATGCCAGGCGACAACGTGAAGATGGTGGTCACGCTGATCGCGCCGATCGCGATGGAAGAAGGTTTGCGCTTCGCGATTCGCGAAGGCGGCCGCACCGTCGGCGCCGGCGTCGTCGCCAAGATCTTCGCGTAACAGACAGCGGTATTCGCCGTCCCGCCAGAAGCGGGGCGGCCCCTACAGCGAAAAGAGGCACAGGATGTGCCTCGTGTTCGCCAGACACGGAGTCGTCGCGTATCGAGCCCGCTTGACGGGCGCCTTTGCGCGTACTACACTTTCATGTCTGGGCGGACCAGTTTACTGGTCTGCCCGATTTTTTGGGGAGCGGCACATGAAGTTGCCGCCTCCCGTCGCTCTTTTACTGAAGGATTTCGGCCATGGCGGACCAAAAGATCCGTATTCGACTGAAGGCATTCGATCATCGCCTGATCGATCGCTCCGCGAGTGAAATCGTGGAGACCGCGAAGCGTACCGGCGCCCAGGTGCGCGGTCCCATTCCGCTGCCGACCAAGATCGAACGCTACACCGTTCTGGTGTCGCCGCACGTCGACAAAGACGCGCGTGACCAGTACGAGACGCGCACCCACAAGCGCGTGCTGGATATTGTCGATCCCAATGACAAGACCGTGGACGCCCTGATGAAGCTCGACCTCGCCGCCGGCGTGGACGTGCAAATCAAGCTGTACTGAGTCCGGGCGTAACACAGGCAACAGGACACGAACATGAGTATCGGATTGGTTGGCCGCAAGTGCGGCATGAGCCGAGTCTTCACCGAAGACGGTCGCTCGATTCCGGTGACCCTGATCGAAGCGACGCCGAACCGCGTCACGCAGATCAAGACGGTCGAGGCCGACGGTTATAACGCCGTGCAGGTCACCGCTGGCAACAAGCGTGCTTCGCTGGTAAACAAGGCGGCCGCAGGTCATTACGCCAAAGCCAAGGTCGAAGCCGGCCGTGGTCTCTGGGAATTCCGCGTCGACGCGGCCGAAGTCGGCACGTTCAACGTCGGCGGCGAAGTGAAGGCCGATGAGGTCTTCAAGGTCGGCCAGAAGGTCGACGTCCAGGGCGTCAGCAAGGGTAAGGGCTTCCAGGGCACCATCAAGCGCTGGAATTTCACGATGGGTGACGCGAGCCACGGTAACTCGCTGTCGCATCGCGCGCCGGGTTCTATCGGCCAGCGTCAGACGCCGGGCCGCGTGTTTCCGGGCAAGAAGATGTCTGGCCACATGGGCAACGTCACGCGTTCGGCCATGAATCTCGAAGTCGTGCAGATCGACACCGAGCGCCACCTGATCGCCGTCAAGGGCGCGGTGCCGGGTGCGACCGGCGGCGACGTCATCATCCGCGCGGCTGCCAAGGCCTGAGGAGCGACGCCATGGAACTCAATGTTATCGGTGCCTCGCCGCTGAACGTTTCCGATGCCGTGTTCGGCAAGGAATTTCGCGGTGATCTCGTGCACCAGGTCGTTACGGCCTATCGCAACGCCGCTCGTGCGGGCACGAAGGCGCAGCTGTCGCGCTCGGAAGTCTCCGGCACGACGAAGAAGTTCAAGAAGCAGAAGGGCGGCGGTGCTCGTCACGGCGATTACCGCGCTCCGATCTTCGTCGGCGGTGGTGTCGCATTCGCTGCGAAGCCGCGTGACTTCTCGCAGAAGGTCAACAAGAAGATGTTTCGCGGCGCGCTCGCCTCGATCCTGTCCGAGCTGATCCGTCAGGATCGTCTGAAGGTCGTGACCGAGTTCGACGTCGATGCGCCGAAGACCAAAGGTCTTGTGGCGAAGCTTGGCGAGATGAACTTCACCGGCAAGACGATCATCGTCAGCGAGAACGTCAGCGAGAATCTTTATCTCGCGGCGCGCAACAACCACAAAGTGCTTGAAGTCGTCGACACCAACGCGCTGAACCCGGTCGCCCTCGTGCGTGCCGATCACGTCGTCGTGACGGTCGACGCGGTGAAGAAGATCGAGGAGTGGCTGGCATGAACGAGCGTCTCCTTAATGTGATTCGTGCGCCGCGCATTTCTGAGAAGACTGCGCGTCTGGCCGAATCCAACCAGTATGTGTTCGAAGTCGCGTCGACTGCGACCAAAGCCGACGTGAAGGCGGCCATCGAGCAGCTGTTCAGCGTCACTGTCGAGGCGGTCAATGTGGTCAATGCCAAAGGCAAGACCAAGACCTTCCGTTTCCGTTCGGGCCGTCGTTCCGACCAGCGCAAGGCGTATGTCCGCCTCGCCGAAGGTCAGAGCATCGACGTAACGGCCAAGGCCTAAGGTGGGAAACCCATGGCACTGATTGATTACAAGCCGACTTCTGCTGGACGCCGCGCGATGGTTCGCGTGGTCACGCCGGGCCTCCACAAGGGCTCGCCGTATGCCGCACTGACCGAAGCGCAGAACAAGACCGGCGGCCGCAACAACAACGGTCGCATCACCACCCGTCACAAGGGCGGCGGTTCCAAGCAGCACTACCGCGTCATCGATTTCAAGCGCGACAAGGAAGGCATCCCGGCTCGCGTTGAACGTCTCGAGTACGATCCGAACCGCACTGCGCATATCGCGTTGCTGTGTTACGCCGACGGCGAGCGTCGCTACATCATCGCGCCGAAGGGCGTGAAGGAAGGCGATCAGCTGATGGCCGGCCGCGATGCACCGATCAAGGTCGGCAACGCGCTGCCGCTGCGCAATATCCCGGTCGGTTCGACCGTGCATTGCATCGAAATGAAGCCGGGCAAGGGCGCGCAGATCGCGCGTGCTGCCGGCGGCTCGGCTCAGCTCGTTGCGCGCGAAGGTGGCTACGCCACGCTGCGCCTGCGTTCGGGCGAAATGCGCAAGGTTCCGGCTGACTGCGTCGCGACGCTGGGCGAAGTCGGTAATTCCGAGCACAACCTCGAGAACATCGGCAAGGCCGGTGCGCAGCGTTGGCGCGGAGTTCGTCCGACCGTTCGCGGTGCGGCGATGAACCCGGTCGACCATCCGCACGGTGGTGGTGAGGCCCGCGCCGGACAGGGTAACCCGCATCCGGTGTCGCCGTGGGGCATGCCGACCAAGGGCTACAAGACGCGCAAGAACAAGCGCACTTCCCAGTTCATCGTGCGCGATCGTCGCGGCTGATAGGTACTCATCATGGCTCGTTCACTGAAGAAAGGTCCGTTCATCGATCTTCACCTGCAGAAGAAGGTGGAGGCCGCTGCGGCTGCCAACAACAAGCGCCCGATCAAGACCTGGTCGCGCCGTTCGATGATCCTGCCGCAGATGGTCGGTCTCACGATCGCTGTCCACAACGGCAAGGCTCACATTCCGGTGCTGATCAACGAAAACATGGTCGGCCACAAGCTCGGCGAGTTCGCCGTGACCCGTACGTTCAAGGGTCACTCCGGCGACAAGAAAGCCGATAAGAAGTAAGGGGCACTGCGATGGAAACCAAAGCAATCCTGCGCAGCGCGCGCATTTCGCCGCAGAAGGTCCGCCTGGTCGCCGACCAGGTCCGTGGCATGCCGGTCGACCGCGCCACCAATCTGCTCACGTTCAGCGACAAGAAGGCGGCGCACCTCGTCAAGAAGGTGCTGCTGTCGGCTATCGCTAATGCCGAGAACAACGACGGCGCCGATGTCGACGAGCTGAAGGTCGCGAAGATCTTCGTCGACGAAGGCCCGACCCTGAAGCGTTTCGCCGCCCGCGCCAAGGGTCGTGGCACGCGCATCATCAAGCGGACCAGCCACATCACTGTGGTTGTCGGTACCGGCAGCTAAGCGAAGGACTTAGAACGATGGGTCACAAAGTTCATCCTACCGGTATCCGCCTTGGCATAGCCAAGGAGTGGAACTCCAAGTGGTACGCCAACAAGCGTGATTTCGCCGGCTACCTGGCCGCCGACCTCAAGGTTCGCGACGTACTGAAAAAGAAGCTTGCTCAGGCCGGCATCAGCAAGATCCTGATCGAGCGTCCGGCGAAGACCGCTCGCGTAACGATCCACACCGCCCGTCCGGGCGTGGTGATCGGCAAGAAGGGCGAAGACATCGAGAAGCTGCGCAAGGAGGTCTCGGCGATCATGGGCGTCCCCGCTCATATCAACGTGACCGAAGTGCGCAAGCCGGAACTCGATGCGCAGCTCGTTGCCGAATCGATCGCGCAGCAGCTCGAGCGCCGCATCATGTTCCGTCGCGCCATGAAGCGCGCGGTGCAAAACGCGATGCGCATCGGCGCGCTGGGCATCAAGGTCAACGTTGCCGGCCGACTGAACGGCGCGGAAATCGCGCGTTCGGAGTGGTACCGCGAAGGTCGTGTGCCGCTGCACACCCTGCGCGCCGACATCGACTATGGCTTCGCGGAAGCGACCACCACCTACGGCATCATCGGCATCAAGGTGTGGGTCTACAAGGGCGAAATCTTCGACCTCGCACAGGCGGCTGAAGCTGCCAAGGCAGAGGCGAGCGAAGAGCGTCCGCAGCGCCGCGCGCCGAAGCAAGGAGCCTGATCATGCTGCAACCCAAGCGTACCAAGTACCGCAAGGTATTTAAGGGCCGCAACGACGGCCTGAGCTTCGTCGCGAACAAGGTGAGCTTCGGCGAGTACGGTCTGAAGTCGACCGAGTTCGGCCAACTGACCTCGCGTCAGATCGAAGCCGCCCGTCGCTGCATCACCCGTTTCGTCAAGCGCGGCGGCAAGCTGTGGATCCGCGTCTTCCCGGACAAGCCGATTACCAAGAAGCCGATCGAAGTCCGAATGGGCGCCGGTAAGGGTAACGTCGAGTACTGGGTCGCTCCGATCCAGCCGGGCCGCATGCTGTACGAAATCGAGGGCGTCGATGAAGCCGCCGCACGCGAAGCGTTCCGCCTCGCCGCTGCCAAGCTCTCGGTCAAGACCCAATTCGTGACCCGCACGGTGCTGTGATGGAACTGAAAGAACTTCGTACCAAGTCCGCGCAGGACCTCACCGCCCACCTCGGCGAACTGCGCAACGAGCAGTTCAAGCTGCGCATGCAGAAGGGCTCCGGCCAGCTGACCCAGACGCATCAGATTTTGCGCGTTCGCCGCGAGATCGCGACGGTCAAGATGCTGCTCGGCCAGAAGAAGTAAGGACAGACGCCATGACCGATAACGAAAAGGCTGTCCGCACCATTCAGGGTCGCGTGGTCAGCAACAAGATGAGCAAGACGGTGACCGTGCTGGTCGAGCGCCAGGTGCAGCACGAGCTGTACGGCAAGATCATCCGCCGTTCCACCAAGTATCACGCTCACGACGAGAAGAACGAGTGTCAGGAAGGCGACGTCGTCCGCATCCAGGAATGCGCGCCGCTGTCCAAGACCAAGAACTTCCGCGTGGTCGAGATCGTCGCCCGCGCCGCGCAGTAAGACAGGTCTGAGGAGAAACAATCATGATTCAGATGCAGACCTACCTCGCGGCCGCCGACAACTCGGGCGCGCGCGAACTGATGTGTATCAAAGTGCTGGGCGGTTCGAAGCGTCGTTACGCCGCTATCGGCGACATCATCAAGGTCACGGTCAAGGATGCGATTCCGCGTGGCAAGGTGAAGAAGGGCGAGGTCTACGACGCGGTTGTCGTGCGCACCAAGAAGGGGGTGCGTCGTGCCGACGGTTCGCTGATCCGTTTCGACGGCAACGCGGCCGTGCTGCTCAATAACAAGCTCGAGCCGATCGGCACGCGCATCTTCGGACCGGTCACGCGCGAACTGCGTGGCGAGAAGTTCATGAAGATCGTGTCGCTCGCGCCCGAAGTGCTGTAACGGGGTTTACGCCATGAATCGTATCCGTAAGGGTGATCGCGTCGTCGTGATCACCGGCAAGAACAAAGGTCAGACGGGCGAAGTCGTGCGGATCGCGGAAGACCGCGTTTTCGTCGCCGGCCTGAATCTGATCAAGCGCCACACGAAGCCGAACCCGCAGGCGAACCAGCCGGGCGGCATCGTCGAGCGTGAGGCCTCCATCCATAATTCCAACGTGCAGCTGGTCAATCCGGCGACGGGCAAGGGCGAACGCGTCGGCTACAAAGTCCTCGAGGACGGCCGCAAGGTGCGTGTGTTCCGCAAGTCCGGCGAAATGGTTGACGCTTGAGGATTGCCGTAATGACCCGCCTTGAAAAACACTACAAAGATGTCGTCGTACCCAAGCTGATGGAACGCTTCGGCTACGCCAACGTCATGCAGGTGCCTCGTCTGACCAAGATCACGCTGAACATGGGCGTGGGCGAAGCGGTCGGCAACAAGAAGGTGCTTGAGAACGCCGTTGACGACATGGCCAAGATCTCGGGCCAGAAGCCGGTCACGACCAAGGCGCGCGTTTCGGTCGCCTCGTTCAAGATCCGCGAAGGCTGGCCGATCGGCTGCAAGGTCACGCTGCGCCGCGCGCACATGTTCGAGTTCCTCGATCGCCTGGTCAATGTGGCTCTGCCGCGCGTTCGCGACTTCCGCGGCGTGTCGGGTCGCGCGTTCGACGGCCGTGGCAACTACAACATGGGTATCAAGGAACAGATCATCTTCCCGGAAATCGACTTCGACCAGGTCGACGCGATGCGCGGCATGGACATCTCGATCGCCACGACGGCGAAGTCCGACGAAGAAGCCCGTGCCCTGCTCGAAGCGTTCAGCTTCCCGTTCCGCAACTGATTTCGAGGATTCCGAAATGGCAAAATCCTGCATGGTGAATCGCGAAGTCAAGCGCGAGAAGCTTGCGAAGAAGTACGCCACGAAGCGCGCCGAACTCAAGAAGATCGTCGCCAGCGTCGATGCGTCGTACGAAGATAAGATGGATGCAGCTGCAAAGCTGCAGAAGCTGCCGCGGGACTCCAGTCCGGCGCGTCAGCGCAATCGTTGTGAACTGACCGGCCGTAGCCGTGGCGTCTACCGCAAGTTCGGCCTCGGCCGCAACAAGCTGCGTGAGGCGACGATGCGCGGCGACGTACCCGGTCTGCGCAAAGCCAGCTGGTAATTTCCAGCGGATATCGGTGCTAACTTAAGGATTCACTTCAATGAGCATGACTGATCCCATCGCCGACATGTTTACCCGGATTCGCAATGCCCAGCTCACGGGCAAGGCGACGGTGCGCATGCCGAGCTCCAAGATCAAGCTGGCCCTGGCCAAGCTGCTGAAAGACGAAGGCTACATCCGCGACGCACAGGTCAACGACGTCGAAGGAAAGCCGGAACTCGAAATCGCCCTGAAGTACTACCTGGGCAAGCCGGTCATCGAGCGTCTGGAGCGCGTGTCGCGTTCCGGTCTGCGCGTCTACCGCGGCAAGGACGCGCTGCCCAAGGTTCTGGGTGGTCTGGGCATCTCCATCGTTTCGACGTCGAGCGGCGTCATGACCGATGCGCAGGCACGGGCGAAGGGCCTGGGCGGCGAAGTCATCGGCCTGGTCGCCTAAGAGGAGATTGCCAATGTCCCGCGTTGCAAAACTGCCGATCGCTCTGCCGAAGGGCGTCGAATGTCAGGTGGCCGCCGATGGCGTCACCGTGAAGGGCCCGAAGGGCTCGCTGAAATCCGTCGCGTTCCCGGGTGTCGAAATCGCCCTGAACGGTGCCGAGCTGACCTGCAAGCCCGTCGCGATTGCCGACGACAAGCTCGCCGGTACCGCGCGTGCCGTGATCAACAACATGGTCAAAGGCGTCAGCGAAGGCTATGTCCGCAAGCTCGAACTCGTCGGCGTCGGTTACCGCGCTGCGATGCAGGGTAAGGATCTGAGCCTTACGCTCGGCTTCTCGCACCCGGTCGTGTTCAAGGCGCCGGAAGGCGTCGCGCTTGAAACGCCGAGCCAGACCGAAATCCTGATCAAGGGTGCGGACAAGCAGGCCGTCGGCCAGGCCGCTGCCAAGATCCGTGGATTCCGTCCGCCGGAACCCTACAAGGGCAAGGGCGTGCGGTACTCCGGCGAGAAGATCACCTTGAAGGAAGCCAAGAAGGCCTAAGCGTGAAAGCCCGGCTTCGCGCCGGGCTTCGCCATACCCTTCAGCTTCGGAGAATGATGATGGACAAGAATATTTCCCGCCTTCGTCGTGCAAAGTCGACGCGCGCACGCATCCGCACTCTGGCGATCGCCCGGCTGACCGTGCACCGCACGGGTCAGCACATCTACGCTCAGGTCATCGCGCCGTCGGGCGACAAGGTCATTGCAGCCGCATCGACGCTGCAGGACTCGGTCATCGAGGGTCTCAAAGGCACGAAGAACAAGACAGCCGCTGCTGCGGTCGGCAAGGCAATTGCCGAACGCGCGAAAGCTGCAGGAATCGAAGCCGTCGCGTTCGATCGCTCGGGTTTCAAGTACCACGGCCGCATCCAGGCGCTGGCCGATGCGGCGCGCGAAGCCGGCCTGAAGTTCTAAGCAATACCACTGGTGAGGCACTTGGGATCGGACGTGTCGTCCACAGTTCGATCTCCGCTCGCCGGCTAGCAGAAACAACACAACTCCAAGCGGCCAAGGCCGTAAGCAACGTGTCCCGCTCCGTCGGGACCACCAAGGTGCACTATGTCTTCCAATGAACGTGAAAACAGCGACGGCATGCTGGAGAAGCTGATCGCCGTCAACCGCGTGGCCAAGACGGTCAAGGGCGGTCGGCAGATGAGCTTCACCGCATTGACGGTCGTTGGTGACGGCGACGGCAAGGTCGGTTTCGGCTACGGCAAGGCGCGCGAAGTGCCGGTCGCGATCCAGAAAGCGATGGAGCGTGCCCGCCGCAACATGACGAGCGTCAAGCTCAACGACGGCACCCTGTGGCATGCCGTCAAGGCGAACCACGGCGCGGCCAAGGTCTTCATGCAGCCGGCGTCGGCCGGTACCGGCGTGATCGCCGGCGGTGCGATGCGCGCCGTTCTCGAAGTGGTCGGCGTGAAGAACGTTCTCGCGAAGGCCGTGGGTTCGCGCAATCCGATCAATCTGGTGCGTGCGACGATCAAGGGCCTGGTCGCAATGGCCTCCCCGGATCGCATCGCCGCCAAGCGTGGCAAGAGCGTTGCTGAGGTGACTGGTCATGGCGAATAACACTGAAAAGACCGTGCGTGTGCGCTTGGTCAAGGGCCTGCGCGGCGTGCAGGCGCGTCACCGCCTGAGCGTGAAGGCTCTCGGCCTGAACAAGCTCAACGACGTGCGCGAACTGAAAGACAGCCCGCAGGTGCGTGGTCTCATCAACACGGTCTACTACCTGGTAGCCGTGGAAAACCAGGCCTGAGCCCTCAAGGAATTCGGAGTACATCATGCGTCTCAATACGCTCAAGCCCGCCGACGGCGCCCGTAAGGATCGCGTCCGCGTTGGTCGCGGTATCGGTTCCGGCCTCGGCAAGACCGCGGGTCGCGGTCACAAAGGTCAGTACGCGCGCACCGGCAAAGGCAAGGTCAAGGCTGGTTTCGAAGGCGGCCAGATGCCGCTGCAGCGCCGCCTGCCGAAGGTCGGTTTCCGTTCGAAGACCGCTCACGAGGTCAGCGAAGTCCTGCTGTACAAGCTCGACTCGCTCAACGTCGACGTCATCGATTTCGAGGTGTTGCGCGCTGCCGGTCTCGTCGAGTCCCGCGCCAAGCACGCCAAGATCGTGAAGAAGGGCGACATCAAGCGCGCGGTCAAGCTGAAGGGCGTGGCGGTCACCGCCGGCGCCAAGGCCGCGATCGAGGCAGCCGGCGGTAGCGCGGAGTAATTCCATGGCAGCAAACCAGGCCAATGCGCTCGCTTCGCTCGGTAAATTTGCCGAGATCAAGCAGCGCATCCTGTTTGTGATCGGTGCGTTGATCGTCTACCGCCTCGGCACCTTCATTCCGGTGCCGGGCGTGAATCCGGAAGCCATGACCCGCCTGATCGAACAGCAGGGCGGCATCCTGGACATGTTCAACATGTTTTCCGGCGGTGCGCTCGAGCGCATGTCGATCTTCGCGCTGAACGTCGTCCCGTACATTTCGGCGTCGATCATCGTGCAGTTGTTCACGACCGTGGTTCCCAGCCTCGCGCAGCTGCGCAAGGAAGGAGAATCCGGTCGCCGCACGATCACCAAGTACACGCGCTTCGGCGCCGTGGGCTTGGCGGCGTTCCAGGCTTTCGGTGTTTCCGTGGCGCTGTCCGGCCAGGCGGGTGTGGTTTACAACCCGGGACCGGGCTTCATCTTCGCGGCGGTCGTCGGGCTGACGGCGGGCACCATGTTCCTGATGTGGCTGGGCGAGCAGATCACCGAGCGCGGCATCGGCAACGGCATCTCGCTGCTGATCTTCGCCGGTATCGTCGCCGGCCTGCCCGGTGCCGTGGTTCACACGCTGAACATGGCGCGCGAAGGCCAGCTGAATCCGCTGATGGTCGTGACGGTTCTCGCGATCGTGCTGCTCGTGACGGCTTTTGTCGTGTTCGTCGAACGCGGTCAACGCCGTATCACCGTCAATTACGCGCGGCGTATGGGCGGTGCCAAGGCGTACATGAACCAGAGTTCGCACTTGCCGCTGAAGCTCAACATGTCGGGCGTCATCCCGGCGATCTTCGCGTCCTCGTTGATCATGTTCCCGGCAACGGCCGCGACGTGGTTCAGCAAGTCGGGTGAGGTTCGTTGGCTGCAGATTCTGACGACTGGTCTGACGCCGGGGCAGCCGGTCTACATGATCGTCTTTGCCGCACTGATCGTGGTTTTCGCGTTCTTCTACACGGCGCTCGTGTTCAATTCGCAGGAAACCGCGGACAACCTGAAGAAGCAGGGCGCGTTGATCCCGGGTATTCGTCCAGGCAAGGCGACGGCCGATTACATCGACCGCGTGCTCACTCATCTGACGGCTGCCGGCGCGATCTATCTGGTCGCGGTCTGCCTGATCCCGGACATCCTGCGTAACGCGTGGAACGTTCCGTTCTATTTCGGCGGGACCTCGCTTTTGATCGTGGTCGTCGTGGTGATGGATTTCACCGCGCAAGTCCAGGCCCATCTGGTGTCGCACCAGTACGGCAGTCTGTTGAAGAAATCGAATCTGCGCGGCCGCTGAGCCGCGCAGTTCCCCCGCAGATGACGGGGGGCTAGGGGTTACCTCGGAGCTTGCTCCGTGACGGGATTTGTCAATTCCCGCGAACCAAGGTACAATTTTCAGTTCACTGCGCTTTAAGCCCGTTCGGAGAGATTTACATGGCGCGCATTGCAGGTGTCAACCTGCCGGTCCACAAGCATGTGTGGGTCGGTTTGCAGAGTATTTACGGCATCGGCCGCTCGCGGTCGAAGAAGGTCTGCGAAGCTGTCGGCGTCAAGGCGTCGAGCAAGATCAAGGACTTGACCGAGGCGGAAGTCGAAAAGCTGCGCCATGAGATCGCCAAGTACACGGTCGAAGGCGATCTTCGCCGCGAAGTGGGCATGAGCATCAAGCGTCTGATCGATCTGGGCTGCTACCGCGGTCTGCGTCATCGTCGCGGTCTGCCGGTGCGCGGTCAGCGTACCCGCACCAACGCCCGTACCCGCAAGGGTCCGCGTCGCGCGATCAAGAAGTAATGGATTCGGATAGAACTCATGAATAAGCCGGCAGCTGCCAAGACCAAGAAGAAAGTCAAGCGCGTCGTGACGGATGGTATCGTCCACGTGCAGGCCTCCTTCAACAATACCGTTATCACCATCACCGATCGTCAGGGCAATGCGTTGTCCTGGGCGACCTCCGGTGGCGCCGGCTTCCGCGGCTCGCGCAAGTCGACGCCGTTCGCTGCGCAGGTCGCTGCCGAAAAGGCCGGCCGCGCCGCGCTCGACTACGGCCTGAAGACGCTGGAAGTTCGCATCAAGGGCCCCGGCCCGGGTCGCGAATCCGCGGTGCGTTCGCTGAATGCGCTCGGCTACAAGGTCACCAACATCATTGACGTCACGCCGATTCCGCATAACGGCTGCCGTCCGCCCAAGCGCCGCCGCGTGTAAGGAGCACCGACAAATGGCACGTTATATCGGTCCCACCTGCAAGCTCGCGCGCCGCGAAGGCGCCGATCTCAGCCTCAAGAGCCCTGCTCGCGCAGTCGACTCGAAGTGCAAGCTCGAGCAGAAGCCGGGTCAGCACGGTGCAGCCCGCAAGGGCAAGCTGTCCGACTACGCCGTACAGCTGCGCGAAAAGCAGAAGGTCAAGCGTATCTACGGTCTGCTGGAACGTCAGTTCCGCAGCTACTACGCCAAGGCGTCGCGCAAGAAAGGCAATACCGGCGAATCGCTGCTGCAGATGCTCGAACAGCGCCTCGACAACGTCGTCTATCGCATGGGTTTTGCGGTGACGCGTACTCAGGCTCGTCAGCTCGTCGCGCACAAGGCGATCGAAGTCAACGGCAAGAAGGTCAATCTGGCCTCGTTCCAGGTCAAGGCCGGCGACCAGATCAGCGTCACTGAGAATTCGCGCGGCCAGCTGCGCATCCAGGAAGCGCTGACGCTGTCGCAGGAAATGGATCTGGCGCCGAACTGGGTCGAAGTCGACGCGAAGAAGTTCAGCGGCATGTTCAAGTCGGTGCCGGAGCGCTCGGACCTGCCGTCCGACATCAACGAAGCGCTGATCGTCGAACTTTATTCGAAGTAATTCTGGAGAGTCGGGTACATGGCCCATTCGTCTACCACCGTTCTGCGCGCCCGCGGCATTGGCGTGGAGCGCGTCGGCGCCAACCGCGCCAAGGTGATCGTCGAACCGCTTGAGCGCGGTTTCGGTCACACGCTCGGCAATGCGCTGCGCCGCGTGCTGCTGTCGTCCATTCCGGGCGCGGCCATCACGGAAGTCGAGATCGATGGCGTGCTGCACGAGTACACGACGCTGGAAGGTCTGCAGGAGGACGTCATCGAAGTCCTGCTGAACCTCAAGGACGTCGCGATTCGCATGCACGGTCAGGATGAGGCGACGCTGAGTTTGTCCCGCAAGGGCAAGGGCGTCGTCACGGCCGGCGACATCAAGGTCGATCACAACGTCGAGATCGTGAATCCCGATCACGTGATCTGCCATCTGACGAAAGACATCGCGCTCAACATGCGGCTCAAGATCGTTCGCGGCGTCGGCTATCAGCCCGCCACGGCGCGTCGTCTGCCGGAAGAAGAGACGCGTCCGATCGGCCGTCTGCAGCTGGATGCCTCGTTCTGTCCGGTCCGTCGAGTCGCTTACGAAGTCGATGCCGCCCGCGTCGAGCAGCGCACCGACCTCGACAAGCTCGTGCTCGATGTCGAAACCAACGGCACGATCGATGCCGAAGACGCGGTCCGCAAGGCCGCCGAGATCGTGCAGGATCAGTTGTCCGTGTTCGGTGACTTCACGCGTCGCGAAAGCGCCGACACGAAGGCCGAGAAGGGCGGCGTCGATCCGCTGCTGCTGCGTCCGATCGACGACCTGGAACTGACCGTGCGCTCGGCCAACTGCCTCAAGGCCGAGAGCATCTACTACATCGGCGACCTCGTGCAGAAGACCGAAGTCGAGCTGCTGAAGACGCCGAATCTGGGCAAGAAGTCGCTCACCGAGATCAAGGACGTGCTGGGTGCGCGTGGCTTGTCGCTCGGCATGAAGCTCGAGAACTGGCCGCCGATGGGTCTTACCCACGGCATGATGGGCTGATCCCTGTCAGGATCACCAAGGAAACACGACCATGCGTCACATGAAATCGGGCCGCAAGCTCAACCGGACCAGCAGCCACCGCGAAGCGATGTTCAAGAACATGGCTTCGTCGCTGTTCAAGCACGAGCTCATCAAGACCACGCTGCCGAAGGCGAAGGAACTGCGTCGCGTTGCCGAGCCGCTGATCACGCTCGCAAAGACTGACGGTGTTGCGAATCGCCGCCTCGCGTTCGCGCGTTTGCGCGACAAGGTAGCGGTCGGCAAGCTGTTCGTCGACCTCGGTCCGCGCTATCGCGAACGCAAGGGCGGCTACCTGCGCATCTTGAAGTGCGGCTTCCGCGCCGGCGACAATGCACCGATGGCCTACGTCGAACTCGTCGACCGTCCGGTCGCGACGGGCGACGCCGCCGAGTAATAGCAGTCGCTGTACAGCATCGAAAGCCCGGGTCGGCGACGACCTGGGCTTTTTTGCGTTGAGGCATTGACCGCTCCGGTTGGCGCGGCGTCGCGGCGAACCGTCGCAGACCCGGCACTTTGTGCGGTGCTGGCGGTCCATTGTCGTCTCGATCGATACTCGCCCATTGCGCCGTCCACGCATACAGCCGGAGATCTGCCGTTCCATGAAACTGAACCCGTTCGCGTGGTCATTCCGCGTCCAGTACCTGTTCGGAGCGGTCTGCGTAGCCGCCTTGCTCGGCTACGCATTCTTCGCCCAGTTCCAGCTCGGCAAGGATCCCTGTCCGCTCTGCATTCTTCAGCGCGTCGCGTTCTTCGTCATGGGCGTGTTTTTCCTGCTCGGTGCGCTGCATGGTCCGCGCGGCGGCGGGCGCAAGGTGTATGCCGTGCTGGTGAGCCTCGGCGGTATCGTCGGTGCGCTGATTGCGGGACGACACGTCTGGCTCACGCATCTGCCGGCGGACGAAGTGCCTGCCTGTGGCCCGGGTCTGAACTTCATGCTCGATACCTTCCCGCTGTCGAAGACCCTGCAGCTCGTGCTGACGGGCTCCGGCGAATGCGCAAAGGTCGACTGGACCTTCCTGGGATTGTCGATGCCGGCATGGTGTCTGATCTGGTTTGTCGGACTGACGCTGTTCGCGCTGATCGCCGCCTGGCGCAAGCCGCCCCGTCCCTACGGCACCTTACGATAAATCGCCATATCCGCCGGCTGCGGCACAAGCGCTCATGAGCTTGCGTCGTCGCGGCGCTGTGGCAAGATCGTTTTCCGCACTGCAGCAAGGCCGCGTCATGAGTCAGATCGAGCGTCAGATCCATCCCGTCCGCGAAGCGAAGGACTGGAGTCCGTCGTCCTGGCAGTCCCGGCCCGCCGTGCAGCAGCCGAGCTATGCCGATGCCGGCGAACTCGACCGGGCGCTGGACAAGCTGCGAAACCTGCCGCCGCTCGTCACGTCGTGGGAAGTCATTGCGCTGCGCAAGCAGATCGCCGAGGCGCAGGAAGGCCGCCGTTTTCTGTTGCAGGGCGGCGATTGCGCCGAGAGTTTCGACGACTGTTCGTCGGCGCTGATATCCAACCGGCTCAAGGTACTGCTGCAGATGAGCCTCGTGCTCACGCACGGTCTCAAGCTGCCGGTCGTGCGCGTCGGTCGCTTCGCCGGCCAGTACGCGAAGCCGCGATCGGCCGATACCGAGACGCGCGACGGCATCACGCTGCCGTGCTATCGCGGCGACATCGTCAACGCGGTCGAGTTCTCGCCGGAGGCGCGCCGCCCCGACCCGCAGCGACTGGTCGAAGGCCATTCGCATTCCGCGCTCACGATGAATTTCGTGCGCGCGCTGATCGACGGCGGGTTCGCCGACCTGCACCACCCGGAATACTGGGATCTCGACTGGGTCAAATATTCGCCGCTGCAGAACGAATATCAGCACATGGTCGAATCGATCGGCGACTCGCTGCGCTTCATGGAGACGCTGCACGGCGCGCCGATCGGCAGCTTCTCGCGCGTCGACTTCTACACGTCGCACGAAGCGCTCGTGCTGCACTACGAGCAGGCCCAGACGCGCCAGGTTCCGCGACAGTGGGGCTGGTTCAACCTGTCCACGCATTTCCCGTGGATCGGCATGCGGACGGCCGATGTCGACGGCGCTCACGTCGAGTATTTCCGTGGCATCCGCAATCCGGTTGCGGTCAAGGTCGGTCCTTCGGTGAAACCTGATCAGCTCAAGCGGCTCGTCGCGATCCTGAATCCGGACAACGAACCGGGCCGCCTGACCTTGCTGCACCGCATGGGTGCCGACAAGATCAGCCAGCATCTGCCGCCGCTCGTCGAAGCTGTGAAATCCGAAGGCGCGCGCGTGCTCTGGAGCTGCGATCCGATGCACGGCAATACCGAGTCGACGTCCTCTGGCGTCAAGACGCGCCGGTTCGAGAATATCCGCAATGAACTCGAGCGCGCGTTCGACATTCACTCCGCCTGCGGCACGCGTCTCGGCGGCGTGCATCTCGAGCTGACCGGCGAAAACGTCACCGAATGCCTGGGCGGCGCGCGCGACCTCACGGAAACCGATCTGGCCCGCGCCTACAAGTCGAACGTCGATCCGCGACTGAACTACGAGCAGTCGATCGAGATGGCCATGCTGATCGTGCGCAAGCAGACGCAGGCCACGCCCGTCACGCCGGCGAACTGACGCATCGTTTTCGTGCCGCGGTGCGTACCGTGTTGCGGCGCATCCGACTCATAGAGGGAAAGCGACGAGGCGCCGCGTACGCTCGACGCCGGACTATGGCGACGCACCCGAAGCGATCGTCGGCAGAAATGCCGGCGGACGGCGTGCCTTCGTCGCCTGTTCGAACGCGTAGGCATAGCGCAGCAGTTTCGCTTCGCTCCACGCCGGCCCGATGAAGGTGAGCCCGATCGGCAGCCCGCGCACGTCGCCCAGCGGCACGGTGATCGATGGATAACCAGCGGCTGCCGCGATCGTGCTCGTGACGGCGGTGAAGCGATCGCCGTTGACAGGGTCGGTCACCCAGGACGGGTTGTTGGACGGTACGACGAGCACGTCGATCTTGTACTTTTTCATCGCCGCGTCGACGCCGTCCTTGCGTGCGTAGCGGCGCAGGCTCGCGAGCGCCTGCTTGTACGCCCTGTCGTTCAGCGTGCCGCTGGCCTGCGCCTGTTCCAGCAGCTCCTGGCCGAACGGGCCGAGTTCCTGCGCGGGGTGGGCGCGATTCCAGGCGATGAGCTCGGAAAGATTCGCAATCGGCACGCCGCGGCGCGTCGCCAGATACGCGTTGACGGCAGTCTTGAACTCGTAGGTCCAGACAGTCATTTCGAGCGCGTCGAGCTTGCCGGCGTTCGGCAGCTTGACGGGATCGACGAGAGCGGCGCCCGCGTCGAGCATGCGTGCGATCGCCTTTTCGAAGGCTGCGGCGACGTCCGCGTTGAACTCCGCGTAGTCGCGCACCACGCCGACCCGCACGCCGCGCAAGCCGTCGACGGCGAGTCCGCGCGTGTAGTCGGTCGCGTGCTTGTCGGCATCCCAGCTTGCCTTGTCGCGTGAATCGGAACCGGCCAGGGCGTTCAGCAGAACCGCCGTGTCGGTGACGCTGCGCGCCATCGGACCCGGCGTGTCGAGCGACGGGGCGAGCGGAATCGTGCCGCTGCGGCTGACGAGGCCGACAGTCGGCTTCAGGCCCACGATTGCGGCGTTCGCCGCCGGACAAAGGATCGATCCGTCGGTTTCCGTGCCGACGGCGACGACGGCGAGATTCGCGGCGACGGCGACCGCACTGCCCGAACTCGATCCGCACGGATTTCGGTCGAGCACGTAAGGATTCCGTGTCTGCCCGCCGCGTGCGCTCCAGCCGCTGGTCGAGCGCGTCGAGCGGAAGTTCGACCACTCGCTGAGATTCGTCTTGCCGAGCACGACGGCGCCTGCCTTTCGCAACCTTTCCACAATGGCGGCGTCCTGTGCCGCCGGCGTTCCGACCAGTGCGAGCGAGCCGGCGCTGGTCTGCATCGCGTCAGCCGTGTCGATCGTGTCCTTGAGCAGAACCGGAACGCCGTGCAGCGGCCCGCGCACCTTGCCGGCGGCGCGTTCCGCGTCGAGGGCGTCGGCGATCGTCAGAGCATCGGGATTGATCTCGATGACGGCGCTGAGTTCGGGGCCGGCGTCGTCGAGCCGCGCAATGCGATCGAGGTACAGCTGAACGATCGTGCGTGCAGTGAGTTCCTTCGACTCCATGCGGCGCTGCAACTCGGCGATACCGGCCTCGTGCAGGGAGAACGGCGCGGTCGGCGACGTGTCGACCGGTGCCGGCGGCGTCGCCGGCGGCGCGGTCGCGCAACCGGTCACGCTCAATGCAGCCGCGGCGATGGTCATGCATAGCGCAGGAAGCGAGCGCATCGTTCGTTTCTCCGTCATGCGTGCGGCGCGCCGATGATGCCAGACGGCTCTGCGTCGCGACGCTGCCGAGGGTTTTTCCGGTACAGCGACAGCACGCCGCCGAGTTCACCGCGCCAGGGCGTGCCGCGCCAGTCTCGCCAGCGCGCGGCGCAGTGCAGGCCGGCGCAGGCCGCCCACGCATCGAGCGTGGCCACGTCGACCTCGCGGCCGTCGACGCGATAGCGCCGCATACCGGCGCGCGTGCGGAGGGCAATGTCGGTCGCGACCGCTTCGGTATCGCCGCCGGTATATGTTGTTTCAAGCAGCAACGCGCCGGAGTCGTGCAACGCCGTCGCGAATCGTGCAATCGCCTGCGCCTGCCGGCGCGCATCCGTCAGCAATGACAGCGTGTTGGTCAGACAGACGATCAGTCGATACGCGTTCTCCATCGAAAGCAGGGAGAAATCGCCGAGTGTCATTGTGATCGCCGCGCCGCCGGCTTTGCGACGCAGCGCGTCGAGCATCGCAGCCGATGCGTCGACGCCGTGAACGGCCACGCCACGCCCGCTGAGCGGCAACGCATATCGGCCGGTGCCGACGCCGGCCTCCAGTACGGGCCCGCCGGCGGCCAGCGCGACCAGTCGGTCGACGGCGGCCCGCGAGGCGGGCGCATAGATTTCGTCATAGAACTCCGCGCAGCCGTCTCCGTAGCGTGCGGCCGCGTCGCTTTCGTGCTGCTGCAGCGCCGAGTCCGGTACGAGTGCGACCCGAGCGGTTGCGCCGCCGGAAGTCGTGCGTGGATCCCCGGCTTCCCGAAAGTTCAACGGCAAGGGCCAAGGTGTTTCTCGTGCGGACCAATTCTCGCTGGCCCCGCTCTCATCGCCCCCGCTCTCGTCGCCCCGCGTGTCGTCGCGTTCCATCGCGTCTCCGGCTTTGCAATCCATACGTCGTCGGCCGGTGATTTTCGCCACCGTCCGCTAAAGGAAATCCCGCGGTGTTTCTGTCGGTCGCAAGACCTAGGATCGCCGTGGGGTGGTCATTCTTGAGCAGGAGCCCTGAGGGGGCACATCCGCAATCGGATGGTAAGTCACTGACGCACTGCTCGCGTCGCGCGACCTCGAGGCCATGATCATGAGCTATCGATTTGCCGTGTTGTTCGCCGTCAGCGCCGCCATTGCGCCGCACGCCGCCCTGGCCGCCACGCCGACCGGCGGCACGATCAGCCCCGACGCGCCGAATCTCTCGTGGGATGGTCCCTCGACGACGATACCGAGCGGGGCGAGCTGTACGGGCGCGAGCGATGCGGCTTGCGACCGCTTCGCGCTGACGATAGTCCCGCCGGCGAGCGGCGGTTTCCAGATCAAGGTTTCCCTGGATCCCGGTCCGGCCAACGATTGGGATCTCACCGTGTACGGGCCGGGCGGCGCGAGCATGGCGACCTCCGGCAACATCAACGGCCAGATCGAATCCATCACGCTGTCGAATCCGGCTGCCGGCACCTACACGGTCGCCGGCGCGCCGTACGCAGCGCTGACCGCGTACCACGCTACTGCCGAATTCGTCGCCACGGCCGGCGGTGGCGGCGGAACGAACGGCAACGAACCACTGAGTTTTCGCATCTACGCGCCGGCAGGGTTGGGCGAACCGGATCGGCATTGGACCAGGTTCGGGCCGAGCACGGGCGATGGCGGCGGCATCGGCGCGAGCGCGGGCGAGCCGACGCTCGGCGTGCCCGTGAAGAACAACCTGATACTGCAGGCCACGCAGCCGAACCGGTCGAATCTGATGTACATCGCCGGTCTGCAGACGCTGCGGCTCGAGATCGACAGCAGCGTGTCGCCGCCTGTCGGCACGTGGCGCAACAAGAGCGCACCAACGCACGTGCAGACGCTCGATCCGATTCTTGAAGTCAATCAGAAGACCGGACGCACCCTCTCGACGCAGTTGAATGCGAAGCGCTCGCTGATCTCGCTGTCGGACGACAACGGCGAGACCTGGACCGAAAGCCCGCAGGGCGGCGGCATCAACTCCGGCGTCGATCATCAGACCATCGGCACGGGTCCGTTCTCGCCGAGCGACCCGGTCGGCAGTCTGTTGTATCCGGAAGCGGTGTACTACGCGTCGCAGGACATCGCCGCGGCGGAAGCGTCGATCAGCCACGACGGCGGCGTGACCTGGGGCGCCGCCGTTCCCATGTACAACATTCTCAATTGCGGTGGTTTGCACGGGCATTTGCAGGTCACGCCCGACACGGCGCCCGACGACCGGAAGGGCACCGTCTTCGTGCCGAACAAGAACTGCGGCGGCGAGGCCGGTTTTGCGCGCTCGACCGACGGCGGCGTCGCGTGGCAGACCATCGTCGTGCCCGGTGTCGGCGGCAGCGGCAGCGATCCGGCCATGGGCGTGGCTGCCGACGGCACCGTGTATTTCGGTCAATGCGGCGGCAACAACGCGAACGTCGTCGTTTCCGTGAGCACCGACAACGGCGGCACCTGGACGACGCCGGCCGACATCGGTGCGCCGCTCGGCCTCAAGAACTGTGTCTTTCCCACGATGGTCGCCGGCGATGCGCAGCGCGCGGCGTTCGCGTTCCTCGGCTCGACGACGGCCGGCGCCGAAGGCACGGGAGAAGACCCGACTGCGTTTCCGGGCGTCTGGTATCTCTATGTCGCCGCCACCTACGACGGCGGCGCAACCTGGACCACGGTCAACGTGACACCGGACGACCCGGTACAGCGCGGCGCGGTCTGCCTGTCCGGAACGACCTGCGCCGGCGGGCGCAACCTGCTCGACTTCATCGACATCCAGAAGGACGAGAAGGGTCGCATCTACGTCGCCTATGCCGACGGCTGCACGGGTACCTGTGTCAGCGGCGGCGCGAACAGCGGCAGCGACGTCGCGCGTATCGCGCGTCAGCAGCCCGGATCGCGCTCGCTCTACGGCGCCTACGACGGCGACTTCGCGCCGGCTCAGCCGGTCGCGCCGCTGCAGCCGTATCTCGAAGCGTTTCTCAGCGGCAGCCAGAGCGTGCCGCGCGCGAGCATCCGCTGGGCGCAGCCCTGGGACGGCCGGCAGGCGATCACGCAGTACAAACTGTTTCGCCGCGCCGATCCGGGCAGCTACGGCGCGGCGCCGCTGGCCACGCTGGGCGCGGCGGCGCTGAGCTATGTCGACACGTCGGTGCAGGCCGGCGTCTCGTATTGCTACAAGGTGCAGGCGGTCAACGGCGCCGGCACATCGCCGGCCGTCTACGAAGCCTGCGCGGTCGCAGAGCCCGTCGTCGATCCCTGTGCGATTCCGGGAGCGCTGCGTGCCGACGACAGCGGCGGCGACCAGACAGGCGCGCCGGCCAATGCACAGCTCGATCTCAAGAGGTTGTTCGTCGGCGAGCCGTTCATCGGCGACCCGGCCGCCTGCGCGACGCCGTCGGAACGCAAGCTCGTGTTCGACCTCGAACTTGGCGACACTGCCGTCACGAGTCCGGGAAATACCTGGATCGTCCTGTGGAACCGCGCGCACCCGCAGCCCGACGCCACCGGCACGCAGACCTACGACCGGCAGATGATCAATGCGCGCGCCACCGCGACCGGTGTGGAATGCCACGTCGGCAAAGTCACGGCACCGAGCGTGAACCAGGGCGTGGACACGGCCACGCTCGCGGCAGCCGACTGCCAACTCAAGGGCGACGGACATCTGATCATCCAGGTGCCGCTGAACCTCATCGACGATTGCTTGGGTGCGAACTGCGGTGTCGACGTCGGCTATTCGCTGCAGGGCGTGGAAATACGCAATTTTTCCGCCAACCTGAGCGGCCAGCCGATCAGCAGCACCGCGGCGCAGGACACGAGTCCGGCGCTGAGCTACACGCTGATCGGCAACGACGCCTGCCGGCCGAATCCGCTGCCGACTGCGGCCGGGGACGATCTGTTCGCGAACCTCGCGCAGGCGAGCGCGAACCTCGACGTGCTCGGGAACGACGAGGCGAACGGATGCGGCACGCTGCGCATCACCGACGTCTCGACGCCGATTTCCGGCACCGCGGCCATTGCTGCCGACGGTCTGTCGATCGTCTATGCGCCGACGGGTCAGGTCTGCGACGACCGCTTCACCTACACGATCGAAGACGGCACTCACGGCAACACGGCGTTCGCGGTTGTCGTCGTGCATCACGACCGGCGCACGACCGCCGGTGTCGACGAATATCTGTTCGCCGACGGATTCGACGGCGGCTTCACGTGCCCGGCACCGGTCACGCCATGACGGCTGCGAGTTTTCGATGATGGACGCGCGCAGGACATCGATGAGGCTATCGTCGTGCGTCGGCGGCCTGGCCGCCGTCGCACTGCTCGGCGGCTGCGCGAGCGTCGATACGCGCACGGCACCGCAACGTCTCGGCGGACGCGGCCATGACATTGCCTATGCCGTCGCCGTCGCGCCGGATGGCGGTGCGCGTGTCGCGATGGAACTCACCGGGCCGCTGCTGGGCGGCAGCGCGCCTCACGAGGCGCATCGCCGCAACGCAGCGCGTTCGCCGGACAAGGACGTCCCGGAACGGGCTCGCGTCGAGCAGGGTTCGATCCTGCCGCCGCCGATCGACGTTCCGCGTGCACGCATTGCCGCGATCGTCGCGTACGACTCGCACGCGCGACAGCGCTGGGCCGCGCGGCTGGCCGGCGGACACGGCATATCGCCGCGTGCCGTGAGCGTCGCTGCCGATGGCACGACCTATGCCGCCGGCTGGTTCCAGCAGCAGATCGCATCGCTCGATACGTCGATTGCGCCGCTCGCGAGTGCCGGCGGTGCCGATGCGTTCGTCGTCGCGCTCGATCGCGGCGGACGGCCGCGCTGGCTGCACGGGATCGGCGGACCGCTCGCCGACAACGCCGTCGCCGTCGTCGCTGCTGCGGACAGCGGCTGCTTCGTCGCCGGC
>NZ_DATIGT010000159.1:0-7182 GCF_035481375.1 Tahibacter sp.
GCAGCGGCAGCGTCTGTATCGCCGCCTGCGTGCCCGCCGTCGGCAGCAGCGACGCGCAGCCGTAGTACGCGCAGGCCGCGGTGTCGAGGCCGTCGTCGTCCTCGGGCAGTCGCGTCCACGCCTCGCGCGGAATCGCCGGCACCGGCCAGCCCAGCGGGTTGATGCCGGTGGACACATCGAGCCATTGCGCGATCGGAATGCCGTAGCCGGCCGCGGCGCGCTGCAGGCGTCCGCCGTGGTCAAGCATGAGGACTCTCCGCGACGCCAGGGGCGTGCGGCGGTACGGCGTGGAATCGTGCGTGCACTCAGATCACCTCGATGAGCTCGATGAACCACAGAGCGACCAGCCAGATGACGACCGCGCGATAGACAAGGCGCAGCGCACCGCGGATCGATTCGGCGTCGGGCGCATCGCCCCAGCCGAGCGCAGGCCGCTCGTGCCACTGCCCGTCATACGGCGCGGCGCCGCCGAGCTTCACGCCGAGCGCGCCGGCACCGGCGGCCATGACCGGGCCCGCGTTCGGACTGTCCCAGGCCGGCGCCTGCGCACGCCAGCAGGCGATCGCGCGCAGGCAATGGCCGGCCAGCGCATAGCTCAGCGCCGTGAGCCGCGCCGGGACCAGATTCATCGCGTCGTCGAGCCGCGCGGCGAACCAGCCGAAACGGCGATAGCGCGGCGTGCGGTAGCCCCACATCGCATCCAGCGTGTTGACGAGCCGGTAGACGACCACGCCGGTCGCGCCGCCGACCGCGAACCAGAACAGCGCGCTGAATACGGCGTCGTTGCCGTTCTCCAGCACCGATTCGGTCGCCGCGGCGGCGACCTGGTTCGGATCGAGTTCCGCCGTGTCGCGGCTGACCATGCGCGAGACGGCGCTGCGCGCCGCGTCGATGTCCTGTTCGTCGAGCCGCTGCGCGACCGGTTCGGCATGCTCGCGCAGACTGCGCAGGCCGACGGCGAGATACAGCGCGATCACGCCGACGAGTTCGTTCAGAAGATCGATGCGGCCGAGCAGGAACACGACGATCGCCGGCGGCAGCACCGCCGCGGCGACGACGAGCGGCGAGCGATCGAATCGATCGGCGTACCCGCGTTCCTCGATCTGGCGCGCATAGCGGCCGAACGCGACGAGCGGATGCGCGCGGCGCGGTTCGCCGAACATATGGTCGAGCAGCAGCGCGCAGGCAATGGAAGACCACACGGTCGTAGGCTCGGCGACTCGGCAGGAAACGTGGACGGGATCGTTAGAGCTCGATGCCTTTCTGCGCCTTGATGCCGGCCTGATAGGCGTGCTTGACGACGTTCATTTCGGTCACCGTGTCGGCGACCTCGATCAGCGCGGCCGGCGCGGCGCGGCCGGTGATCACGACGTGCTGCAGCGGCGGGCGCGCGGCGAGCGCGGCGACGACGGCGTCCACGTCGACATACTGATACTTCAGCGCGATGTTCAGTTCGTCGAGCAGCACGAGATCGACGTCGGGGTCGGCGAGCATCGCCGCAGCCTTGTCCCAGGCCGCACCCGCGGCGCGCACGTCGCGCTCGCGGTCCTGCGTTTCCCAGGTGAAGCCTTCGCCCATGACGTGATAGCTGACTTCGTCGGGAAAGCGGCGGAAGAACGCTTCCTCGCCGGTCGCGAAGCTGCCCTTGATGAACTGCACGACGCCCACGCGCAGGCCGTGGCCCAGCGCGCGGGCGACCATGCCGAAGCCGGATGAGCTCTTGCCCTTGCCGTTGCCGGTCGTGACGACGACGACGCCGCGCTCGATCGTCGCGCGCGCGATGCCCGCGTCGACGACCGCCTTTTTGCGCTGCATGCGTTCGCGATGGCGCTGCGCCAGCGCGTCGGTGTCGTCGGTGTTCATGTCAGGCCTTGCTGGCGCCGGCGTGCCGGTCGCCGAGCGCGATCACGCCGATCGCGTGGACCACCGCGAAGACCGCGATGTAGGCCATCGACACGCTGACGAAGCTCGGCATGTACTGCATGAAGCGCTGCACGAACTCGGCGAAATGCGGTTCGGCGTAGCGGCCGCCCATCCAGTAGAACGAGCCGTTGGAAACGAGGAAGGAGGCGAGGCAGCTGGCCAGCGCGATCAGGCCGGCCGGCAGTGCGCTCGAAAGCTGGGGCTTGTAGAACTTTTTCGCGTAGAACGCGCCGCCGTACCAGAGCACGCCATAGGCGACGATGAGCATCGAATAGGCCGGCGTGACGCAGAAGTCGCTGACGCCGGCCATCGTGATCGCGATGTAGTCGATGAGTCCGGCCTCGAGCATCAGCAGCGGCAGGGCGACCGTGCCGGCGAGATAGAAGCCGGCGACGAAGAAGATCGCCATCGAGGCGTCAGGCAGGTGCAGCACCGTGCCGAAATGGTGGTAGCGCGTGGCCAGCATCAGCAGCATCAGGGCGAGCAGGATCAGCGATTGCTTGGCGGTGGGCAGGAACTTCATGGACTAACTCCTGGCGGCGAAATGGATGCGCAGCGGCGACAGCCGGACGGCTGTCGCCATGATGCCGGTCTCAGCGAACCGGACGATAGCGCAAGGTGACGTAATAGCTGCGACCCGGCTGATTGTAGAACGCCGCGGTTTCGTAGTCGTGGTCGGCGACGTTGACGGCACGCGCCTGGACCAGCCACTCCGGCGTGATCGTGTATTCGGCACGAAGATCGAGCGTGCCGTAGCCGCCGAGGCGGCGGCGGTTGCCGAGATCGTCGTAGCGCTCGCCCTGCGCATTGAGCGTGGCGCCGAATGCGAACGCGCCCAAGCGGCGGTCGATATCGACGCGCGCGGACTGGCGCGCGCGGCGCGGCAGGATGTTGCCGTCGTTCGCGCCGCCCGAAGCGTTCTTCGGATCGAGCAGGGTCACGCTGCTGTCGAGCGTCCAGCCGGCGAAGTCGACGGCCCAGCTGGCCTCGAGGCCGCGGATGCGCGCCTCGTCGATGTTGTTCGGCGCGAACAGCGCCGCGTCGTAGGCGATGAGTTCATCCACACGCGTCTGGAACGCATGCAGTTCCCAGCGGCTGCCGCCGGCCGCGCCGCGCAGGCCGACCTCGACGCTGCGCGATTCCTCGGGCTTGAGGTTCGCGTTGCCGAAGCCCGGGAAGTAGAGCTCGTTGAACGTCGGTGCCTTGAACGCGGTGCCGTAGTTCGCGACGAGGCGCAGGCCGTCGCCGAAGGCATAGCCCCAGGCGACGCCGCCGGTCGTGTGCGCGCCGAACTGTTCGTTGTCGTCGTTGCGTACGCTGGCCTGGAAATCGTGCGCGCCGGCGCTGCCCTGATACTGCGCGAACACGCCGGTCACGGTGCGCGAGTCTTCGTCGTAGACGGTCGTGCTGTCGACCTGGTCGTCGACATAGTCGGCGCCGATGCTGAGCAATTGATGCTCGGCGATGCCGATGTCGCCCTGCAGCGAATAGTTGTCGCGCTGCGTGTCGAACTTGCTCACGAAGGTGCCGTTGCCGAAGTTGTCGGAGTAGTCCTGGCTCTGGCCCGCGCTCGCGGTGACCACGAGACGCTCGTGCGCCTGCAGGCGCAGCTTCGTGCCGACGACCTGTTCGCGGTACACCGATTCGTTGACGAAGCTGCCGTCATAGGTGCTGCGGCCTTCGGCGCGCAGCGCATGCGCCTGCAGGTCGCCGGCTTCGCCGAAGCGCCAGCCGCCGTTGAGCGTCACCGACGAATTGCGGTACGGATCGTCGTCGGGCTGGTCGGCGAAACAGCCGGCCCCCGGCGTGACCTGGCCGCGGCAGGAGTTGAAGCCGTCGGTGTCGGCATGAGCGAGGTTCGCATTGAACCAGCCGCGCTCGCCGTTGACGCCGACGCCCGCGGTCGCTTCGCGCGTGTTGTAGCTGCCGAGCGTCGCGCTGAAGCTGGAATTGAGACCCTGTCCGGCGCCGCGACGCGTGAAGATCTGGATCACGCCGCCGATCGCCTCGGAGCCGTAGAGGCTCGACCGCGGACCGCGCACGACTTCGATGCGCTCGATCTGGTCGACCGGAAAATCCTGGAACGCGACGCTGCCGGCCGTGGCGGAACCGACGCGGACGCCGTCGACGAGGACGAGCAGGTGGTCCGACTCGGTGCCGCGCAGGAACAGCGAGGTCTGCTTGCCCGGGCCGCCGTTGTTGGACACGGACACGCCGGGCAGGCCGCGCAGCAGGTCGATCAGCGAGCGTGCCTGCAGGCGCTCGATGTCTTCGCGCGTGATCACGTTGACCGGCGCGAGGTTGTCGTCGACCGTGACCGCCGTGCGCGTCGCGGTGACGATGACGTCGTCGAGCTCCGGGGTATGCGGCGCGGGTTCCGCGCGCAGGGCGGCAGGCAGGGTCAGGAGCGCGGCAATAGCCGCGTAAAGCGTCGTACGGTGCATGAGTCTTCCTCCGCGCTCACCCGCGCGGTGCAACAGCGAGAACATCGGTTCGCGGAAGGAGGACAGCGGAGACAGGCCGGGGGCTGATCGCCGCGGCGCCGCCCTCCGCAGCACCACCAGGCCCTGCTCGCAGCGCGAGCGGACCGCTCAAGGCCGGTCTCCGGACTCACGAGCGGAGGATCTCCGACGCGGCGCCTTCCCGGATCGTTCCAGTGGCCTGTTGCCGCGCTGTGCTCGTTTACCGTTGCGGGGGCAGTGCCGGGTTGTTCACCGGCTTCCCGTTTAAGCGTCTGGACGTCCGAATACGCCAGTCGCCACCTGAAGCGGCGCGGATGTTAACAGGCCGTGATCCCGTGCGCCAATCGACCGCTCTCGACGATGCGGCGCCGTCAAGGCAATTCCTTAGCGTCGACGCAATGAACTGTTAGCGTCTGGCGTGGTAGTTGTGGCAGAGCATTGATACGGAGCGACGCCATGCACGGTTCTCCCGACGCCGACGAACAGCTACCCGAACCGCTCGACGCGAGCGTGCGGCGGGCCGCGCGGGGGCTGCGCATGGCGCCGCGCGAAATCGGGCCGCATCCGGGGCGCGGCCTCGCCGAAACATCGGGCTGGCTGTCCAAGCTCGCGTCGTTCGACGACGACGTGATGCGCAAGGCCGCGGAAATGTCGCAGCTGCGGCCGGAGTCGCTGACGGTGCTGGTCGACATCGTCAACAAGTGCAATCTGCGCTGCATCATGTGCCACTTCAGCTTCGACGAGGTGTTCTATCAGCGCTCGCAGCTGATGGCGCCCGAGACCTTCGCGGACATTGCCGCGACGATCCGGCCGTTCACGCGCCGGCTCGTCCTCTCGGCGGCCTACGAGCCGACGGCCTCGCCGCATTTCGGCGAGATCCTGCGCATCGCGGGCAGCCATCGGTTCCCCGAAATCAGTTTCCTGACGAACGGCAATCTGCTGAGCGATACGCTCGTGGAGCGCATCGTCGAGGCCGGCGTCACCGAAGTCTGCGTGTCGGTTCACGCCGCGCGCGCAGAGACGTACGCGCACATCCTGCGCGGCGGCAGCCTCGAACGCGCGATCGGCAATGTCGAAAAACTGCTGGCCCGGCGACGCGCGCGCGGCGACGGGCTGCCGCGCGTGCAGTTCAACGTGGCGCTGATGCGCAGCAATGTCGACGAACTCGTCGAGATCGTCGAACTCGCGGCGCGGCTCGGCGTCGACGCAGTCGCGTTCCGTCACTTGATCGTGTTCGAAGGGCTCGACATGGAAGCCGAATCGCTGGCCCGGCACGACAAGCTGCACGCGAACCGCTGCATCCGCGGTGCGCTGCAGCGCGCGCAGGCGCTCGGCGTGACGGTGACGAACGCCTGCGACTATTTCGACGTCGACGGGTTTCCCGCGCATTCGCAATGCGTCGGCGAGGCGCCGGCCGCCGCGCCGGTGCCGCAGCCGGCCCGCGGCAGAGTCGCCGCGTTGTGGCGGCGGCTGCGCGGCGCTCCGGCAGCGCCGGCGGCGGCCGCACCGCCGCATCCGATTCTCGGCGCGTTCGATACGCCGGACGGCGACGTGAATTTCTATTCGCCGAGCGTGGAGATTTCGGGCTGGGCGCTTGCGCGCGAGGGCATCGCCGACGTCTGCATCGGCCGCGAACCCGTACCCGGCGATCCGCCCGCAGCGATCGACGCCGACGGGCTCGTGCCGCTCGGCCGCGCGCGTTTCCACAACGCGACGCGTGGCGACGTGGTCGGCGCCTATCCGGACGAACCGCACGTGCACCGGGCCGGATGGGCGTTCACGCTGCGGCGCCGCGATCTGCCGGCGCAGACGGCCGACGGGACCGTGCAGATCTGCGTGATCGCGCGCGAGCGCAACGGCAACCGGCTCATGCTCGGCAGGCGCACGGTCCGTCTGCAGGTCGCGGCCGGGACAGGCGCCTGTCACGTGCGTTGCCGCAAACCGTTCGATTCGCTGTACATCGACGCGCGCTCGAACGTGTTTCCGTATTCGGACTGCCACACGGACAAGCCGTTCGGGCGCATGGACGGCAGGCCGTTCGAAGCGATCTGGAACGACCGCCGGCTCGCGGCGCTCCGGCGCGACATGGTGGCGGGCAACGAGCCCGGGATGTGCGTACGCTGCCCGCTGTTCATCAATCGCGACGTCGACGACAGCGCCACGTTCGAGGCGCACGCCGACTTTTCGACAGAAACGATGCGCTGAAACGCGGCGCTATTCGCGTGCCGCGCGCTCCAGCATCTGCTTGGCGTGCGCGAGCGATTCCTTCGTGATCTCGATGCCGCCGAGCATGCGCGCGATCTCTTCGCGGCGGGACTTGTCGTCGAGCGCATCGATGCGCGTGAAGGTCTGGCCGTCGACGCTGACCTTGCTCACGCGGAAGTGGCGATGACCCTGCGCAGCGACCTGGGGGAGGTGGGTCACGCAGAGCGCCTGGCGCGCGCTGCCGAGCCGGCGCAGCTTCTGTCCGACGACTTCGGCGACCGCGCCGCCGATGCCCGAATCGACTTCGTCGAACACCATGGTGCCGACGTCGTCGAGACCGAGCGCGGCGACTTCGATCGCGAGGCTGATGCGCGAGAGTTCGCCGCCGGAGGCGACCTTGCGCAGCGCGCGCGGCGGTTGGCCGGGATTGGCGCTGACGAGGAATTCGCAGCGTTCGGCGCCGAGCGGATCGGGGTCGGACTTCGCGGCGGGCTCCAGCGCGACTTCGAAGCGGCCGCCGCTCATGCCGAGTTCGCCCATCAGCGCGGAAATGTCGACGGCGAGCCGCGCGGCGGTCTCGTTGCGGCGGCGG
>NZ_DATIGT010000160.1:0-14618 GCF_035481375.1 Tahibacter sp.
CCGCCGGCGAATCACGGCATCGGGAGGTGTCGGTTCGGCGAACGGCGATTTCCTTCGGCTCGGGGACTTCGCAGCGGAACCGCCCCGGTGCCGGGGTTCGCCCTTTGGGCTCACCGCCAACCTACGCGTCGCCTTCCTTCAGCAGTTGCTGCGCCGCTGCGAGATTCGCGCGGCGCATAGGCTTGCCGTCGATGCGGTCGAGCGGGGCCTGGCGCAATGCGGCGAGCGGCAGCAGGGTCAGGTCGACCGGAATGTCGTCGGCGGTGAAGCGATAGGCGTCGAAGCGCTCGGCGTCGTCGGTGGACCAGCGCAGCTGACGGTCGATCTGGTCGTAGGGAATGCCGTGTTCGGTCAGGAACAGAGGCAGGCTGTCACGATCGTCGCTGTGCAGATGGAGGCTGACGGCCGAATGCTGATCGGCCGTGCCGTCGAGTACCGCGCCGACGAGTCGCGGTTCGAAGCGTTCGAAGAACCGCAGCGCTTCCACCGCCGTTTCGCGCAGCTGCCGCAGATAGGCGACGCGTTCCTCGCCGCCGAACAGGCGCTGGTATTCGCGCAGCGCCGCTTCGATTTCAGTGTTGCGCGGCAGGTGACGTTCGTCGTGTACGCCGAGCCGCTGCGCCGCGCGCAGTTTGGCCTGATGGTAGTCACGCAGGCCGAGTTCGCTGATCAGGCGCGCCGCTTCGGCGGCGATGCGCTGGCGCTGGTCGTCGCGCCGGTCGTCGCCGGCGCGGCGCGGTGGCGTGCGTCGTCGCTCCGTCATCAGAAAATGTCGTAGGCCTCGCCTTGATGGGTTTCGTCCATGTCCGCCTCCGGCGGCGGCGCGCTCAGGCGTTCGATGTCCTCGCTCTTGAAGATCTCGAGGATCGCGCCGCTGTCCTCGCTCGAGGCGAGATAGCCGGTCGACGGATCGATGCGTGCGGTGCTGATGCCCGGCGGCGGTACGAACGGCGTTTCGGCCCTGCCGTCGAGCGCGACGCGCATGTAGTCGATCCAGATAGGCAGCGCGGCCTTGGCGCCGAATTCGCCGCGCCCGAGCGAACTGAAGTCGTCGAAACCGACCCAGACGCTCGTCACGATCTGGTCGTTGAAACCGTTGAACCACGCATCGCGATGTTCATTGGTCGTGCCGGTCTTGCCGCCGAGATCGTTGCGCTTGAGATCCATTGCCGCACGGCCCGTGCCGCGACGCACGACGTCACGCAGCAGCGAGGTCACGAGGTGCGCCGTGCGCACGTCGAGCGTGCGGGGCGCGAGGCGCGGCTTGCCGGTTTCCGCCGCGGGCGCCGTCGGAACGGCCGCGGCATTCGCGCTGCCGATCGGATTGAAGCGCGGGCTCGCGCCGGGGACTGCGGCCGGCAGCGTCTGCGCTCCGCCGGCCGGTGTCGCCGCTTCGCGCGCGAGGCGCGCATCGTCGAGCAGACGTTCGGGGCAGGTGCGGCACGCGCGCGGCGCCTGGGCCGCGTAGATTTCCTTGCCGTCCCGGTCGCGGATGCTCGCGACGAAATACGGATCGACGAGCATGCCGCCGTTCGCGAACACGGCATAGCCGCGCGCCATCATCATCGGCGCCACCGAAGCCGTGCCGAGCGACATCGACAGGTTCTCGGGCATTGCGTCGAGAGGCAGGCCGAAGCGTGTGATGAATTCGCGCGCATAGCGCACGCCGATCGCATCGAGCAGCCGCACGGAAATCAGGTTGACCGACTTCACCAGCGCTTCGCGCAGCCGCATCGGGCCTTCGAACTTGTCGTCGTCGTTGGACGGCGCCCAGACGCCGTCGGGGCGCGATGGATCCGGGAACACGAGCGGCGCGTCGTTGAGGATCGAGCTCGGCGTGAAGCCGTGCTCGAACGCGGCGGCGTAAAGAAACGGCTTGAAACCCGAACCCGGCTGGCGCGCGCTCTGCGTCGCGCGATTGAACTTGCTGCGGCCGAAGCTGAAGCCGCCGACGAGCGCCTTGAGTGCGCCGTCCTCCGGATCGAGCGACACGAGCGCGGCCTGTGCGGCCGGAAGCTGCGCGAGTACCCAGGATTCCTCGTCGCCGCGCGCGACGCGCACGATGTCGCCGACCTTGAGTACCGCGTCGACGCTCTTGGGCGCGGGACCACGGCTGCTTTCGTTCTGATAGGCGCGCGCCCATTCCACGCCTTTCTTGTCGATGACGACCGACTGGCCGTCGGCGAGATAGAGCTGCGCGTGTTCCTTTCCGGTTTCGGTGACGAGCGCCGGCAGCAGGCCGGCGATCGCGCGGAAACTCGCGAGTTCGCGCGCGAAGTCCTCGGGCTTTGCGTCGGCCGCGAGGTCGACGTGTGCCTCGGCGCCGCGATAGCCGTGGCGGCGGTCGTAGTCGATCAACGCGTTGCGCAGCGCCTGGTTGGCTGCGTCCTGCATGCGGCTGTCGATCGTGGTCTTGATGTTGTAGCCGTCGGTCAGTGCATCGGCGCCGAGGCGTTCCAATGCCTCGACGCGCACCATTTCCGCGAGATACGGCGCTTCGACTTCGATCGGCGGTTCGTGCGCATAGGCCTTGTCGGGCTCGGCCATCGCCGCCTTCATCTCGGCTTCGGAGATGAAGTTGTTCTCGTACATGCGCGCCAGCACGTAGTTGCGGCGTTCCTCGGCGCGCTTGCGGTTGAAGAGCGGATTGCCGGTCGACGGAAACTTCGGCAGGGACGCGAGCATCGCGCACTCGCCGAGATCGAGCTGTTCCAGCGTCTTGCCGTAATAGAACTCGGCCGCGGCGCCGACGCCGTAGGCACGGTGTCCGAGGAAGATCTTGTTGAGATACAGCGACAGGATCTCGTCCTTGCTCAGCGCGCGCTCGATGCGCAGGGCCAGGAACAGCTCCGAGATCTTGCGCGTGTAGGTCTGCTCGGGACTCAGGAAGAAATTGCGCGCGACCTGCTGCGTGATGGTCGAGCCGCCCGGTCCCTTGTCGCCGCCGGTGCGCACGAGATGCCAGACCGCGCGGAAGATGCCCTGCACGTCGAAGCCGGGGTGATCGTAGAACCGCGCGTCCTCGGCAGCGAGGAAGGCGTTCTTGACCTTGGCCGGCACATTCTCGATCGCAACGGGAATGCGGCGCGTCTCGCCGAAGGTGGCGATCAGCCTGTCGTCAGCGGTGTAGACTCGCAGCGGCACCTGCAGGCGGACGTCACGCAATGTCTCGACCGACGGCAGGCGAGGGGAAATGAGCCAGTAGGCGATGCCTATCGCGAGGCACCCGAGCACGATTCCGCTGAGCGCGAGATACAGCGCGTAGCGGACCAAGCGGAGGAAAACGCGCATTGATGAACCGGGAATGTGATGACAGTCAAAGTCGGCGCGACTTGGGCCAGAGTATAGATCCTGCCCCGCTTGCACCGATAGGTGAAATTGTCGTGTAGCAGCCGGCTTTGTGTGACAAATCCCATGGAATTTCAGCGTCTTGGAGAATATTCTTCGGGTCGTTGCCATTTGGTTAAGTTTCGTATTTAATGTCACTGCGCATCTTTCGCTCGTAAGAGCGCGTGGGAAGGGGAAAAATGTGGGCCTGTTCAGTCCGAAAGCGCCGCCGCTGATTGGGGTGGACATCAGTTCGACGGCGGTCAAGCTCCTGCAGCTCAGCCAGTCGGGCGGCCGTTACCGCGTCGAGCATTACGCGGTCGAGCCGCTCCCGCCCAACGCGGTGGTCGAGAAGAATATTGTCGAGGTCGAGGCCGTCGGCGAGGCGATCCGTCGCGCGCTCAGCCGTTCCGGCGCCAAGACCAAGTTTGCCTCTGCCGCCGTGGCGGGCTCAGCGGTCATCACCAAGGTGATACCGATGCCGGCCGATCTGTCCGAGGAAGACCTCGAAGGGCAGATCCAGGTCGAGGCCAACCAGTACATCCCCTATCCGATCGAGGAAGTCAGTCTCGACTTCGAGACGCTCGGGCCGGTCAAGGACAACCCGGACATGGTCAATGTCCTGTTGGCCGCATCGCGTACCGAGAACGTCGACCTGCGCGTTGCCGCGCTCGACCTCGCCGGCCTGTCGGCCAAGGTCGTCGACGTCGAAGCCTTCGCGATGGAGAACGCTTTCAAGCTGATTGCCGACCAGCTCGCCGTGTCCAAGGATGCGGTCGTCGCCGTGGTCGACGTCGGCGCGACGATGACGACGCTCATCGTGCTGAAGAACCAGCGCACGATCTATTCCCGCGAACAGGTGTTCGGCGGCAAGCAGCTGACCGACGAGGTCATGCGCCGCTACGGTCTGTCGTACGAGGAATCGGGACTGGCCAAGCGCCAGGGCGGTCTGCCCGAATCCTACGAAATCGAAGTGCTGGAGCCGTTCAAGGAAGCGATGGTCCAGCAGATCAGCCGTCTGCTGCAGTTCTTCTTCGCCGGCAGCGAATACAGCAAGGTCGATCAGGTCGTACTGGCCGGCGGCTGCGCGTCGATCACCGGCGTCGCGGACATGGTGGAAGAGCAACTGGGGGTTCCGAGCGTCGTCGCCAATCCGCTCGCGAACATGTCGCTGTCCTCCCGCGTGCAGGCGCAGACGCTGGCTCAGGACGCGCCGGCGTTGATGATTGCCTGCGGGCTTGCGCTCAGGAGCTTCGACTGATGGCAAGAATCAATCTATTGCCCTGGCGCGCCGAACGGCGCGCAGTGCGCAAACGCGAATTCCTCATCATGCTGGCGATGGCCGGCGCGGCCGGCGTCGCGGCGTTTCTCGGCGCCATGTTCTGGATGGACGCGCGCATCGAGAATCAGATCGACCGCAACAACTATCTGACGGCCCAGATCAAGGAAGTCGAGAAGAAGCTCACCGAGATCGAGGATCTCGAAAAGACCCGCAACAAGCTGTTGCAGCGCAAGCAGGTCATCGAGCAGCTTCAGGCCAACCGCTCGCAGATGGTGCACATGTTCGACGAACTCGTGCACACGATTCCCGAAGGCGTGCGTCTGACCGCGCTCAAGCAGGTCGGCGACATCCTGACGCTCGAAGGCGTCGCGCAGTCGAATGCGAGCGTCGCGACCTACATGCGCAATGTGGAAGCGTCGCCGTGGCTGGGTCATCCCGATCTCAAGAAAACCGAAATCAAGCGCAGCGCCGAGAAGCGCATGCCCTACGACTTCGCCATGGACGTGAAGCTGCGCAAGCCGGCCGGATCCGAGGAGAACCCTGACGGCACGGCACCGGGCGCTACGCCTGGCGCGCCCGCGACCACGCCGGCTCCGCCGCCGGCCGCACCGGCGACGCCGGCACCTCAGGGGGGCCACCAGTCATGAAGCTGTCGGATTTCCGCGACCTCGACTTCCAGAACTCGGGCAACTGGCCCCAGGGCGTCAAGATGACGTTCTGCGTGCTGCTGTTCCTGATCATCTGTCTGCTCGGCTGGTACTTCCAGATTCGCGGCCAGCAGGAAGACCTCGAGAACAAGGAGCGCCAGGAGCAGACGCTGCGCACCGACTTCTCGAAGAAGCAGTCCAAGGCGGTCAACCTCGAAGCGCTGCGCCAGCAGCTCGAGGAAATGAAGGACATGCTGCGCCAGATGCTGCGCCAGCTGCCGAGCAAGACCGAAATGCCGGAACTGCTCGTCGACATCTCGCAGACCGCGCTGTCGTCGGGCATCGAGAACGACCTCTTCCAGCCGGGCGCCGAGCAGATCAAGGAGTTCTACGCCGAAAAGCCGATCACGCTGCGCATGGTCGGTTCGTACCACCAGTTCGGTGCGTTCATCAGCGGTGTCGCTTCGCTGCCGCGCGTCGTCATCCTGACGATGCACGACGTGTCGCTGCGCCCGCAGAACCAGCAGCAGGGCGGCGCCGCGGGCGCGAAGCCCGCGCTGACGAGCGGCACGCTCGCGCTCGAAGGAACGGTCAAGACGTATCGCTACGTCGACGATGATGAAGCCACCACGACGCAGCCGGGCGCTCCGGGCGCGACGCCGGGGGCGCCGGCCAAGACGCCGGCCAAGCCCGCAACGGGGGGTACGCAATGAGCATGCGCTTGCGAACGCTGTGCGTGCCCGCTCTGATCGCGCTGACGCTCGCGGGCTGTACCGCGGGACGGCGCGATCTGGAGGACTGGGTCGCAGCCGAAAAGGCGAAGAAGGGAGCGCCGATCGATCCGCTGCCGGTCGTGAAGACGTTCGAGACGTTCGAATACAAGAGCCAGGACGCCGCCGGCGTCGAACTGCGCGATCCGTTCAGTCCCAGTCTCGAAGAGCGTCGCGAAGAGCAGCTCGCCGAGGCGGGCAACGGGCAGGGGCCCGACAAGAACCGCACTCCGGAACTTCTGGAAAAGTATCCGCTGGACGGCCTGTCGATGGTCGGCACGCTCGGCATCGGCGACGCGATCGAAGGTCTCGTCAAGGATCCGGAAGGCGTCGTCCATCGGGTGCACAAAGACAACTATCTTGGCCAGAACTATGGCCGCATCACGTCGATCGCCGAAGATCGGATCGAACTCGTCGAGCTGGTTCCCAACGGGGCCGGCGGCTGGATGGAACGCCAGGCGTCCATCGCGCTCGGTGACCAATAAGAGGCCCATTTGGGGGTAACTTTCATGACTACGACAGCTGCCAACAACCTGGGACGTAACGCTGGTCCCTTGACTCGCCTCTTGCGCCGGTGCGTGCCCGCATTGATGCTCGCGGCCATGCTCGGCTCCGGCGCCGCAAGCGCCGAGAACGTCCTCGAGAAGATCAGCTACAACACCTTGCCGGGAGGCAAGGTAGAGGTGACGCTGCAGCTCGCGTCGCCGCCGGCCGATCCACAGATCTTCACGACCGACACGCCGCCCCGCATTGCGCTCGACCTCGCCGACACGCGAAGTGCGCTGTCCCAGCGCAACGTCGAGATCAACACCGGATCGACCACGTCGGTTTCGGCCGTCGAAGCCGCCGGCCGCACGCGCGTCGTCGTCGACCTCGTGCGCCCGTCGAGCTACGAGAGCAAGGTCGACGGCAAGAATCTCGTGCTGACCGTCGCCAACGGCGTGACGGGTTCGTCTGCCGCGACCGCGATGATTGCGAACGACCCGAACAAGGCGATCGCCGCACGGGGTGTGGAGGTCTCGAACATCGACTTCCGCCGCGGCAAGAACGGCGAAGGCCGCATCGTCGTGACGTTCACCGGCGAAGGCGCGACGACCGACGTCAAGCGCGACGGCGACAACATCACGCTCGACCTCTACAACGCCCAGTTGCCGTCGAATCTCGCGCAGCGTCTCGACCTGCTCGACTTCGCGACGCCGGTGCAGTTCGTCGAAGCCCGCGCGCGCGGCAACGGCGCGCGCCTCGAAATCACGGCGAAAGGCCCGTACGAGCAGCTTGCCTATCAGTCGGGCAACGAGTACGTGCTCGAGATCGCGCCGAAGAAGGCCGATGCCGAGAAGAAGGACAAGAACGCCGAACCGGAATACACCGGTGCGCGCGTGACATTCAACTTCCAGGACATCCCGACGCGCTCGGTGCTGCAGCTGATCGCCGACGTCTCCGACCTCAACATCGTCGTCGCCGACAGCGTGACCGGCAACGTGACGCTGCGCCTGATCAACGTGCCGTGGGATCAGGCGCTCGATCTCGTGCTGCAGGCCAAGGGGCTCGACCAGCGCCGCCGCGACAACGTGATCTGGGTCGCCCCGCAGAAGGAAATCGCCGATCGCGAGCAGGCGCTGGAAGATGCGCGCATCGCGCTCGAACAGCGCGTCGAACTCGATTCGGCCTACATCAAGGTCAGCTACGGCAAGGCCAAGGACATTGCGGCGCTGCTGCAAAGTCGTTCCGGCGGCGCCGGCGGCGGCGGCGGTGCGACGGCGCCGGGCGGTCAGGCGCAGACGCTCGCCGACACGACCCGCGGCTTCCTGTCGCCGCGCGGTTCGGTGACCTTCGACGAACGCACCAACACGCTGCTCGTCAACGATACGCCGGACAAGATCCGCGAAATCCGCGAACTCGTGCTGACGCTCGATCGTCCGGTGCAGCAGGTGCTGATCGAATCGCGCATCGTCATCGCGACCGACGACTTCGCGAAGGAGCTCGGCGTGCGCTTCGGCGTCAGCGGCGGCTACGAAGACAACAACGGCAACGTCGTGACGCTGTCGGGCACGCAGGTCGGCGCCGACACGATGGCCAACGTCGCGCTGAACAACCGCTTCAACGGCGAGCGCGGCACTCCGGTCAGCACGCCGCGCGTACCGTTCGACGAGAACCGCGGCATCTTCACGCCGTCGCTCGGCAATCGCCTCGGCGTGAATCTGCCGGCGGCGTCTCCGGCCGGCAGCTTCGGCCTCGCGATCCTCGGCGCCGACTATCTGCTCGATCTCGAACTCTCGGCCGCGCAGACCGAAGCGCGCGGTGAAGTGATCTCGAGCCCGCGCGTCATTACCGCGAACCAGCAGGAAGCAGTGATCAAGCAGGGTCAGGAAATCGGCTACGTGACGTTCCAGCAGGGTTCGGGCGGCGGCGGCGGTCAGGCCACCGTGAACTTCAAGGACGCCGTGCTCGAACTGAAGGTCACGCCGACGATCACGAACGACGAGCGCGTCGTGCTCGCGCTGAACGTGAAGAAGGACAACATCGCGGCGCTCGTGCCGAATCCGGGCGGCGGCTTCGTGCCGCAGATCGACAAGCGCGAGATCAACACGACCGTGCTCGTCGACGACGGTCAGACCGTGGTGCTCGGCGGCGTCTACGAAGTCGAGACGCGCGACGACATCAAGAAAGTGCCGTTCCTCGGTGACATTCCGGGTGTCGGCGCGCTGTTCCGCAACAAGAAGAGCAACAACGAGAAGGCCGAGCTGTTGATCTTCGTGACGCCGCGCATTCTGAATGAAAGCCTGAAATAACGCTTGAGCTCGCACACGCCCGGCAACCCCGGGCGTTGCGGCCAAAACGCGATGCAATTGCGAGCTTGGAGAGACGACATGAGAGCTTTTAATCGATGCCTCGGTCTGCTGGCTGCCGGCCTGATGCTGGCCAGTTGCGGCGGCGGGGGCGGCAGCGGCGGCGACGGCGCATTCCAGCCGACGCCGAGCGGCACCTTGACGATCACGGCGACGACGACGTCGCTGCCGATGAACCGCTTCGGCGGCATTCCGTTCCCGGGATCGCCGTTCATTGCCGAAGTCGACATCACCTGGCGCCGCGCGAACGGCGACCTCGTATCCGGCCAGGAAGTGGCCGTATCGATCAACCCGGTCACGGTTGCCGCGTTTTCGACGCTCGACGACCCGAGCACGCCGGTCGTGCTCGACGCGCAGGGCAATTACGATCACGGCAACGAATTCCGCGACACGCTCGGCAGCGGCCCGGTCGACGTGACTGGCGGCCACGCGACGGTGTTCGTGCATTCGTCGGCGACCGCCGGCGTCGCGACGCTGACCGTGACGGCGCGCGACACTGCGTCGAACACCACGATCTCCAAGACGCTGCAGTTCACCGTGAACAACGTCGCGGCCTCGCTGCCGGCGTCGATCTCGGCCGACGTGACGCCGCGCAGCGTCTACCTGCAGGAAACCGGCGGTTCGAACAGCACGGTCGTCACCGCGCTGGTGCTCGACGGCGGCGAGAACTACGTACCGGATCCGGGCACCGGCAACACCGCGTTCAACAACGTCCAGATGGAAGTCGTCGGCGGCGCGAACTACGGCTCGCTGAGCGCGCTCGGCGCGGGCGGCCCGAACACCGGCGTCTCGGTCAAGACGCGCACGATTCAGGGCATCGCCACGGCTTCGTTCCGCGCCGGCACGATCCAGGGGCCGGTGCAGATCCGCATCATCGCCGACCGCTCCGACAACAACGTCGACAACGGCATCAGCGATCCGCTCGTCGCGACGGCCAGTGCCATCGTGTCCGACGGCAAGCTGTTCAGCCTCGCGATCACCTCGCCGGTCGAGAACGCGATCGTTCAGGACAACATCCTCGGCACGGCGCTGCCCAACGGCAACTACTCGCTCGTCGTCAGCGCGCTCGCGACCGACCGTCAGGGCAATCCGGTGCCGGCCGGCACGGCGATCCGCTTCGGCGCGATCGACTTCCCGGCGACCGGCTTCCCGGCCGAAGGTCCGGGCCGTTTCCTGATTGCCGGTGTCGACGGCGATCCGCAGGAAAGCGGCACGTTGTTCACGTCTCAGACGGGCTGCTTCACGGGCTTCATCAAGCCGACCGATCCCCGCTGCTCCGTCACGGGTCCGGGCGAACGTCCGGGACCGGGCGACACGCTGCTCGTATTCGGCGATCTCGTGCTGGGTAACCGCGACCTCGAGAGCGCGCGCACCATCACCACGATCAATACCGCGACCAGCCTCAACGTCAGCGTGCCGTTCAACCGCAACGACGACAGCGGCAACAGCCTCAACAGCGGCCCGATCCTGCCGTACGTGATCGGCCGCGCGGTCGACGGCAACATCCGCGACTCCGGCTCGTTCAACGGCGGCACGCTCGGCATCACGAATTCCAACGGCGTCGCGACGGCGATCCTCAACTACCCGAACAACCGCCTCGGCAAGCGCGTCTATCTGTACGCGCAGGGCGACGGCGTCGGTGCGGGCGGTGCGATCAAGAAAGTCACCGACATCGGTCAGTACGTGTTCGCGGCGGCGCGTGAACTCGAACTCACGGCGAGCCCGGAATCGATCGGCGCGAACTCGACCGCTGCGGTCAACGTCTGCGTCGTCGACGCCTTCGGCGCGCCGGTGCAGGGTCTCTCGATCAACTTCGCGTTCACCGCGCTGCCGGCCGGCGGCCAGGGCTTCGTCGACAACGTGCCGGGTTCCGGCCAGGTCGAAGATCGCACCGGTTCGAACGGCTGCACGATCGCGCTCGTCCGCACGATCGGCGTGAACAGCAGCGGTGGCGGCGGTGGCGGTACCGATTCGCCGCGCGTCGTCTTCTCGTTCGACACGGCGAGCGACGAAGTCGAAATCACGGCCAGCGGCGAAGGCTCGCTGACCGCGGCGCCGAGCTTCTTCCGCGGCAGCGGCGGCACGATTACGCTGACGCTGCGCGACAGCGCCGGCAATCCGGTGCCGGGCGTCAACATCAACACGCAGTGCACGGGCGACGTCAGCATCCAGACGCCGGCCGGTGTGACGAATGCCCAGGGCCAGACGACCGCAGTCATCAACGGCGACGAACTCAACGGCTTCGGCGAACCGGGCGAAGGCGAGTGCACGTTCACGGCCGCCTCGGGCGAGGAAGCGATCGTGCGCTTCGAAGGTATCGACCTCTGCGAAACCAACGTGAGCCCACCGCCTCCGCCGGAACTCTGCGGCGGTACGACGACGCCGATCCAGCTGACCGTGGTCGCCAACCCGACGGTCGCCGGCGCGACGGCCTGCGGTCTGACCGTGTCGAGCAACCCGTCCGGCATCACCTGCAGCGCTCCGGCCGGTGGCGGCAGCGTCACCTGCAGCGCGCCGTTCACGCAGGGCCAGGCCGTGCAGCTGACGGCCGTCGGCACCGGCGCCGGCTGCCCGGCCGCTACGGCTCCGGTCTCCGGTACGCCGCCCGCACCGCCGTACAAGACCTTCACGTTCAGTGGCGGCTGTACGCAGAGCGGACCGGTCAGCGCGAACGTGTCGCTCAGCGCGGCGCAGACCTGCAACGTGACCGTGACGGTCACGCCGTAAGCGTCAGGCTGCAATCGACGTAACGACAGAGGCCGCCGCAAGGCGGCCTCTGCTTTTTCCGGTAGGCGTGTTGCGGTACTCGCCGGTATCGACGATGCAGTTGCCCCTGCTAGCATCGGCGCGTCGCACAGGGAGCTGCCCATGAATGCCACTTCGTTCCGTGTCGACGTCTCTGCCGGCAGCGTTCTGTTCAACCAGGGAGACGCCCCGACGTCGGCATTCCTGCTCGAAAGCGGCTCGATCGAAGTCACGACGGAACAAGGCCAGTTGTCGCGGCGTCTGGGTGTGCTCGGGCCCGGCGACCTGCTCGGCGAAATGGCCGTACTCGACGATTCGCCGCGGACGGCGACCGCGCGGGCGCTGTCGGACTGTGTGCTGATGCCGATCGACCGCAAGCAGTTCGCCGAGCGGCTCGATTCGGCCGACCCGGTCGTGCGCGCCCTTCTGCTCAGCCAGATCGCGCGCTACCGCTCGGCGCTGGCACAGCTCTCCGGGCAGGCCGACGTGCCGGTCGCGGTGCCGCGCAGCGATGCGGCCGAGGCCGCGCTCGACAAGATCCGGCTCGAAAGCCATCTGCGCGAGGCGCTCGACAAGGGCGAACTCGAAGTACGGCTGCAGCCCATCCTCGACATCGCGCGCGACCGCATCGCGGGCTTCGAGGCGCTGACCCGCTGGACGCATCCGGAGCGCGGCCCCGTCTCGCCGGCGGAATTCATCGCGCTCGCCGAGGAAACGTCGCTGATCGTGCCGGTCGGCGACTACGTGCTCGACCAGGTCTGCGGCGCGCTGCAGCATCTGCGCGAGCGAGGCGACGGCGAGCCGCTGTTCGTCGCGCTGAACGTGTCCGGCCGCCAACTGGACGATCAGACGCTGCTCGACCGCTTCCTCGCGACCTTGCGCGCCCACGGACTGTCGCCGGCACAGCTCAAGATCGAGATCACCGAGAGCCTCGTGCTCGACTACGACCAGGTCGCCGGCATCATCGCGCGCTGCCATGCGGCGGGTCTCAAGGTCGCGCTCGACGACTTCGGCACCGGCTATTCCAACCTCGGCCATCTGCACCGGCTCGAGTTCGACACGCTGAAGATGGACCAGGGCTTCGTGCGCCAGATGCACGAACCGCGCTGTCTTGCGATCGTGCGCGCAGTCGTCGCGATGGCCGATTCGCTCGGCTGCAACATCGTCGCCGAAGGCGTCGAGACCCAGGTCCAGCTCGAGGCCCTGCACGCGCTCGGCTGCACCTACGCGCAGGGCTACCTGATCGGCAAGCCGCTGCCGCTGGATGAAGCGGTTGCTTTGGCCGCGGAATCGGCAATGGGGAATGGGAAGTCGTTCAAGCAAAGCGCAAACCCGCCGCCGTCCGTTGCGTGAAAGTCGCGCACAGCGGGGCGGCAGGAAGGAAACACACGCGGCGCGGTGCCGCTCCTACGATTCCCGACTGCCGATTCCCGGGCACGCGCGGGCATGACCTTCGACCCATGCCGTGATGCACAACACGCGCGCCCGCACAATCGGTAGCGAAACACGCGCGCCCTGCGGCAAACTTTCCCGCTCCGCCGCGGTCCAAGCGGCCTGCTCCGACCTCAACGCGAGTCGTCCATGGATCAACCCGAACCGCAGCGTGCGCCGACGCTGATCGATACGTTCCGCGCGCTGCGCGACGACCTGTCCGAACGCATCATCGGCCAGCGTCACCTCGTCGACCGGCTGCTCGTCGCGCTGCTGGCCGACGGCCATCTGCTCGTCGAGGGCGCGCCGGGTCTCGCCAAGACCACTGCGATCAAGGAACTCGCCAGCCGCATCGAAGCCGATTTCCATCGCGTGCAGTTCACGCCCGACCTGCTGCCGGCCGATCTGACCGGCACCGAGATCTACCGGCCGCAGGAAGCGCGCTTCGAATTCCAGCGCGGCCCCATTTTCCACAATGTTATTCTTGCCGACGAAGTCAACCGCGCGCCGGCCAAGGTGCAGTCGGCGCTGCTCGAAGCCATGGGGGAACGTCAGGTCACGATCGGCCGCACGACCTATCCGCTGCCGCCGCTGTTTCTCGTCATGGCGACGCAGAACCCGATCGAGCAGGAAGGCACCTATCCGCTGCCCGAGGCGCAGCTCGACCGCTTTCTCATGCATGTCGCGATCGGCTACCCCGACGCCGACGCCGAATCGGCCATCCTCAAGCTCGCGCGCGAGCGCGCACGCGCCGAACTGCATGCGGTCGCACCGCCGCCGCAGCGGCTGAGCCAGGCGCAGATCTTCGCCGCGCGCGAAGCCGTGCTCGACCTGCACCTCGCGCCGGCGCTGGAGCGCTACATCGTCGAGATCGTCGTCGCGACGCGCAACGCGGCACGTCATGGCGAAGACCTCGCGCGCTGGATCGCGTTCGGAGCGAGTCCGCGCGGCACGATCGCGCTCGACCGCTGCGCGCGCGCGCAGGCCTGGCTCGATGGCCGCGACTACGTGCTGCCCGAAGACATTCATGCGGTGGCCGCCGACGTGCTGCGTCATCGCGTGCTGCTGAGCTACGAGGCCGAGGCCGAAGGCGTGCGGCCCGACCACGTGATCGCGCAGCTGCTCTCGCGCATCAGCCTGCCCTGAGCCGGGCGGACGGCACATGTCGGTTCCGGTTTCCGTCTCCGCCTCGCGCGCGCCGCTGCGCGGCACGGCTGCGGTGCATGTCGAGCTCGATGCACTGATCGCGCAGCGTCTCGCCGCGCGTTCGCTCGTGCTCGCGGCCTCGCGGCGTGTCGCGACGGCGCAGGCCGGCGTGCGTTCGTCGCGCTTTCGCGGGCGCGGCGTCGACTACGTGGAGTCGCGCGGCTACCAGCCCGGCGACGACATCCGCAGCATGGACTGGCGCGTCACCGCGCGCAGCGGCAAGCCGCACACGAAAGTGTTCCAGGAAGAGCGCGAGCGCAGCGTGCTGCTCGTGCTCGACCACGCGCCGAGCATGCGCTTCGGCACGCGCGTCTGCTTCAAGTCGGTGCAGGCCGCGCGCGCGGCGGCGCTGATCGCCTGG
>NZ_DATIGT010000161.1:0-4466 GCF_035481375.1 Tahibacter sp.
ATTCATGACCGCCGCAGCCTGCTCGAAGCGATGCTTCGGCGAGGCCGGAGTTGCTTTGATCTCCGGGTTTCGTTTTCCGGCGCAATGCGCGGCGCTTAGTGCGCCCTACTCCGGAACGGCGCACGTTGGGCGCGACAACGAAGGGCATTGCGCCACCGCACGCTCCGAAGCCGATTCAATTCATGACCGCCGCAGCCTGCTCGAAGCGATGCTTCGGCGAGGCCGGAGTTGCTTTGATCTCCGGGTTTCGTTTTCCGGCGCAATGCGCTGCGCCTATTGCGCGCTACTCCGGAACGTCGCACGTTGGGCGCAATAACCGAAGGGCATTGCGCCACCGCACGCTCCGAAGCCGATTCAATTCATGAGCACCGCAGCGTGTTCGACGCGATGCTTCGGTCGGGGTGAAGACGCGCTGATCCCTTCGCTTCGCTTTTCGACGCAATGCCCTTCGGTTATTGCACCGTCCGAAACCAACCGGGCGCAGGCTGCAGGCGGCCATCGCGCTCGTCCAGTCGCAGTAGCCACACGTGATCCAGACCGTGCCGCCGCGTCGCGCTCCACTGCAGCGGCGGCAGCGCACCGAGTGCGGGTTCGCGCACCGTCTGCAGCCGCGCGATCACCGCCGCGCGCGATACGTTGCGGCCGGCCTGTCGCAGCAATTCCACGACGAGCTGCAGCACGTGCTCCGCGACGGCCTGCCGCAGCGCTGCCTCGGGCGGCGCCGGCAGTGCGACGCGCAGGCTCTGCCCCGCGGGCCACGGCAGTCGCGCGAGGTCGCACGCGGCGGCAACACGCCCGGTCAGCAGCAGCGTGTGCGCGGTAGACAGCCCCGCCACCTCGCCGCAGTCCTGTATCACGCGCGGCGCCGGCACCGATGCCGCAAGGCTTTCCAGCGCACGCTGCCGCGCGGCGAGCGACGCGGTGATGACGAAGCCGCCGCGGCCCGCGTCGTCGCCGTCAGCGGCAAAGACGATCGCCGGCAATTCCTCGGCTGCGGCGGCAGTCAGGCTCTCGTCGCCGTCGGCGCCGGCGTCGATGAGCAGCAGCAGGTCGTCGCTGCGCGCGGGCGGACGCGGCAGGTGCACCAATTCGATGCGCCGACCGTAGATTTCCTGCGCCGGCGCCGCCAGCACCGCGCCGCGCACGCCGATGCGCAGCCGATCCGGTGCCACGCCCGGCTCGTGCCGCTGGTCGAGACGTGCCAGATAGGCCAGCAGATCATCCGCATCGGCGAGGCTCAGCGCATAGCGCGGCATCGCCGCATCGAGCGGTTGGCCGCCCGCATCGATGCCCATCGTGATCGCGCGGCGCAGCCGCGACGCGTCATACGCCGGCCGTTGCCGCCGCTCGTCGCGCAACGGCCGCAACAGCGCCGACGGACTGATATCGGCCGGCCGCACGCCCCCTTCGCTGCGGCCGCGACCGTCCGCGCCATGGCAGTTCACGCAGGGCAGCAGCGCCGCGGGCACCGCGTCGCCACGGCCCACGGTCGCGACCAGCGGCGTGCCGCGCGGCGAAACGCCCTCGCGGAAGATCCGCTCGCCGCCGTCGGCGGAACCGGCGCTGCCCTGCAGAATCGGCAATGCGGCGAAGAGGATCGCGGCCAGCTTCATTCCACGGGTCGCGCCAGCGCTTCGCGCAGTGCCGCCGTCAGCACGCCGGCATCCGCGAGGCCGTCGAGCCGGCGCCATGGACGCGGCGTGCCGCGCTCGTCGATCAGCACGACCAGCGGCGCGTGCGACGCCGGATCGGCGGCCGACGCACCCAGCGAACGCGCGAGCCGGTCGATGTCCGCGCGCGCGCCGGTCACAAGGTCCCAGCCTGGCGCAGCACCGAACGCACGGCTCCAGCGCGCGAGTTCCGCGGGCGTGTCGTTCGCCGGATCGATGCTCACCGAGATCAGCGCCACGCGGGCGGCATCGTCGCCGAGCTGCTTCTGCACCTGGGCGAAGCGCGTGCCGAGCAGCGGACACACCGTCGTGCAGCGCGTGAAGATGAAATTGATCGCAGCCAGGCGGCCCTGAATCAGATCGCGATGGAAATGCCGCGTGCGGCCTGACTGGTCCTGCACGGGCACGTCGGCGACCGCGCCGGCAACCGTCTCGCCCTGCATCGACGGCGCCGCGGCGGCGGCGTGCGCTGCATGAGCGGCGTGGTCCTGCTCCGTTGCCTGCGCGCCGAGGGCGGCGAGCAGCAGCACGGCCCCGCATCCGAATCCATTGCCCATGGTCGCACCCCGATGGCTGCCGCCCGCGAACTTATCCCGCCGGCAACGCGCCGGCAATGAGGGCAGGCAACACTGCCGCACGCTGGCGGCAATGATGAATTTTCATGATAGCCGGGCGCGGTTTTTTACGCCTGCCTCAGCAAAGGTTCTGGACAAATGCACTTCTGACAGGGGATGGAAAGCGGCACGGCCGGGAAACGGTTACTGCATCCGCAGTCGGCCGGCACCGTCGTGTCCGGGGCGAGCCGGAAAGGTTTGCCGCCGCCGGCGGCGCGACGCCGGAGAGGGCTTCCGAATCTTTCCATATCGGTTATTGTGCAACACGAAACTTGTAGACAAGTTTCCAGCCATCCGTCTTTCCGTTGCGAGGTGAACCATGCGTTTGCCGTTGCGGTTGTGGTCGTGCGCGTTCGTGCTGGTTCCCGCCCTCTGGATTTCGCCGCTGCGCGCGGCCGACGCGCCGGCGCGTGGGCACTGCGACGGCACCGTGCAGGCCGACGTCGTCGCGCTCGATCATGCCTTCCAGGTCAATCGCCTGGGCACGACGCGCACCGACGGCGAGATCTACGCGCTGCGCGCCGACGTGGTGTCCACCGACCCGGCCGCCGACGGCCTCCAGCCGGGCAAGGTGATGCTGAGGCCCGACAAGCGTCCGCGCCCGCTGGTGCTGCGGGTCAACGCCGGCAGTTGCCTCGAAATACGTTTCCAGAACCTGCTCGCGCCGACGCCCAAGGACGTGATGCAGCCGGTCACGCGCACCGCATCGATCCACGTCGCCGGGCTGCAGCCCGTCGACACTATCGCGAGCGACGGCACCTGGGCCGGACAGAACCCGGAAATCGGCGACGGCCAGCACTCGGGGCTCGTGCAGCCGGGTGCCAGCATCACCTACCGGCTGTATGCGCAGGAGGAAGGTACCAACCTGCTCTACAGCACGGCCGGGCAGTACAACAATTTCAACGAAATGCAGTTGTCCACCGGCCTGTTCGGCGCGGTCAACGTGCAGCCGCGCGCAAGCGAGTGGTATCGCAGCCAAGTCGGCGAAGACGATCTGCGCCTGGCCACCACGGGCACGCTGCCGTCGGGCCATCCGCGCATCGACTACGACGCCGTCTTTCCGCCGGGCCATGCGCGCGCGGGCCTGCCGATCCTGCGCATGCTCGATCGCGACAACCGCATCGTGCACACTGACCTGACCGCGCTGATCACCGGTCCCGGCCGCGGTCCGCTGAGCATCCCCGCCGGCGACAACCCGATGCTGCCGGAGCGCAACCGCCCGTTCCGCGAAGTCACGGTGATCTACCACGAGTCGCAGGACGTGGTGCAGGCGTTTCCTGAGTTCATGTCGGCGAAGAACAGCCAGGTACCGCGCGAGGATGCCGGCGCCGATTCCTTCGCGATCAACTACGGCATCGGCGGCATCGCACCGCAGGTGCTGGCCAACCGCATCGGCGTGGGTCCGGCCGCCGACTGCCCCGAATGCAAGTTCGAAGAATTTTTCCTGAGCTCCTGGGCCATCGGCGATCCGGCCCTCGTCGTCGACGTGCCGGCCAATGCGCCGTGCACCACGGCGGAACTGCAGGACCTCACGGTGAAGTTCAACACCGATCCGCTGACCTTCGAGCCGACCGATCCGTGCAAGCCGCGGCCGGGACGCAAGGCGACCAAGGCGTTCTATCCGGACGATCCGTCCAACGTCTATCACGCCTATCTCGGCGACCACGCGCGTTTCCGCGTGCTGCATTCCGGCGCCGCGGTGCATCACGTGCACCACCACCACGCGCACCAGTGGCTGCGCTCGCCCGAGACCAGCCAGAGCAACTACCTCGACTCGCAGGCCATCGGTCCGGGCTCGTCCTTCACCGCGGAGCTGGTGTTCGGCGGCAGCGGCAACCGCAACCTCACGACGGGCGATTCCATTTTCCACTGCCACTTTTATCCACATTTTGCCGCCGGCATGTGGGCGCTGTACCGCACGCACGACGTGTTCGAGGCGGGCACCGCGCTCGATGCGGACGGCCGACCGCGCAGCGATGCGCGCGCCCTGCCCGACGGCGAGATCCCGCGCGGCACGCCGATTCCCGCGGTCGTGCCGCTGCCGCAGTACGCGATGGCGCCGCTGCCGGCGAAAGTGCGCATCGTCGACGGCCAGGCCCAGGTCGACGGTGACGGTCATCCGGGCTTTCCGTTTTTCGTGCCGGGCGTGGCCGGCCACCGGCCGCCGCATCCGCCGCTCGAT
>NZ_DATIGT010000162.1:0-6642 GCF_035481375.1 Tahibacter sp.
GGCGAGCGCCTGACCGCGCTGCTGCGCCGGCTCGACACTGCGCCGCCGGACGCGCTCGCCGACGAACCGCTGCATGTGTTCGGCATCAGCCATCTCGCGCCGACCGAGTTCGCCGCGCTGCGCGCGGTCGCGCGGCGCCGGCCGGTCGTGCTCTATGTGCCCGATCCGTGTCGCGAATACTGGGCCGGGCTCAGGCCCGAGCGCAGCTACCTGCGGGACCTCGCCGCGCTCGGCGCGTTTTCCGAAGCCGCCGAGCGCGAGTTCCTGACCCTCGGCCACCCGCTGCTCGCGAGCTGGGGACGGCTTGGCCAGCACTTCATGCTCGCGCTGGCCGGCGACGACGATGTCGCCGTCGACATCCGCCACAGCGAGGACGAACGGCCCGCGGTCTCGGTCCATCGTCTCGCACGGCTGCAGGACAGCATCCGCCAGCTCGATCCGTCGCTGCTCGCGCCGGTGCCCGGCGATGCCGACGCGCGCCGGGACCGCAGCCTGCGCGTGCACGCCTGCCACACGCGGCTGCGCGAACTCGAAGTGCTGCGCGACGCGCTGCTGCGCGAGCGCGAGGAAGATCCGAGCCTGAAGCCGTCGGACATCGTCGTGATGGCGCCCGACATCCAGGCCTATGTGCCGCTGCTGCCGGCCGTGTTCGGCGAAGCGGGCCGCGCGCACGGCGCGCTGCCGTATCACCTCGCCGACGTGCCGCTGCTGCAGGGCCATCCGCTGCTGCTCGCGTTCGCGAATCTCATCGACCTGCCGTCGACGCGGCTCAGCGCCGCACAGGTGCTCGATCTGCTGGGCGTCGCCGAGATCGCGCGCGCGCTCGGACTCGATGCGGCCGGTGTCGATCTGCTGTCGGACTGGATCGCGCGCAGCCGCGTGGCCTGGGCGCTCGATCCGGAATTCCGCGCGCGCCTCGGCGTGCCGCCGATCGCCGAGCACACGTTCGCCTGGGGCATGGACCGCCTGCTCGCGGGCTACGTGCTCGGCAGCGGCGACGACGGCGAAGCTGCCGCGCTGACCTTGCCTGACGGCGAGGTCATCGTGCCGGTCGAGGGCGTGCACGGCGTGCAGGCCGACGTGCTCGGCGCGCTCGACCGCCTGCTGCAGCAACTCGCGCAGCTGTGCCGCGACGCGACGCAGCGGCGCGGCCTGCGCGCCTGGTCGCGGCGCTGCCTCGCGCTCGTCGATCAACTGTTTCGCGCCGAGTTCGGCGACGCGGCGGCCGTCGACGCGCTGGCGGAATTGCGCCGGCTGGTCCTGAGCCTCGACGGCGACGCGGACGACGCCGGCGTCGACGCCGAGGTCGAGTTCGACGTCGTGCGCGACGTGCTGCGCGATCGCCTGCTCGCCCTGTCGGAGCGCCAGCGCTTTCTCGTCGGCGGCATGACCGTCTGCGGCATGGTCCCGCAGCGCGCGATTCCGTTTCGCGTCGTCGCCGTGCTCGGCCTCGACGACGGCGCGTTTCCGCGCGCGGGCTCCGACGCCGGCCTCGATCTGATGGCCGCGCACCGGCGCCTCGGCGACCGCGACGTGCGCAGCGACGACCGCTATCTGTTTCTCGAAACCGTGATGGCCGCGCGCGATGTGCTGCATCTGAGCTACATCGGCGAAAGCGTGCGCGACGGAAAGCCGCGCAATCCCGCCGCGCCGCTCGCCGAACTGCTCGCGCTGCTCGACGAGACGCACGGCCTGCGCGGAATCGCCGCGCACGACGCGGCGCGGCCCTGGCTCGTGCGGCATCCGCTGCAGCCGTTCGACGCGCGCTATTTCGATGCGAGCGATCCGGCGCTGTATTCGTATCGCGGCGATCTGCTCGCGCTGCGGCGCGAACGCGGCGCGCCGCCGGCCGCCTTTCTCGACGGCGCCGCCGCCGTCGCCGACGCGTCGTCCGACACGGTCGCGCTCGCGAGCCTGCTCGACTACTACCGGCGGCCCGCACAGCATCTGCTGCGCCAGCACGGCCTGCGACTCGATGCGCTCGAACCCGAACGCCTCGCCGACAGCGAACCGCTCGATCCCGCGTTCGCGCGCATCGACCGCGTCACCGCGCGGGTGTTCTTCGACGCGGCGGCGCGCGGCATCACCGAGCTTGCGGCGCGGCCGCCCGACTGGCTGCGCTACGGCGGACTCTGGCCGCCGGCGCGCGCCGGCGAGCTCGCGTGGAGCGGACAGCTCGCACTCGTCGGCACGCTGCTCGACGAAACGGCGCAGACCGAACTCCTGAGCCACGGCGCGCCGCAGCGCCTGCCGCTCGCGATCGATCTGCCGCTGCCGTCGGCGCGCCTGCACGGCGACCTCGCGTACGCCTATCGCGGCGGGACCGCCGACTGGATCTTCGATCTTGCGACCGGCAGCAAGGTCGCTTTCGATTTCGGCCGGCGCATTGCGGTGTTTCTCGAATGGGCGCTGCTGCAGCTCGCGCGGCCCGACGTGCATCGCCGCGTGCAGGTATGCCTGCCGGGCGGCGGCAGCGATGCGGCCTGGCTGAAGTCGCTCGATGCCCGGAGCCTCGCGCTGCAGGTCGCACAGCAGGACGATCCCGCGCGCGCGCAGGCGCTGCGCGCCGACCTCGCGCGCCGTGTCGACGGCCTCGTCGCGATCTATCGGCGCGCGCAGGCGCGGCCGCTCTGGTATTTCCCGCGCACGAGCTGGACTGCCGCAATCGGCGACGGCAGCGAAGCGTCCGATGCGAAGGTGCTGAATGCCTGGTTCGGCGGCGATTTCGCGGGCGGCGAATGCGAGCGCCTGCCGGGTTACGAGCGATTGTTCGCGAGCGGCACGGCGTTCGAACCCGGCTCGCCGGCATTCCGCGAACTCGTCGATTACGCGCATCTGCTGCGCGCGCTGATCACGGTCGACGCGGAGCACGGCGATGACTGAGCGCCGCCGCGTTCCCGACTGGCGCGAACTCGATCTGCGGCCCGGCGGACGCAGTCTCATCGAAGCGAGCGCCGGCACCGGCAAGACCTGGACGATCGCCGTGCTCTATCTGCGCCTGCTGCTCGACGGCGAGACGCCATACACGCCGCGGCAGATCGTCGTCAGCACGTTCACCGACGCGGCGGCGCAGGAACTGCGCGAGCGCCTGCGCGCACGGCTGATCTGGGCGCAGTCGCGCGCGGAAGACCGGCTGCGCGGCGAAGCCGATGCCGACGCCGGCGACGATGCGCGCTGGCTCGCCGCGCGCTGGGACGAACCCGAGTGCGCCGCGCGCGACGCGCTGCGGCTGCGGCTCGCGCAGGCCGAACTCGATCTCGCGCCGATCGGCACGCTGCACAGCCTGTGCCGGCGCATCCTCGCGGACTTTCCGGTCGAGAGCGGCAGCGCGTTCGCGGCCGGCGAGATCATCGCCGAGAGTGGGGTACTCGACCTGCTCGTCGACGATCTCTGGCGCGAACTCATGCAGCGCGACGCGCCGCTCGACGAGGGCGATGCGATCTGGGTCAAGGCCGGCCGCAACGCGCTGCGCCAGGCCTTGCGCGCCGTGCTCGCGCCCGGTGTCGGCGTGCGCACCGCGGCGCCCGATCCGCCGCCGACGGACGAGCAGTGGCAGGCGCTCCTCGACGGCGCGCGCGCGCTGATCGCAGGGCCGCAGCATTTCGCGCGCTCCAACGCCGCGCTGCTCGGCGCCCTGCGCGCGTTCGTCGAGGCCTGCGAAGCCGGCGCGCTCGACGCGTTCGACGGCGAGCTCGTGCTCAGGCATGCCGAGGCGCTCGGCAAGCAGCTCAAGCCGGCCGCTCTCGACGATCCGACAGTGCGCGGCGTGCTCGACGCCGTGTTCGCGGCGCTGCGCCGATGCAGTCGCGCCGGCGCCGTGAACAAGGCGGCGGCGCTCGAACGCTATCGCCGGCAACTGCTCGCGCGGCGCCGCGATCAACTGCTGCGCGAGGCGCGCGTGACGTTCAACCTGCTGATCGAGGGGGCAGCGCTCGCGCTGCGCGACCGCGGTTCACCGCTCGCGGCACGGCTGCGCGCGCAGTGGCCGGTCGCGCTCGTCGACGAATTCCAGGACACCGACGCGCTGCAGTACCAGATCCTCGACGCCATCTATCGCGACGCCGAGGGCCACGCTTGCGGCCGGCTCGTCATGATCGGCGATCCGAAGCAGGCCATCTATCGCTTTCGCGGCGGCGACATCCACACCTACCTCGACGCCGCGGCGAGCGCCGACGAAGTGCTGACGCTCGCGACGAACCGGCGCTCGGCGCAGGCCTACGTCGCCGCGCTCAATGCCTGGTATGCCGCGGCCGGGCCGGTGCTGTCGGTGGATCCCGCGCATCCGATCCGCTACGAACCCGTGCACTCGGCCGGGCGCGCGGATGCCTACGTCGATGCCGACGGCCGACCGGTCGATCGCCTGCTCACGGTTCACTACTACACCGGCGAGGATCCGCTCGCGGTGGACGAACGCCGCGAACGCGCGCTCGATGCATGCGCGAGACAGATCGCGACGCTGCTGCAATCGGGCGCGCGGATCGGCGCGGACGCGTTGCAGCCCGGCGACATCGCCGTGCTCGTGCCGAAGAACCAGCACATCGAGCGCCTGCGCGAACTGCTGCTCGCGCGCGGCGTGCCCTGCGTCGGCGCCGGCAAGCGCAGCGTGTTCGACACCGACCTCGCGCGCGAACTGCAGCTCGTGCTGTATGCCGTGCATCGCCCCGGCGACGATGCGGCGCTGCGCGCCGCGCTGGCGACGCGTTTCGGCGGCCGCCGGCTCGCCGATCTCGCCGCGCTGCGCGACGACGCCGAAGCCTGGCAGCGCGAACGCGCGCGCTGCGCGTCGCTGCTTCGCGAATGGCAGCGGCACGGCGTGCTCGGCGTCGTGCTCGCGCTGTCGGGCGATCTCGCCGCACAGCTGCCGCGCCTTCACGAGCGCGAACGCGCGCTGACCGATCTGCGCCATCTCGGCGAACTGCTGCAGGCGCAGGGCGAGATCGTCGGCGGCGCCGAACAATTGCTGGCCTGGTTCGCGCAGCAGCGCGACGGGGGCGAGGCCGGCGAAGCGGCCGACGACCGGCAGCTGCGTCTCGAATCCGACGCGCGCCGCGTGCGGCTGCTGACGCTGCATGCGAGCAAGGGGCTCGAGTTTCCGATCGTGTTCCTGCCGCTGATGTGGGACCACGCCGGCAAGCCGCCGCAATTGCCGCTGGTCTACGACGCGGCGACCGGCCATCGCGTCGCCGCACTCGCCGACGGTCATGCGCAAGCGCTGGTCCAGGCGCGCGAGGAAGACCAGGAGGAACGTTTCCGCGTGCTCTACGTCGCGCTGACGCGCGCGCAGTACGCGTGTCACGTCTACGCGCTGCCGCCGCAGCGGCCGCGCGATGCAAGTCGCGGCGCCGCAGCGCTGACCGATCCGGACCGCTCGGCGCTCGATGCGACGCTGGCGCGACTGCAGCGCGCGAATGCGCCGGACTTCGCCGCGCACGTGGCCTGGTCCGAGGGCGACTGGACCTGGCCCGACACGCATTACCGCGAGGCCGCGCCCGATGCGGTCGCGCTCGCGGCGCGCCGCGAACCGGCCTGGCCCCTGCTCGAGCACACCTACAGCTTCACCGCGCTGGTTGCGATGCGCCGCCGCGCCGATCAGGAAGAAACCGCGGCCGACGACGAAAACGCGGCGCGCGACGCCGCGCTCGCGCTGCTGCCCGACGAACCCGCCGACGCGGCCGATCCGCGCATCGCCGCACTCGCGCCGCTGCGCGGTCCGGATTTCGGCAACGCCGTGCACTACGCGTTCGAGCGTCGCGATCAGTCCGTGCCGGTCGCTGCGCAGTCCGCCCTCGTCGCCGAAGGCCTGCGCGAATACGCCGTGCGCACGATGCCGATCGGCGACGCCGCGGCGGTTGCAGCCATCGCCGCAATGATCGAGCGCACGATCGCGCTGCCGCTGTTCGACGGCGCGAGCCTGCAGACGATCGCGCCGTCGCGGCAGCGTGCCGAAATGGCGTTCCAGTTCGTGCTCGACGCGGTGACGCCGCAGGCGCTGCGCGAAGCCTGCGCGCGCCACGGCGCCGCCGCGCTGCTGCCGGCCGAACTGCCGGCGGCGACGCTGAGCGGTCTCATGAGCGGCAAGATCGACCTGATCGTCGAACACGACGGCCGCTTCCACGTGCTGGACTACAAGACCAACTATCTCGGCGATTCGCCGGCCGACTACGCGCCGGCGCGGCTCGCGCACGCGATGGACGAACATCGCTACGGTTTCCAGGCGCTGCTCTACACGGTTGCGCTCGATCGCTACCTGCGCCAGCGGCTGCCGCGCTACGAACGCGCGCGGCATCTCGGCGACGCGGTCTATCTGTTCGTGCGCGCCTGCGGGCTCGCGCCCGGCGCCGGCGTCTGGCGCCGCCGCTTCGACGACGCGCTGATCGATGCGGTCGACGCCGCGCTCGGGGGGCGCGCATGAGCCGCTACACGCTGCTGCGCGACGAGACCGAGCTGCCTGCGGTCTGGCGCGCGCTCGATCGCGCAGTGTTTCATTGGGTAACTGTGCACAACGGCTCCGCGCGGCTCGCCGCGGCCGCGGCCTGGGCCAGCTATGCCGACGGCCTCGGCGACGCGGCGCTGCCGCTGCGCGGCGACGACGCCGGCCGCCACGGCATGCCGGCGCTGGCGGACGAGGACATCGACGCGCTG
>NZ_DATIGT010000163.1:0-20881 GCF_035481375.1 Tahibacter sp.
GACCTCGACCGCGTACCTGTATTCCACGTATGAGCAGGAATGCGAGGCGCTGCCGACCGGCCGCGACAAGATCATGGTGCTCGGCGGCGGCCCGAACCGCATCGGCCAGGGCATCGAGTTCGACTACTGCTGCGTGCATGCGGCGCTCGCGCTGCGCGAGGACGGCTATGAAACCATCATGGTCAACTGCAACCCGGAAACCGTGTCGACCGACTACGACACGTCGGATCGCCTGTACTTCGAACCGCTGACGCTCGAGGACGTGCTCGAGATCATCGACAAGGAAAAACCCAAGGGCGTCATCGTGCAGTACGGCGGGCAGACGCCGCTGAAGCTCGCGCGCGCGCTCGAAGCCAACGGTGCGCCGGTCATCGGCACGACGCCCGATTCGATCGACCTCGCCGAAGACCGCGAGCGCTTCCAGCAGATGGTGCATAAGCTCGGTCTTGCCCAGCCGCCGAACCGCACCGCGCGCACGGCCGACCAGGCGCTCGCGCTTGCGCGAGAGATCGGCTATCCGATGGTCGTGCGGCCGAGCTACGTGCTCGGCGGCCGCGCGATGGAAGTCGTGCACTCCGATGCCGACCTCAAGCGCTACATCACCGAAGCCGTGCGCGTGTCCGACGATTCGCCGGTGCTGCTCGACCGCTTCCTCGACAACGCGGTCGAGGTCGACGTCGATGTCGTCGCCGACGCCGAGGGCAACGTGCTGATCGGCGGCATCATGGAGCACATTGAGGAAGCCGGCGTGCACTCCGGCGATTCCTCGTGCTCGCTGCCGCCGTACTCGCTGTCGGCGGAAATCCAGGACCAGCTGCGCGAGCAGGTGCGCGCGATGGCGCGCGAACTCAACGTCGTCGGCCTCATGAACACGCAGTTCGCGATCCAGGACGACAAGGTGTTCATCCTCGAAGTGAACCCGCGTGCCTCGCGCACCGTGCCGTTCGTGTCGAAGGCGACCGGCGTGCCGCTCGCGAAGATCGCGGCGCGCTGCATGGTCGGGCAGACCCTCGCTGCGCAGAACGCGACGCGCGAGGTGATCCCGCAGTATTACTCGGTCAAGGAAGCGATCTTCCCGTTCCTGAAATTCCAGAACGTCGATCCGATCCTCGGTCCCGAGATGCGTTCGACCGGCGAGGTCATGGGCGTCGGCCGCAGCTTCGGTGCGGCATTCGCGCGCGCGCACGAAGCCGCCAACATTGCCGCGCCGCCGAAGGGCAAGGTGTTCGTGTCGGTGCGCGATCCGGACAAGCCGCGCCTGCTCGGCGTCGCGCAGGACCTGCTGCGCCGCGGCTATTCGCTCGTCGCGACCAGCGGCACCTGCGACTGGCTCGAAGCGCAGGGCGTGGCCTGCGCGCGCGTCAACAAGGTCATCGAAGGCCGTCCGCACGTCGTGGACCTGATCAAGAACGGCGAGATCGTATTCATCGTCAACACGACCGAAGGCAAGCAGGCCATCGCCGATTCGTTCTCGATCCGGCGCGAGGCGCTGCAGCAGCGCATCACCTATTCGACTACCATTGCCGGCGCCCGTGCGCTGCTGCATTCGCTGGACTATCGCGAGGACGGCAGCGTGAACAGCCTGCAAGAGCTGCACAAGGAACTGAAAGCATGAAGCGACCGCCCTTGACCCTCAAAGGCGCCGAGCGTCTGCGCGACGAACTCGAAAAACTGAAGACCGTGGATCGCCCGCGCATCATCGAGGCGATCGCCGAGGCGCGTGCGCACGGCGATCTCAAGGAAAACGCCGAGTATCACGCGGCGCGCGAACAGCAGGGTTTCGTCGAGGGGCGGATCCAGGAAATGGAAGCGACGCTGAGCTATGCGGAAGTCATAGACGTGTCGAAGCTGCAGGCGGCGCCGCGCATCGTGTTCGGCGCGACCGTCGAACTCGAGGACGAAGACTCGGGCGACGCCGTGACGTACCAGATCGTCGGCGACATCGAGGCCGACATCAAACAGCGCCTGATCGCGGTCAGCTCGCCGATCGCGCGTGCGCTGATCGGCAAGAGCCAGGGCGATTCGTTCGAATTCCAGGCGCCGAACGGCGTGAAGCGGTACGAGATCACGGCGGTCAGATACGACTGAGGTGTTGCCGGGAATAGGGCGTGGGAATCGCCACGGCGGAAACCCATTCTCACCCAGTCCTCCCCTTGAAGGGGGCGGCTCAACGCTTCAAACCCTCCCCTCCACGGGGAGGGCATGGGTGGGGATGGGTATCACCTCAGCCATCTCGTATGTGAGGGAAGCCCGATGAACCGACTCACGCTGCTGCTCCCACCGCGTGCCGTGCTCGCCGCCGATGCGGCGCTCGCATCGGGACCGATCCCGTTCTGGCTGCGCCGCGGCGATGCGCGGCCGGCCGCCGCGGCGGGCCGCGAAACCGCGCTTCGTGAACATTTCCAGTTTGCCGGGACCGCCTTGCCGGTCGCCGCGCTGACGCGCGAGGCGGACTGCGGCGATGCGGCCGGCTCGACCTGGCTGCGCGCCGACCCGGCACACGTGCGCGCCGACATGGCGACCGCGCGCATGCTCGCCTGCGGCGAACTCGGCCTCGACGCCGCCGACTGCGAAGCGCTGCTTCGCCCGCTGCGTCCGCTGTTCGGCGACAGCGGCTTTCCGATCGACGCGCCCGTACCGTCGCGCTGGTATCTGCGCGCGCCCGCCGGTGCGCACCTGCCTGTCTTCGTGCCGCCGGACCGCGCGCTCGGCGACGACCTGCGCCTGCATCTGCCCGAGGGCAACGAGGGCAAGCGCTGGCGCAGCCTGCTCAACGAAGCGCAGATCGTGCTGCACAACCATCCACTCAACGAACAGCGCGTCGCGCGCGGCCAGCTGCCGGTCAACAGCCTGTGGTTCTGGGGTGCCGGCGCGCTGCCGCAGTGGGTGAAGACGCCGCTGACGCGCGTGCTGACCTGCGACGGCGTGCTCGCCGCGCTCGCCGCGCGCGCGAAGTGCGCCGTCGCCGCCGCGACGCCCGACGCGCTGACCGGCTTCGACGGCGAGTCCTTGCTCGATCTCGACGATGCGGCCGCGTTGCCCGCGCTCGCGAACCAGTGGCTGCCGCGCCTCGAACACGGCCTCGCGCGCGGCAAGCTCGCCGAGCTGCGTCTGCAGCTGGCCAGCGGCGAGCGCGCGGTCTATCGCCACGGCCAGCGCTGGCGCTTCTGGCGCCGCGTGCAGCCGCTCAGGGCCTGACGTGCGCAACTGGCGCATCGAGCGGCGCAGCGCGCCGCCGCCGGGCGAGTGGACCGGCAACCTGCATCCGGTGCTGCAGCGCATCTATGCGGCGCGCGGCGTCGCGTCGCCGCACGACGTCGAGCACCGCCTCGCGCGACTCGTGTCGCCGCGGCAGCTCGGCGGCCTCGACACCGCCTGCGAACGCCTCGAACGCGCGTTGCGCGAGGGCGAGCGCATCGTCGTCGTCGGCGACTTCGATGCCGACGGCGCGACCGGCACGGCGGTCGCCGTGCGCGGTCTTCGCCTGCTCGGCGCGACCGACGTCGACTACCAGGTGCCGAACCGGTTCACGCACGGCTACGGCCTGAGTCCGGCGCTCGTCGACGAACTGCTGCCGCGAAAGCCCGATCTCATCGTCACGGTCGACAACGGCGTCGCGGCGCACGCGGGCGTCGCCGCGGCCAACGCGCTCGGCATCGCCGTCGTCGTGACCGACCATCATCTGCCCGGCGATTCGCTGCCCGACGCGGCCGCGATCGTCAATCCGAACCTGCCGGGCGATGCATTCCCGAGCAAGGCGCTGGCCGGCGTCGGCGTCGTGTTCTACGTGCTGCTCGCGCTGCGCGCGCGGCTGCGTGCGAACGGCTGGTTCGTGCAGCGCGCCGAGCCCGACCTGTCGACGCTGCTCGATCTCGTCGCGCTCGGCACCGTCGCCGACCTCGTGCCGCTCGACTACAACAACCGCGTGCTCGTCGACGCGGGACTGCGCCGCATCCGCGCGCGCCAGGCCTGCGCCGGCGTGCTCGCGCTGATCGAGTCGAGCAAGCGCGCCGCCGAATCGCTGTGCGCGAACGATCTCGGTTTCGCGCTCGGTCCGCGCATCAATGCGGCCGGCCGCATGGACGACATGCGACTCGGCATCGAATGCCTGCTCTGTGACGAGCCGCGCCGCGCGCGCGAACTTGCCGACCGCCTCAGCGCGATCAACGCCGAGCGCCGCGACCTGCAGGCGCAGATGGTGGAGCAGGGCGAGGCGACGGTCGCGAGCTATCTCGCGCGCTACGGCGCCGACACGCTGCCGATCGGCGTCGTGCTCTACGAGCCCGACTGGCATGTCGGTATCGTCGGGCTGGTCGCGTCGAAGCTGAAGGAACGCCTGCATCGTCCGGTGATCGCGTGCGCGCCGGGCGACGACGACGGCGAGGAGATCAAGGCCTCGGGGCGCTCGATCGCGGGCTTCCACCTGCGCGATGCGCTCGCCGAAGTCGATGTGACGACGCCGGGCCTCATCACGCGCTTCGGCGGCCATGCGATGGCTGCAGGACTGACCTTGCCGGCGTCGCGTCTGGCCGAGTTCGCCGCGGCGTTCGATGCGGTCGCGCGCCGGCGTCTCGATCCGGCCCTGCTCGATCCGGTGCTGCAGACGGATGGCTGCCTCGCCGCGCACGAATACGATCTCGAGCTCGCCCGCCAGTTGCGCTTCGCGGGGCCCTGGGGCCAGGCCTTTCCCGAGCCGCTGTTCGACGACGAATTCCGCGTGCTCGACTGGAAACTCATGGGTCAGACGCACTTGCGCCTGACGTTGCAGCATGCGCAGCGCCGCGAACCGCTCGACGCGGTCATGTTCGGCGGCTACGCGGGTCAGCCGCCGCCGGCCCGGCTGCGCGCCGCGTTCGAGCTCTCCATCGACGACTGGAACGGGCGTGAGAAGTTGCGGCTGCTGGTCAGGCATTGGGAGGCACTGACCTAGCAGTTTTTCGAGGATGAACACGCGACCGCTTTCACGCGCCGCCCGGAGGAAGCTTCCGCTTCCCGCCTTCGGCGACCGACGCTCCCGTGGGTGATTTTCAGTCGACCGAGAACGACTGCAGCGTCACCGGCACCGTCGCCGTGTTGATCGCGAACTGGATGACGAAGCTGGCCGAACCCGACGGAGCGATGGTCTGATTGCTCCATTGCATGGCCGAGGTGAAGTCGCCGGGACCGAAAGGCAGACCGCTGCTGTCGAGATTGGTCACGGCCGCGTCGTCGAGCACGGTGCCCAGGTCGGTGGCGCCGAACGGCCGCACCATGTAGGCGTCGGCGCTGATGCCGACGTATTCGCCGGTGACGCCGCCCGGGTCGGTCAGGCCGATGCGGGTGGTGCTGATCTGGACGGCGGAATCGTTGCCTGCCGTCGGCTGGATGTCGAAGTCCAGCATGTGAAAGATATCGATGACCAGCGGATTGGACTGACTGAGGTTGGTGATGGTCATGGTCTTTTCGACACGGCCGGAAGGACCGTTGAAATTGGTCACGACCGCGATTTCCCGGGCCGAGAACAGGCCGCGGGCGCTGACGTCGGTCCAGTCCAGGGTCGAGGTGTTGCCGGCGTAGTTCTGCGTGGCGGGTACCGGAAAAAAGAATTCCCGCGCATCGCCGGAGACACGGAAATACCAGCCCGATTCGAACAAGTGGTCCTGGGTTGCGGTGGCGGAAACGCCGACGAAATTGCCTGCGGGTGAATTGTCGAAAGATGAAGCCGGCCGCGTGAAATTGGCGGCGCCGTCGGTGATGGTGCCTTGTGCGAGTACGGAGCCGCTGCCGAGAAGAGCGGTAACCGTTGCGAATGCACGAACGGATCGAAGCATGGTATTCCCCAGTTGATCCGGCCCCCGCCGGAATGGTGCAGCGACGCGGCGCCCGAGACTGCCGGGCTTGAAACCCGGAACGAAAGCGCTTCCTTCTCGATGCCGCCGATATACGGAGAGCCGTCGGAACCACGATTCCGGCGAGCCGGCCGCCCCTGGTCGCCAGCTCGCCTCTCCGTTTTGGTATTCTGCCGGCCTTTTTTCCCGCAAAGAAGTGGTTCCACGCCATGATCGAGACCAATCCGATCTCCGCGCGCATCGCCGATCTCAAGGATCGGGTGCAGTCGCTTAGGGGGTATCTTTGACTACGAGACAAAAGCGGAACGTCTCGAAGAAGTAAGTCGCGAACTGGAAAGTCCGACCGTCTGGGACAACCCGCAACGGGCCCAGGATCTCGGCAAGGAACGTGCCCAGCTCGAAAAGATCGTGCACGGCATCAAGAGCCTGATCGAAGGACTCGACGGCGCCGGCGAACTGCTGGAAATGGCCGTGGCCGAGGCGGACGAGGGCACCGCGCTCGCGGTGGCCGACGACGTCGACACGCTCGCGCAGAAGGTCGACAAGCTCGAGTTCCAGCGCATGTTCTCCGGCAAGATGGACGCGGCCAACGCGTTCGTCGACGTGCAGGCCGGCGCCGGCGGCACCGAGGCCCAGGACTGGGCCGAAATGCTGCTTCGCATGTACCTGCGCTGGTGCGAGAACAAGGGCTGGAAGACCGAGCTCATGGAAGTTTCCGCGGGCGATGTCGCCGGCATCAAGAGCGCGTCGTTCCGTGTCGAAGGCGACTACGCCTACGGCTGGCTCAAGACCGAGATCGGCGTGCACCGCCTGGTCCGGAAATCGCCGTTCGACTCGGACAACCGCCGCCACACCTCGTTCTCGTCGATCTTCGTCTCGCCCGAAGTGGAAGACGATATCGACATCGACATCAATCCGGCCGATCTGAAGACTGACGTCTACCGCTCCTCGGGAGCGGGCGGCCAGCATGTGAACAAGACCGAATCGGCCGTGCGCATCACGCACGTTCCGAGCGGCGTCGTCGTCGCGTGCCAGACCGAGCGCTCCCAGCACGCCAACCGCGACCGCGCGATGAAGATGCTCAAGGCCAAGCTGTACGAGATCGAGATGCAGAAGCGCAACGCCGAAAAGGACGCGCTCGAAGCGACGAAGTCGGACATCGGCTGGGGCAGCCAGATCCGCTCCTACGTGCTCGACCAGTCGCGCATCAAGGATCTGCGCACGAGCGTGGAGCGCACCGACACGCAGAAGGTGCTCGACGGCGATCTCGACGAGTTCATCGAAGCCAGCCTCAAGCTCGGCCTCGAGGCCGGTGCCAAGCGCATCGACGCATAAGGGTAAATTTATGGAAAAGATAACTCTGCAACGGATTGTTCTCGCCGCGCTGCTGTCGGGTCTCGCCGCCGGCGCGCAAGCCGCAAGGCGCCTGCCGGACGCCTCCGCTACCGTCGCGCAGATCGAGGCGAAAGTGGAGCAGGGCGGCGTCGATCCGGCGCGCGACCTCGCGCCGCTCGTCGACGGCCTGCGCGCGGCGAAGGACGAGCGCAGCCAGTCGACCTACATCGACGCGATCGAGGAACTCGGCGACTTCCGGGGCAGTTCGCCGGCTGCGGTGAAGGCCTGGCTCGTCGCGAACGCGCCGCCCGCGCTGCTCGAGGTCGCGCGCAGCAACGCCGGCTGGAGCGTACGCGGCGACGCGCTGATGGCGCTGCGCACGCTCGATGCGCCCGACGCGGTGCTCGACGAAGCGATCGCGATCGCGCGGGCCGCGACCGGCGACGGCGACGGCTTCATCCACAGCCGCGGCGACCTGCTGCAGGACTGGAAGGAAAACCGCGAACGCAGCGGCTCGCGTTCGGCTGCGGCCAGGCCGCAGGATCCGCAGAAGGAACAGGCTGCGCTGCAGTTGCTGCGCTCGCGCGGCCGCGGCGCGTCGGACGACGATCTGGGCCGTGCGCTCGGCGAGGGCGACGCCGAAATCGTGCAGGCGCTCATCGATGCCGGCGTCGACGTGGCGTCGCCCGGCGACGGCCCGCTGACGCCGCTCGGCATGGCGACGATGCTGGCCTGCGCCAAGCATGTGCCGATCAACCGGCAGCTCGCCGTGCTCGACCTGCTGATCGCCCAGGGCGCCGACGTCAACCACCGCGACGCGCAGGGCAACACCGTGCTGATCGCGGCCGTGCAGCAGTGCCCGCTCGCGGTGTTCGAGAAACTCGTCGCCGCCGGCGCCGAGCCGAATCCGGTCAACGCGCAGCAGTTCACGCCGCTGAAGATGGCCATGGTCGCCGGCCGCTGGGACATCGCCGAATTCCTCGTCGGCAAGGGCGCGCGCATGAGCGCGAAGGACGCCGATCAGCTGTTCATGGAAAAACCGCAGGATCCGGCCCAGGCCGCGATTCTCAGGCGCGCGACCGGCGCGGCGAAATGACCGCGCGTACCCGGAGGACCCCGATGCGGATAGGAAAAATCGTCATTGCCGCGCTGCTCGGCGGCTCGGCCATGCTGGCGGCGGCGCAGGACGCGGCGAAGCCGCGCATGTCGCGCGAGCAAGCCGAAAAGATCATGGAAGAGGACGGCACCTCGGTCGTCCAGGACAATCTGCCGGTCAACCTGTTCAACGCGAAGGCGCAGATCGTCGAAGCGATGATCGTGCTCGGCGTCGACCCGAACGGCAAGCTCGAGATGACGCCGCAGACGACGCTGGAATTCGCGATCCAGGCCTGCATGGACACGTCGATCGCCGAAGCCGACGTGCTCGCGACGATCGCGGTGCTGCTGCGCGAAGGCGCGCGACCCAACGATACCGGCATGATGGGCACGCTGATCCTCGCCGCTCAGCAATGCACGCCGGCCGTGGTGAAGCAGTTGGTCGCCGGCGGTGCTGCGCTCGACCAGCGCACGCCGCAGGGATTCACGCCGCTGTCGATGGCGCTGATCGTCGGCAGGTACGACAACGCCGAGGCGCTGGTCGACGCCGGCGCGAAGCTGTCGGCCGAAGCGGCCGGCAGGCTGCGCGAAGGCGCCGAGGGAAACGAGCGGCTGCTCGCGCTGATCAAGCGCGCGACCCGGCACTGAGCGACACGCAACAGAACGAGAGCCGGAGCAGCCTCCGGCCAACGACGCGGAAAACGAGCGATGACCGACCAAAAGAACGACAGCCCCGATATGCCGCGCCCGCCCGAAGACGAGAACCGTCTGATCGCCGAGCGCCGCGAAAAACTGCGCGCGCTGCGCGCGACGGGCATCGCGTTCCCGAACGATTTCGCACCCGATTCGTTCGCCGGCGACCTGCAGTCCGAATTCGCCGACAAGGACCGCTGGACCGCCGACGCGATCGACGCGCTCGGCCGCCGCGTGCGCGTCGCCGGGCGCCTGCTCGCCAAGCGCCAGATGGGCAAGGCGAGCTTCGCGCAGGTGCAGGACATGACCGCGCGCCTGCAGCTGTTCCTGCAGCAGGCCGCGCTCGGCGATGCCTACGAGGCGTTCAAGGGCTGGGACGTCGGCGACATCGTCGGCGCCGAGGGCGTGCTGACGCGCACGAAGACCGGTGAGCTTTCGCTAAAAGTGGACACGCTCCGGCTGCTGACGAAGTCGCTGCGGCCGCTGCCCGACAAGTGGCACGGGCTCGCCGATGTCGAGCAGCGCTACCGCCAGCGCTACGTCGATCTCGTGGTGACCGAAGAAGCGCGCCGCGTGTTCAAGCTGCGCTCGGCGGTGATCGGCCACATCCGCAAGTGGCTCGAGGATCCGTCGCGCCGCTTCATGGAAGTCGAGACGCCGATGATGCACGTGATCCCGGGCGGCGCGACTGCGCGGCCGTTCGTCACGCATCACAATGCGCTCGACCTGCAGCTCTATCTGCGCGTCGCGCCCGAGCTGTACCTCAAGCGTCTCGTCGTCGGCGGCTTCGACCGCGTCTACGAGATCAACCGCAATTTCCGCAACGAGGGCGTGTCGACGCGGCACAATCCCGAGTTCACGATGCTGGAGCTCTACCAGGCCTATGCGACCTACACCGGGATCATGGATCTGACCGAAGCCATGATCCGCGAGACCGCGCAGGCCACGCTCGGCGCGACCGCGCTGACCTGGGAAGGCCGCAGCATCGATCTCGGTCCCGCGTTCAAGCGCTGGCCGATGGAACAGGCCGTGCGCGAACACAATCCGGAGATCGGCGCACACGAACTGCGCGACCGCGACGCGCTCGCCGCGCACTGCGCGCGCAAGGGCATCCACGTGAAGCCGTCCTACGGCTGGGGCAAGCTGCTGCTCGAACTGTTCGAGGCGACCGTCGAAGGTACGCTCGTGCAGCCGACCTTCATCACGCAGTACCCGACCGAGGTCTCGCCGCTCGCGCGCGAGAACGACGCCGATCCGGGCATCACCGACCGCTTCGAGCTGTTCGTCGGCGGCAAGGAGATCGCGAACGGCTTCTCCGAGCTCAACGATCCGGAAGACCAGGCCGCGCGCTTCCATGCGCAGGTCGCGGCGAAGGATTCGGGCGACGACGAGGCCATGCATTTCGACCACGACTACATCCGCGCGCTCGAATACGGGCTCGCGCCGACCGGCGGCCTCGGCGTCGGCATCGATCGCCTCGTGATGCTGTTCGCCGACGCGGCCTCGATCCGCGACGTGCTGCTGTTCCCGTACATGCGCCCCGAAGCCTGAGCGGCGTGACGGTGCGGCAGGTCGGCCGGGCCGCGGGCGTCGCCGGCCTCGCCGGCTTTCTTGCACTGCAGGCGCCGATGCGACGCTCGGGCTGGCCTGGGCCTGTCTGATCGCCGCGGCGGCTGTGGCGCCATGGCGCGACGCGATCGATCTTGCGCGCGGGCCCGATGCCCTGGATGCATATCGGGAGTCCTCGGCCCCGCCGGTCGACGCGCTCGTCGATCCGCGCCGCACGCCGTGGCCGCACAACCTTCCGCTGGAAGTGCTCGCGGGCCTCGGCGTGCCCGGCCTGCTCGCGCTGATCGGTCGGCGCGACGCTGCATCGGCGCGCGGCGTCGCTGTGCGGCACGGGCCGGCCGTTCGCCGACGCGTCTAATGCAATCAGCGGCGGCCTGCACCGCGTTCTGTTCTCGGGCAGCCTCGCCGCCGCGGCGGTGTGTCACCGGACTGGAGTTCGGCGTTCAAGGCGCAGGGGTACTACGGAAATGTGATCTGCGTATCGACGTCGACGCGCTGCCGCAGGCCGCGCCCGGCCAGGAACTCGCGCTTGTCGTCCTCGTGCGCCATCAGGGGCCGGATGCGGCGCACCGCGTGCGCACGATCGCTACGGCGCCGCAAACCGAACCATGTGAGCAGCTACGGTTGCGCCGGCCTGTCCGCAGTGCGCGCTCGCGGATCTTCTGACCGATCTCGTGCCGGGCAACGACCCGATTCATCCCGACTACGAGCCGTCGCTGTTCGCCGACGATTTCGAGCCGGCCGGCCGAGCGTCCGCCGCGACGCACGCTTAACGCGGCAGGACCGGGGCAATCCGCTAGAATGCGGATCCCCCGCGTCGGCGTCCGCCGTCGCGGCCGCGACACCGATTCCATTTCAGCTCGCCCGCGTTGCGCCGCGGTGCGTGGCATTGCGGAAGGACCAGCATGATGTGGTACGTGATCGAGGGAACCGATGCGCCGGGCTCGCTGCCGCAGCGTCTTGCCGCGCGCCCCGCGCACCTGGAACGTCTCGAAGCGCTGAAGAACGAAGGCCGCCTGTTGCTGGCCGGTCCGTTTCCCGCGATCGACGCGGTCGATCCCGGCCCCGCGGGCTTCACGGGCAGTCTGATCGTCGCCGAATTCGCCGATCTCGCCTCAGCGCAGGCCTGGGCCGATGCCGACCCGTACATCGAGGCCGGCGTCTACGCGCAGGTGACCGTGCGCCCGTTCAAGAAGGTTCTGCCGTGAGCGACCGGCTCGACCGCATCCGCTCGGCGCTCGCCTCGCTCGAACCCGTCGAACTCGATCTCGTCGACGAAAGCCACAAGCACGCCGGCCACGAAGGCGCGCGCGACGGCCGCGGCCATTTCCGCGCGCGCATCGTCTCCGCGCAGTTCGCCGGCAGGCCGCCGCTCGCACGCCATCGCCTCGTCTATGCGGCGCTGGGCGAATTGATGAACACCGATATCCACGCGTTCGCGATCGATGCGCGGGCGCCGAACGAAGCCTGAGGAGCCGTCCATGCGTAGAGTCCTGCCCCTGCTGTTGCTTGCGTCCCTGGCCGGCTGCTCCGGCGGCAGCGGCGGCAAGCCGCCGGTGATCCAGTACGCGGGCGGCGAGCCGGTGCTGCGCGTGAACGACCAGCCCGTGCCCGCGGCGCTGCTCGACGAAGTCGCCCGCGGCCGCGGTCTGGATCTTGCCGATCCCGAACAGCGCCAGCGCGCGATCAAGGAACTCTCCGACTACGTGCTGCTCGCGAACGTCGCGCGCAAACAAGGCATGGAAGACGATGTGAACTTTGCGGCAACGGTCGAGGCGCAGCGCCTGCAGGGCGTCGCGAACGCGACGATGGCGTTCTACGCGCGCGCCAATCCGATCACCGAACAGATGCTCAAGGCCGAATACGAGACCCAGGTCGCCAAGGCCGGCAGCGAGTCCTACGACTTCAGCCAGCTGCTGTTTGACAACGAAGCCGAGGCGCTGAAGGTCGGCGAGGAATTGCTCGGCGGCAAGGACTGGACCGCCGTCTATGCGGAGTGGCAGGGCAAGGCCAAGCAGGCGCGCGAATTCAAGGACGTTCGGCTCGTGCAGTTGCCCGCGCAGGAACTCGTCGACGCGATCAAGCAGCTAAAGCCCGGCGCATCGACGAAGGTGCCGGTGAAGTCGCAGTACGGCTGGCATCTGCTGCATCTGGTCTCGACGAAGCCCGTGACGCCGCCGGCGTTCGACGCGGTCCGCGCGGAACTGCACAAGCGCATGGTCGCGCGTCAGGGCGAACAGTGGATGCAGAAGATGCGCGGCGAAGCGGTCATCGTCGATCTGAAGGCGCCGAAGGGCGCGGAGCCGGCGGCTGCGGCAAAGCCGTAGTTTTTACGGCGCTCGCGACTTTTCCAGGCCCCGGCCGGTCACCGCGCGAGAAACCCACCCCAAGCGGCAAGCCCCGCGTCGATGCCGTCGCGGCCGAAGCCGACGCGGAAGCGGTCGACGGGCACCGGCAGCAGCGCCGATTCGAACAGGCTCGCCGGAAGCAGCAGCACGCCGGCCTCTTCGACGAGCGCACGGCAGTGCGCCTCGACGCCGTCGCTGCCGAGATAGCGCGCGAAGCCGACGCAGCCGCCTTCGGGTTCGCGCCACGCGTATCGGTCGGCATGCGCGGCGAAGAACGCGCCGAGCCTGGCGAGATTGTCGCGGCAGCGCGCGCGGTTTCGGGTCAGCAGCGTGTCGGCGGCTTTCAGCGCGATCGTCGCGAGCACTTCCGACGGTTTCGCGTTGCAGATCGACAGGTAGTGCTTGTAGCGCTCCATGCGCGACAGCAGCGCACGGTCGCGGCACGCGATCCAGCCGATGCGCAGCCCCGGCAGGCCGTAGGCCTTCGACATCACGTTGAGCGAGAGCCCGGTGCGGCAGAACTCGGCCGCCTGCGGCAGGCGCAGGTTCGCGTCGCGTTCGAGGCCGCGATAGACCTCGTCGCTGAAGAAATGGATGCCGCGTTCCTCGCAGATCGCCGCGATCGCCGCGAACGTGTCGCGCCGCGCGACGACGCCGGTCGGGTTGTTCGGAAAATTCAGCGCGACGACGCGCGTGTTCGGCCGCAGCGCGGCGCGGAATTCGTCGAGATCCGGCTGCCAGCCGTCGCTCGCGTGCAGCGCGAGGCCGGTGACCGATCCGGCGCATTCGAGCGCGAGCGTTTCCATCGACTGGTAGTTCGGCACGCTGACGATCGCGTGATCGTCCTTGCTCAGAAGCACGCGCAGTGCGCAGTAGATGGCTTCCTCGGCGCCGGCGAAGGTCAGCACGTCGGCGGCGTCGAGTCCTTCGTAGCCGGCCGCGATCGCCTCGCGCAGCGGATCCGAACCCCAGGTCTCGCCGTAGCCGAGCGTCAGCTGTTCCCAGCGCGCGCGCTCGGCGTCGCCCGCGAGCGCGAGCAGTTCGTCCATGCCGACGGTCTGTGCGTCGCTCGCGGTCATGTGGTACCTGGCGCGAAATTCCCAGCGGGAAAAATACGCTTCGAGGCGGAAGTCGGGCAGGGCGGTCATGGCGGTCTCGCTGTCGCGATCAGAAATCCAGTTCGAGCGCGGCGCAGAGGTAGTCGATCATCGGCGCGACGCGCTTGAGCGTATCGACGAGATAGGGCTTGAATTCGTCGGAGGTCGCGAACGCGTCGTCGAAGGTCGCCGAGGCGACGAAGTCCTTGCGCCGGATGTCGGCGATGAGTTCGTGATTCGGATCGAAGCCGCGCGGCGGGCGCGTCAGCGTGTCGCCGCCCTGTGTCAGGCGTTCGCGGAACGCCTTGCTCTGCGTGGCCTTCTTCCAGGCAGCCGGGTTGTCGGCGAGGAAGGCGCGGACCTTGTTCAGCGCGTCGGACTGCGGATGCCAGAGTCCGCCGCCGGCGAAGCATTCGCCGGGCTGGATGTGCAGATAGAACACCGGCGCCTCGATGCCCTTGCTGCGCTCGTGGAACAGCCGCGCGCCGGCCCAGGTCTTATACGGCGTCTTGTCGTTCGCAAAGCGCGTGTCGCGGTGCTGGCGGAACAGCGAGCCGCCCTGCGTGCGCGTGTCGGCGCGATAGTTCGCGCTGATTTTCGCGAGCGGTGCCTGCAGGTCGCCGAGCAGGCGCAGGAACGGTTCGCGCACATTTTCCTCGTAGCGGGTCTTGTTCGCGAGAAACCAGTCGCGGTTGTTGTTGCGCGCGAGATCGCGCAGGAATCTGAAGGTCGCGGGCGTGAAGTAGGCGGTCATGGCGGCGGAAGCCTTGCGGGTTCGGGTCAGGCGGAGAGCGCGTGCCGGCGCTCCAGGCCGTAAGCCTGCAGCGCGTCGAACAGCGTGCCGTGCGCGGACTGCGCGGGGTCGGCGCGCAGCGCGTCGATCAGGGCGAAGTAGTCGTCGAAGGTCAGCGTGGTCAGTTCGGTCTTGCGCTCCAGCCGTTCGCGACAGAACGCCTGCCACTGCTCGGCTTCGCCGGCGCTCAAATGTTCGGGCCAGTTGCGCGCGCGGTAGCGGCGGAACAGTTCGACCAGGCGCGCGTCGCGGAACGCGAAGCGCTGCGACGCGAGCTGCGCCGGCGGCGTCGCGCGGACTTCGCGCAGCAGGCGCTTGTCGGCGTCCTGCAGGAAGCCGCCGTAGAGCGCGAGTTCCGGGTCGGTTTTCGCGTCGTCGTAACGGTTCGCGAATACCTGCTGCAGCTTCGCCGCGAGGCCGGGCACGTCGCGCAGCCGTTGGAGATGGGCGAGGCAGCGCGGCGGATCGAGCGCGATGCGCGCGAGGTCGACGCCAGCCAGCGCCGACAGCGGCGCGAGCGCCGGCGACCGGTTGGCGTGCACGAGTTTCAGCGGAATGCGTTCGACGTCCTCGGGCAGATCGGCGCGCGCGCTGAACACGCGCTCGGCGATCGCCTCGGCGTCGAGTTCGATCAGCGGCGCCGGATCGGCGTCGAGGTCGTAGACGATGATCGCGTTCGGCTGCGTCGCATGCACGGCGAGCGGCGCGACCAGTGCGAGGCAGCCGCGGCTCGCCGGAAAGCGCGACGACACGTGCAGCACCGGCGTGCGCCGCGCGACGTCGAGCAGCTCGAACGCGCGCTGCTTGCGGCGCAGCGCGAAGTAGAAATCGAACAGTCTGGGCTGGCGCGCGCGCAGCAGCCGCGCAAGATCGATCAGCGCATGCACGTCGGACAAGGCGTCGTGCGCGCGCTCCTGCTGCAGACGGTTCGCGCGGGCGAGGTCTTCGAGCCGGAAGCTCGGCGTGCCGTCCTCGCGCCGCGGCCACTCGATGCCGTCGGGGCGCAGCGCGTAGGTCATGCGCACGAGGTCGATCAGATCCCAGCGCGAATTGCCGTTCTCCCATTCGCGCGCATAGGGCTCGTAGAAATTGCGATACAGCAGGTTGCGCGTGAACTCGTCGTCGAAGCGCAGCGAGTTGTAGCCGACCGTGCAGGTGCCCGGCACGGCCATCGCGTCGTGCACGTGCGCGGCGAATTCGGCTTCGCGCACGCCGTCGCGCACGAGCTGCTGCGGCGTGATGCCTGTGATCAGCGCGGCCTGCGGATGCGGCAGCACGTCGGGCGCCGGCGCGCAGAACACTTCGATCGGATCGCCGATCAGTTCGAGGTCGGCGTTCGTGCGCAGCGCGGCGAACTGGCACGGCCGGTCGCGGCGCGGATCCGCGCCCGAGGTCTCGTAGTCGTGCCAGAGAAACGTCGGCGTGGTCATGCGGAAATCGTCGGTCGCGGACGCGGAATCATGCCGGATTCGCGCACGCTGCGTGGGTCCGCCGGTGCGGCATCGATCAGCCGCCGGCCTGCTTCACGAGCTGCGCATGCAGCTGGCGCAGCGGTGCGGCGTCGACGAAGCGTTCCGCGAGCGGTGCGGCGACCGCGCCGAGCAAGGCGCGCGCTTCGGCCTTGTCGCCGCGCGCGAGGCGCAGTTCCGCGAGATGCACCTGCACGTCGATCAGCGGATTGCTGATGCGGTTGGTGGTGCCGCGCAGCATCGCCGAGGCCTCGCGCAGCTGCGCTTCGGCTTCGTCGTAGCGGCCCTGGTCGCGCAGGATCAGGCCGCGCTGGCGCGCGATCGCGGCCAGGCGCGGATGACCGGCCGGCACGCGCGGGCGGAAGATCTCGTCGGCGCCGGCCGCAAAGCGCGCGGCCTGATCGAGACGGCCGTTGCGGCGCATCCACTCCGACAGGTGCAGCTGGCGCCGTCCGCGCTCGGTGTCGTCGTCGAACGAGGCCTCGATGTCGGCCTCGATCAGCGGCAGCGCCTGCTGCAGCTGCCCCGACAGCAGCAGGCTGCGGCCGTAGTTCTGCCGGAACATCGGAAGCTTCGGCGAGGCCGGCTTGTCGGCGCGCGGCAGGCTGTTTTCGTAGGCTTCGCGAAACAGCGGGATCGCCGCGGCGAAGTCCTCGGCCTGTTCGGAAAGGCTCGCGAGGTTGTTGGCCGTGATCGCATAGCTCGGCGAGTCCTGCTGGCCGCTCGCGCGCAGGTGTTCGAGGTTTTCGCGGAACAGCGGCAGCGCTTCGAGCAGGCGACCTTGTAGATAAACGGATTGTGCGAGATTGTTGCGCGCGGTGATCGCCCAGGCGCTGTCGGGCGCGAGCTTGCGCAGGCGCAAGGTCAGCATCTCGCGCAGCAGCCGTTCGCGGTCGGCCTCGCGGCCCTGGCGCTCGTAGACGTCGGTCAGGAAACCCGTCGCGGAAATGACTTCGGCGGAATCCGCGGGCAGGTGCGCGCGCAGGATGTCGATCGCCTTGCGCGCGAAGCGCTCGGCCTCGTCGGGCCGGTTGTCGCGCATGTGCGCTTCGGACTGCGCGGTCAGCGCGCGCGTGACGAACAGGTAGTCTTCCGGGCCGAGCTGCGCGGCGAGCTGCTGCGCTTCGGATGCATGCACGAGCGCGCCGGGCACGTCGCCGCTGCGCGCCTGCACGAGCGACAACGTCGCGAGCGCGTCGATGCGCGCGCGGCGGTCTTCGGGTGCGACGTTGCCGAGCCGCGCGAGCGCGTCGTGCAGAACGGGCTCGGCTTCCTCGGGGCGCTCGGCGAGGTTGAGCATGTAGCCGACGTCGGCGAGATAGATCGCCTGCTGGCGCGCATCGCCGCGCTGCTGCTCGATCGCGGCGGCGCGGCGCAGCACGCCGGCCGCGCTGTCGGGATCGCCGAGTTCCATGTAGATGCGGCCGAACGCGGCGAGCAGACGTGCGCGCTGTTCCGGTTCGTTCGCGAGCCGCGTGTCGATGTCGGCCTGGCCGCGGTCGATCAGCTGTTTCGGCGACAGGCTCGTGTTGCCGGCGTTGTCGGGCGCGGCGGCGTCGAACAGGCTCACCAGATAGTCGAGGATGTGCTGCGACGTGGCCGATTCGCGCTGCGCCTTCGCTTCGGCCTGCAGCGCGCGGTCGCGTTCGGCGGCGAGCCGCCAGGTCGACACGGCGATGACCGCGAGCGCGACGCTCGCCGCGGCGATCGCGAACGGATGGCGGCGCAGGAACTTGTTGCTGCGATACAGCCAGCTGTCCGGCGCGGCGAGCACGGGACGGCCGCGCAGATAGCGGCGCAGGTCTTCCGACAGCGCCTCGGGCGACAGATAGCGGCGCGCCGGGTCCGCGTGCGTGGCCTGGGCCACGATCAGCGCGAGTTCGGGCGGCAGGCGCGCGCCGCCGGCGCGCGTCGCGCCGGCCGGCAGCACGAAACCCGCGGCGTCCGGCGTCGGCACGGTTTCGGTCAGCACTTCGAACAGCAGCAGGCCGAGCGCGTAGACGTCGGTCGCCGTGCTGACGGCTTCGCCGCGGCGCTGTTCGGGCGCAGCGTAGGTCGGCGTGAACCACTGCGCGTGCGTGGCCTCCTGCCGGCCGCTCGCGTTCGGGTCCAGCAGCTTCGCGATGCCGAAGTCGAGCAGGGCGGGTTCGCCGTCGCTGCGCACGAGCACATTGGCGGGCTTGAGGTCGCGATGGATCACGAGGCGCTGATGCGCGTACTGCACGGCGAGGCAGACCTTGCGCAGCAGTTCCAGGCGCGTGGTCAGCGGCGCGTTGTGTTCGCGGCACCAGCGCGTGACGGGCTCGCCCTGCACGTACTCCATGACGAGATAGGGCTGGCCGTCGGGACTCGTGCCGCCGTCGAGCAGCCGCGCGATGTGCGGGTGTTCGAGCTTGGCGAGGATCTGGCGTTCGCGGCGCAGACGCTCGGCGGCATCGCGCGTCGGTACGCCGCGGATCAGCTTGATCGCGACCTGCCGGTCGAACTCGGCGTCGGCGCGCTCGGCCAGGAATACCGTGCCCATGCCGCCCGAACCGATTTCGCAGAGCAGCCGGTAAGGCCCGAGCATGAGCCCGCGCGCCGGCGTCGGCGCGACGGCTTCGCCGACCGCCGAGCCGAACTGGCGCGTGACCGTTGCGTCGTCGCGCTCGTCGGCCGCAGCGAGTCGCAGTGCCTCCTGCTTGAGATCCTCGGCGTCGGGCTGCTGCGCGAGCCAGCCGGCGCGCTCGCCGGTCGGCAGCGCGAGCAGCGCATCGAAGAGTTCCTGCAGGCGCCGCCAGCGCTCGCTCATGCTTCGAGCCGTTCCTTGAGCCAGGCGCGCGCGAAGCGCAGTTCGCGGTCGACCGTCGCGAGCGAGACGTCGAGCGTGCTCGCGATCTCCTCGCGCTTGAGGCCGAGGAAATAGGTCAGCTCGATGACTTCGCATTTGCGCGCGTCGAGTTCGCGCAGCGCATCGAGCGCGCTGTTGAGCTGGTCCTGTTCGCGCGGCTCGCTCGGCTGGTCCTCGGCCGAGGACAGCGTGACGTGGATCTGGCCGCCGCCGCGTTTTTCGCTACCGCGCGCGCGCGCCATGTCGATGAGCAGATTGCGCATCGCCGCGACGACGACGCCGAAGAAATGGCGCCGGTCGCGCCAGTCGATGTCCTTGCCGAGCAGGCGCAGGAACAGCTCGTTCGCGAGTTCGGTCGGCGCGAGCGTGACGTCGCCCTCGAACTGGCGCAGGTGTTTGCCGGCAATCGCGCGGACCTGCGCGTAGACGAGTTCGGTCAATTGCTCGGCGGCGTCGGCGCTGCCGCCGTTCCAGGCCACGAGCAGTCGTGTGACCTCGTGATCGGCAGCGCCCTGCGGATGGGATTCGGACACGACAGTCACTCCGGCAAGAACAGCAGCGGCTGCAGTGACAGGATTGAACCAGCAATCCCGTCCTCGGAGGGCAACGGCCGTGTTGCACAAGGTGCGCAACGGCGCAGATCGCTCATCCACCTGCGAGGAAAACCATCGTGAAGCATACGAAGACACCGGTCGGATTGCACGGGTACGCATCGACACTGGCTGCAACGCTGTTGTTCCTGACTGCGGTACCGGTGCTCGCGCAGCAGGGACCGCCGGGCGAACTCGACCCGACCTTCGGCAGCGCCGGCAAGCTCACGACCGATTTCTTCACGGCCGACGACGAGGTCAACGGCATCGCCGCGCTGCCGGACGGCCGCTTCGTCGCCGCCGGCACGGTCGTGGGCCGCAACGCGAGCGGTCCGGGCTCGTCGCCGAATTTCGCCGTCGCGCGCTACCTGCCGGACGGCCGGCTCGACCCGAGCTTCGGCACGAACGGCCTGTTCATGCTCGACCGCGGCGGCAACGTCGACGAGGCGCATGCGATCAAGGTGCTGCCCGATCGCAGCCTGCTCGTCGCCGGCATTCTCGCGCCCGGCGCCTATTCGGACTACGCGCTCGTCAAGCTGCGCCCGAACGGCACGACCGACACGACCTTCGGCGACGCCGCGATCGGCGGCGGCCGCACCGGATCGGTGCTGCTCGACGTCGCCGGCCCGGCGCTGCACGACGAAGGCCGCCATCTGGCCGTGCAGCGCGACGGCAAGATCGTCGTTGCCGGCAACACGCTGTTCACGGTCGGGAACTTCCGCTACCGGCGCACGACGGTCGCGCGCTTCACCGCCGCGGGCGTGCTCGATCCCAGCTTCGGCGGCAGCGGCACCGGCTACGTGACGCTGCCGGGCTTCTACGCGGCCGACGCGCAGACGAGCGACTATGTCGCGGGCATCGCAACGAACCAGCGCGGCGATCTGCCGGCCGACGACAGCATCACGCTGGTCGGCTACACCTTCGCGCGCAACAACGCATTCGTCGCACGCCTCACGCGCGACGGCGCGATCGACGGCAGCTTCGGCAGCAACGGCCGCGTGACGTTCAGCGCGGCCAGTTCCGGCGGCGTCGCGACCGGCGTGTCCGATCTGCGTGCCGCGCGCATCGACGACGCCGGCCGCATCGTGCTCGCCGGCAGCGGCACCGACCGCGGCATGACCTTCCTGCGGTTGCTCGCCAACGGTGCGCCGGACACGAGCTTCGGAACGAACGGCCGCACGCTCGTCAAGGTCAGCACGATCTCCAACTACGACGAACCGCGCGCGCTGGCGCT
>NZ_DATIGT010000164.1:0-11530 GCF_035481375.1 Tahibacter sp.
CTGCAATTGCAGCGCCGAGACGTTGATGGCGACCGTGAAATCGGCAAGCCCGTTGTCGAGCCATTCGCGCGCCTTGCGGCAGGCGGTTTCGAGCACCCACTGGCCGAGCTCGACGATGATGCCGAGTTCCTCGGCGACCGGAATGAAACGCCCGGGCGGCAGCAGCCCGTGCTGCGGGCTGTTCCAGCGCACGAGCGCCTCGACGCCGCGCACCTGCCAGTCGTGCGCGCCGATCTGCGGCTGGAAATGCAGAACGAGTTCCTCGTTCGCGATCGCATCGCGCAGTCCTGCCCCGAGTTCGCGCCGGTCCTTGAGCGCCTGCGCCTGCTCGTTGGAGAACGACGCGACCGTGTTGCGGCCCTCGTCCTTGGCCTTGATCATCGCGGCTTCCGACTGCTGGATCAGCTCGCCGGCCGTCGTGCCGTTTTCCGGGAAGCAGCTGACGCCGACACTGCAGGTCAGGAACACCTGCTGTTGGCCGAGGCTGATCGGACGCTCGATCATGAGCCGCAGCGATTCTCCGAGCTCCTGCTGATCGATGCCGTCATGTTCGTCGGCGCGCACGATCAGGAATTCGTCGCCCGAGATGCGCGCGACCGTGCCGCGTTCGTGCACCGCGTTGAGCAGCCGCTCGGCGACCGTGTGCAGCACCTGATCGCCGATCGCGTGGCCGCGCGTGTCGTTGATCAGATGAAAGCGGTCGAGATCGAGATAGAACACGCTGACGCGGCTGCCGCGCAACGCCGCCGCGGCGAGCGCCGCGGCGAGATAGGCCTCGACCTGCTCGACGCGCGGCAGACCGGTGACCGCGTCGTGGCTCGCGAAGTGCGCGAGCTCGTTCTCGTAGCGGCGCCGCTCGGTGATGTCGCGCGCGACCGCGAAGATGCGCCGGTCCGGCGTCAGCGACGCCGTCCATTCGAGCCAGTGCTCGCCGCCGCCGGCATCGACCCAGCGATTGACGAAGCCGTCGACCGAGCCCAGCGTCATCAGCTGCGACATCACCGTCTCGGTCGAACCGATGTCGTCGGGATGCACGAACGCGCGCCAGTCCTGCATCGCGATTTCCTCGGCGCTGCGGCCGACGAGCCGCGTCGTCGCGGCATTGAACTGCGACAGCCGCCCCTGCGTGTCGACGATCACGAACAGCTCGAGCGACAGTGCGAAGAAGCGGTCGCGTTCGAGCTGCGCCTGTTCGGCGCGCAGCCGCTCGCTGACGTCGCGGAACACGACGACGGCGCCGGTCGTGCGGTCGTCGAGATGCAGCGGCGAGGCGACGAGTTCGACCGGAATGCGCCGGCCGTCGCGCGCGATGAAGTCGCGGCTGTCGGCCATGCGGCTGTCGAGCTGCATGGCATGCATCGCGGGCGCGGTGCTGTCGGCGTCGGGCACGGCAAAGCGGCTCTCGACGATGCCGTCCTGCAGCTCGTCGGGATGCCAGCCCAGCAGGTCGCTCGCGGCGCGGTTCATGAACGTGAGGCGGCCGTCGCGGTCGATCGCATAGAGCCCTTCGCCGATGCTCGCGGTCATCGCGCGCACGAAGGCGAGCTGATGCGCCATGCCGCGTTCCGCTTCGCGCAGGTCGCGCTGCAGCCAGATGCGCTGGACATTGCTGACCGCGATGCGCGCGAACTGCAGCTGCAGCACCGCGTCGTCGTCGTCGAATGCGCCGTCGTGCCGGCTGAACCATTCGAGCGTGCCGATCTCGACGTCGTCGTCGCCGCGCAGGCTCATGCCGAGCCAGTGGCCGCGCACCTGGTCGGAGGCCCAGTGCGCGCGCTGCGGTTCCAGCAGATCGCGCGCCCGCGCGCGCAGCGACAATGGCAGGTGCCGCGCGTGTTCCGCAAAGTCGGGCTGGGTCAGTACGACGAGCGCTTCGCGCGCGCCCGGCAGCGGAGCTGCCGTCGAGCGCAGGCTCAGGCGCACGAAATCGGCCTGGGCGACAGTCAGCATCGAACGCGCGAGCTGCAGCGCCAGACCGTCGACGCTGTCGATCGCCGCGCTGTCGATCGCGATCGCGCTGAGTTCGAGCAACTGGTCGCGGCGCGACAGCGATTGTTCGTAGGTGCGCCGCAGCGCGCGCTCCGAAGCGCGCAGCCGCGTGACGTCATGGGCGATGACGAACAGCCCGCGGCTGCGCGCCGCGCCGCGCGGCGGCACGAGGATCAGCTCGAGTTCGCGTGCGCGCGCGCCGTCCAGGCGCGGCGCCTGCGCTTCCATCGACTGGGCGATCCCGCGCAGCACCGACGGCAGCCGCAGCGCGAGCGCGGCCTGCGTCTGTTCGTCGAACAGGCTCGCGACCGGTTCGTCGACGAGTTCCTCGCCGCTGCGTCCGAACAACTGGTGAGCTACCGCGTTCGCGCTCTGGATGCGGCCGTCGGGATCGATGTGCAGCACGGCGTCGGGGTGGTTGTCGAGCAGCGAACGGTAGAGCTCGCGTCCCTGCGCAACCCGCACGAGCGCCGAATCGCGCTGGAAGATCAGCTCGGCGATCGTCGCGCCGACGCGCAGCAGCGACGCGCCGGCCGCGTCGATATCGGCACCGTTCCCGGCCAGCATGTGCAGCTCGCCGATGCGCTGTCCGTCGACGTCGTGCAGCGGCTCGGTCCAGCAGTCCGGTCCCGGCACCCAGGCAGAGTCGTCGCTGCCGCCGACGGCCCGGACCATGCTCCCGCCGCCTTCGCAGGCCTCGGCCGACTTCATCGCGTCGCCGCGTTCGCTCCAGCGGAATACTTCACCGTCGACCCGCACCGAGAGGGCGATCGCAGCGCCCGGAAACTGCAGCCTCAACAGTTCGACGAGCTCGCCGACCATGCGTTCGCGCGGCGCGCCGCTTGCGAGCAGATGCAACAGCTCGCTCTGCCGGCGCAGCCATTGCGTGCCGTGTTTCAGTCGAATCGAATCGGGCATGCTGGCGATTGTCCCGCTGTGCGACAAAAGCGCGCCATGCGAACGACTATACACGTTCAGGGTGGTGTTTCGGCGCGCGATTCCGGCGTCGATTGCATGACGTCGCGCAGCGTCGTCTGCAGCCGCGCATGCACCTGTACGAACGAGCGCCAGAGGAACGCGGCGAGCGCGGCCGCAACGAGCAGCAGCAGCACGAGTACGCCGAGCGACGGCAGGATTGCCGAGCCCAGCGCCATGACGAGCACGGCCAGAATGACGAGCACGGCCAGCGGAATCATCTTGCCGAGGACGCGGCGCAGCGCGTAGGTGCGCGCGCCGGCCACGCCGTCCCGGATGCCGAGCTCGGCCAGCACCATGCCGAGCGCGTCGGCCTTGCGATAGGCCGCGATGAGCATCGGCATCGACACGAACAGTGCGAGCGACCAGAGCAGGCTGCGCCGCAGGGTCTCGCCGGCGGTCCACTGCGGCAGCCATTCGAGCATGCGCGGCTTGAGCCACGCCGCACCGAGGAACACGGCGGCCACGAGCGCCATGTTGATCGCGATGTGCAGCACGAGCCTTCGCAGCATCTGCGCGATCGCGGCGTTGTCTTCCTCGGGCCGCAGCCCCGCGATCCAGTGCTGGTAGGCGATCATCAGCGCGCGAACCTTGCGCGGCAGCAGTGCGTCGGTGCGCTCGGCGATACGGTCCGACGAGCGCATCAGGTACGGCGTGACGAACGCGGTCGACACCGACGCGGCAACTGCGATCGGATAGAGGAAATCGCTGGTCACGCCGCTCGCGAGCCCGACGCCGGCGATCACGAATGAAAATTCGCCGATCTGCGCGAGCCCGAGCCCGGCGCGCAGCGCCGTGCGGCCGTCGTTGCCGGCGATCACGCCGCCGAACGTGACCGCGAGCGTCTTGCCGACGATGACCGCGGCCGTGACGAGCGCGATCGGGACGATGTAGCGGATCAGCAGGTCCGGGTCGATCAGCATGCCGATCGCGACGAAGAACAGCGCGCCGAACATGTCGCGTACCGGCTCGATCAGATGCTCGACGCGCTTGACCGACTTGGCTTCGGCAACGATCGCGCCGGCGACGAAGCCGCCGAGTGCAACGCTGAAGCCGGCCGCTTCGGCAAGCAGCGCGGCGCCGAAGCAGATGCCGAGCGAGGTGACCAGCAGCATTTCGCTGCGGCCCGACGCGGCCACGTGGTCGACCAGCCGCGGCAGCAGCAGCAGGCCGAGCACGAGCGCCACGACGATGAACAGGCCGAGCCGGCCGAGCGTGGCCAGCGCCCGTCCGGGCTCGACCGCGCCGCTGATCGCGATGCCCGAGAGGACTGCAATCAGCACGATCGCGAAGATATCCTCGATGACGAGGATTCCGAACACGAGGCGCGCGAAGCGTTCCTGCTTCTGCCCGGCCTCATGCAGCGCGCGCAGCACGAGCATGGTCGAGGAAATCGCCATCATCGCGCCGAGGAACAGCGCATCCATCGTGCGCCAGCCGAACCAGCGTCCGAGTTCGTAGCCCGCCCAGAGCATCAGCATGACTTCCACGCCGGTCGCGATCAGTGCGGCGACGCCGACTTCGCGCAGTCGGCGCAGGCTGAATTCCAGGCCGAGCGAGAACATCAGCAGCACCACGCCGAGGTCGGCGAAGCTGCGGATCGTCTCCTCGCTGGTGATCAGCGCGAACGGCGGCGTGTGAGGCCCAATGAGCACGCCGGCCAGGATGTAACCCAGCACGACGGGCTGTCGCAGGCGATGAAAGATCAGAGTCGTGCACCCGGCGACGACCATGATGACCGCGAGGTCTTTGAGGAATTCGATTCCGTGCATGCGATCGTATTACCGTGCCGCACGCCGCGCCGGCAAGAGCGGCGCCGTGTGCGGACACCGCAAAAAAAATTTCATCGAAGGGGTTGACGCTGAAGGGCTCGCTCCCTAAGATTCCGCTCCTCTCGACGGGGGGCTATAGCTCAGCTGGGAGAGCGCTACAATGGCATTGTAGAGGTCGTCGGTTCGATCCCGACTAGCTCCACCACCCGTCAAGCGAAAGTGCGGTACGCGGTAAAAAACAAATAACGCGTTTCGAAGGTTACGTCCCCATCGTCTAGAGGCCTAGGACATTACCCTTTCACGGTAGCGACCGGGGTTCGAATCCCCGTGGGGACGCCAATCAAAAAGGAACGCAGGATGCGTTCCGCTCCAAAGTGAAAGTTGGAGCAAAAGCAACAAAAGGAAGTGTTGAGTGTCAATGGAGTGGTAGTTCAGTCGGTTAGAATATCGGCCTGTCACGCCGAGGGTCGCGGGTTCGAGTCCCGTCCACTCCGCCAGCTGATCAGAAAACCCGCCTATGGCGGGGTTTTTGTTGTCTGACAAGAAACCCGCCTCACGGCGGGTTTTCTGTTTGTCTGCGTTCCGCCCGCGTCTTTGGATTCCGACTCCGGTTCAACCCAGGCGGCGGCGCAGCGGCGCGAGTCCGTCCGGCGGCATCGGCTGCAGCGTGCCGACCGAATGTCCCTGCTCGCCGAGGTATTCGAGCCAGCGCGTCAGAAACGCATTCATGCGCAGGCGATGCTGGAACACGGTCGGCGCCGGCGGATACGGCCCCAGTACGTCGATCAGACGACGACCCGGATGGCAGTGCGTGGCTTCGGCCAGATGCGCGTCCTGATAGAGCCGCAGCCACGCCGACGGTGCGAGTTCGCCTTCGGGACTGCGGCGCAGGATGTAGTTCAGGCGCAGCTCGACCGTATAGCGGTGCTGCTCGATCAGGTCGAGCCGCACGTCGAGACCGTCGTCGATCGACGACAGATACGTGCCGGGTTCCAGCCGCTGCGGCGCAAACAGCCGCACGAGGCGCCCATGGTTTTCCGCATACAGCCCCATCAGGTAGGCGAACCGGCCCGGAAACAGTTTCAGCGGTCTGTCGACGACATTGCTCATGCGGCCGATCATAGCAGCGGCCCGCGACACGACCAGACTGCCCGCTGCCGCCGCGGAACTGCTACGATGGGGCTCCGGCGCAACGCCGGATTTTTTTGCCCTCGCCGCGAAAAAACCTCGGCGCGACCACCGAGCGGCAGTGCGCGGCCGCAACGCAGCGTTCAGAACATGTGCTTCTCGATGCCGAGCGCCGAGAGGATCTTGCTCGCGATTTCCTCGATCGACGTGTGCGTCGTGTTCTGCACCGGAATGTTCTCGCGGCGAAACAGTTTGTCGGCCTGCGCGAGTTCCCAGCGGCATTGCTCCAGCGTCGCGTAGCGGCTGTTCGGGCGGCGGTTCTCGCGCACCTGCGCAAGACGCTGCGGATCGATCGTGAGGCCATAGAGGCGGTCGCGATGCGGCCGCAGGCGCGCCGGCAGTTCCATCTTGTCCAGATCGTCGTCGGTCAGCGGGTAGTTCGCCGCCTTCACGCCATAGTGCAGCGCCATGTACAGGCAGGTCGGCGTCTTGCCCGAGCGCGACACGCCGACGAGGATCATCTCGGCGTCGGCGTAGTTCGTCGAGACGCCGTCGTCATGGGACAGCGCGTAGTTCGTCGCGTTGATGCGCGCCTCGTACTCGGCGAAGTTGACGAGGCCGTGCGCCTTGTTGACATGGCGAGCGCGCATCGTGCCGAGCTCCTGTTCGAGCGGACCGATGAACGGCGCGAACACGTCGACCATGAGCGCGCCGCTGCTGGTCAGCACCTCGGTCAGCGCGGGATCGACGACCGTGTTGATGACGATGGGCCGGTGGCCGGTCTGCGCGTGGCAGGTCTTGATGCGGATCGCCGCGGCCTGCGCCTTGGCTTCGTCGTCCACGAACGGAATGCGGAACGTGTCGAAATCGATGCCGTCGAACTGGGTCAGCACCGAATGCCCGATGGTCTCGGCCGTGATGCCCGTGCCGTCGGAAACGAAGTAGATGGTTCTGCGCATGGGCTGCCCTGTGCCTGAGGTCCGCGCAAGCGTACGCGATGCCGGGCGGGAATCGGCAAGAGCAATCCCGCAGGTACGGCGAGCCCGAACCCTTCGCGTTCCGGCGAGGGCGTCCGGATTCCTCCCGCGCATGCCGATCCGATTCCGGCTTATTGCACCGCACAACTTGTGTCGCGTGGCGCGAACCCGGAAAATTGACCGTCTTTTTCGACGCCGACGCCCGTCGGCGTACCTGCCGCACGCCATCGCCCTGCTCCGCCGCATTCCGCGGCTGCGCCGGGCGCCGCCGCGACGGGTTGCGCAGGGCCCGGTGTCGCATTTCTTCTGCTATCCGGAGACTTACCTTGAGCGACCTGGTGCTTTGGCTGGACAACCTGCGACTTTCCGATCTCGGCAAGGTCGGCGGCAAGAATTCGTCGCTCGGCGAAATGATCGGCAACCTGGCCAAGCTCGGCGTCTCCGTGCCCGGCGGTTTCGCGACGACGGCCCATGCGTTCCAGGAGTTCATCGCCCAGAGCGGCCTTGCCGAACGCATCCAGCAGCGGCTCGCGACGCTGGACGTCGAGAACGTCGATGAACTCACGCGCGCCGGCGCGCAGATCCGCGGCTGGGTCGTCGAAACGCCGCTGATTCCGGAATTCGATCGCGAGGTCCGCGCGGCCTACGCCAAGCTCTGCAGCGATGCGGGCGGCACCGACGTCTCGGTTGCCGTGCGTTCCTCGGCCACGGCCGAGGACCTGCCCGATGCCTCCTTCGCCGGCCAGCAGGAAACCTTCCTCAACGTGACCGGCGCCGACGACGTCGTGCACAAGGTCAAGGAAGTCTTCGCCTCGCTCTACAACGATCGCGCGATCGCCTATCGCGTGCACCACGGTTTCAGGCACGAAGACGTGTTTCTTTCCGCCGGCGTCCAGCTCATGGTGCGCTCCGATGTCGGCGCGTCGGGCGTGCTGTTCACGCTCGACACCGAGTCGGGCTTCCGCGACGCGGTGTTCGTGACCGGCAGCTACGGCCTCGGCGAAATGGTCGTGCAGGGCGCCGTGAATCCCGACGAGTTCTATGTCTACAAGCCGACGCTGCGGCAGGGCCGCCCGGCGATCCTGCGTCGCCAGGCCGGCGCGAAGCAGCAGCGCATGGTCTATTCCGACACGCCCGGCGAGCGCGTGCGCATCGAGGAAACGCCGGCCGCCGACCGCGTGCGCTTCTGCATCAGCGACGCCGACGTGCACGAACTCGCGAAGCAGTCGCTCGTGATCGAGGAACACTACGGCCGTCCGATGGATATCGAATGGGCGAAGGACGGCATTACCGGGAAGCTCTATGTCGTGCAGGCGCGCCCGGAAACCGTGAAGTCGCGCGCGCGCGCCACGCAGATCGAACGCTTCCAGCTCAAGGGCAGAGGACCGGTACTGACCGAAGGCCGCGCGATCGGCCAGAAGATCGGCGCGGGCACAGCGAAGGTCATCCGCTCGCTCGCCGACATGAACCGCGTGCAGCCCGGCGACGTGCTCGTCGCCGACATGACCGACCCGGACTGGGAACCCGTCATGAAGCGCGCCGCCGCGATCGTCACGAACCGCGGCGGCCGCACCTGTCACGCCGCGATCATCGCGCGCGAACTCGGCGTGCCGGCCGTCGTCGGCTGCGGCAACGCGCTCGACACCATTCCCGACGGCGCCGACGTCACGGTGTCCTGCGCCGAAGGCGACACGGGCATGATCTACGGCGGCAAGCTCGAATTCGACCGCATCACCGCCGACCTCGGCGCGATGCCGCCGGCGCCGCTCAAGATCATGATGAACGTCGCGAACCCCGAGCGCGCGTTCGACTTCGCGATGCTGCCGAACGCGGGCGTCGGTCTTGCGCGCCTCGAGATGATCATCAACAGCCACATCGGTCTGCACCCGAAGGCGCTGCTCGAGTACTCGCGTCAGGATGCGGAAACGCGGCGCAAGATCGACGAGCGCATCAACGGCGCCGATCCGGTCGAGTTCTACGTCGACCGTCTCGCCGAAGGCATCGCGACGATCACCGCGGCGTTCGCGCCGAATCCGGTCATCGTGCGCCTGTCGGACTTCAAGTCGAACGAATACGCGAACCTCATCGGCGGCGCGCGCTACGAGCCGCACGAAGAGAACCCGATGATCGGCTTCCGCGGCGCGGCGCGCTATGTCGATCCGTCGTTCCGCGAGTGCTTCGCGCTCGAATGCCGCGCGATGAAGCGCGTGCGCGAGGAGATGGGCCTGACCAACGCCTGGGTCATGATTCCGTTCGTGCGCACGCTCGAGGAAGGCCGCAAGGTCATCGACGTGCTTGCCGAGAACGGCCTCAAGCGCGGCGAGAACGGCCTGAAGCTCATCATGATGTGCGAGCTGCCGTCCAACGCGCTGCTGGCCGAGGAATTCCTCGAGATCTTCGACGGCTTCTCGATCGGCTCGAACGACCTGACCCAGCTCACCCTCGGCCTCGACCGCGACTCGGCCATCGTTTCGCACCTGTTCGACGAGCGCAACCCGGCCGTGAAGAAACTGCTGTCGATGGCCATCCAGACCGCGAAGGCCAAGGGCAAGTACATCGGCATCTGCGGCCAGGGCCCGTCGGATCATCCGGACCTCGCGCAGTGGCTCATGGACCAGGGCATCGAGTCGGTGTCGCTGAATCCGGATACGGTCGTCGATACCTGGCTGAAGCTGGCCAAAGGAAAGCAGCAGTAACCGGAGGCAAGCAGGTCGAAGCTGGAGATGCGCGAACGATCGGCTTCTCCAGTTTCCAAACCCTTGCCTCTATTTCCTGCTCTCCCCATGCGCCTCTGGGTCGATGCCGACGCCTGTCCGAACGTCATCAAGGACATCATCTTCCGCGCCGCCGAACGCGTCGGCGTGGAGACGATCCTCGTGGCGAACCAGCACGTGCGCACGCCGCCGTCGCGCTTCATCCGTTCGATCCAGGTGCCCGGCGGCCTCGATGCGGCCGATGCGCTGATCATCGAGCGCGCCGAAGCCGGCGATCTCGTCGTGACCGCCGACATCCCGCTGGCGGCCGGCGCCATCGGCAAGGGCGCGCTCGCGCTGAATCCGCGCGGCGAGCTCTATACCGCCGACAGCATCGCGCAGCGGCTCAGCCTGCGGAATTTCATGGACGAACTGCGCGGCGCCGGCGTCGACACCGGCGGCCCGTCCGCGTTCCACGCACGCGACCGCCAGGCGTTCGCGAACCAGCTGGATCGGTTGCTGGCAAAGAAGATCCCATAGGTCGGGCCGAGCCGCAGGCGAAGCCCAACATCGCGGCGTGGCTGCGCGAAGAACCTTCGCCGAAGCGATTCCTTCGTCAGGGGTTGTTGGTTGCGGAGATACCTCGATGCTGGGCTTCGCTGCGGTCGGCCCACCCTACGGCCCGAATGAATTCTCGAAAATCATGTCCGACGGCGGCGTCGGCGCCGTCGTGTCGCGCAGCGCATAGGTATTGCCGCCGAAGGTCACCGTGAAGTTGGTCGGCGCCGTCATCGGCAGGTAGTAGACGAATTCGACCTCGAAGCTGCCGCCCGGCGGCAGCGCGTTCCAGCTCGACGACAGGCGCGCGCGATGGAAGTCGCCGTCCAGGCCGCCGATGTTGTTGCCCGCATGTCCGGTCGACACGACCGCGAGCGTCGCGCCGGACCAGTTCGTCCAGTTCGCCGGCGCGGCCGTCGACAGGTCGAACTCGAACAACGCGCCGGCCGGAATCGTCGTCGTCGAATTGTTGACGATTTTCAATTTTGGCGAAATGGGATAATTGCTGTCGCCGAGATCGAACTCGCCGACGGTGACCGTCGCGTCGAGCGTACCGGCCACGGCCGGCGCCGCGTAGCGACGGTTGCCGTAGGGCGCAGCCGTCTGGAAGCGCTGGTGATAGACGTCGGTCAAGGTCGTACCCATGAACCATTCGCCCTGCCCGCCGCGACGGTCCGGATGCCAGGCGTAGTCGCCGGCGAGTTCCCAGATCATCACGCCGCCGATGCCCTTGTCCGCGACGTAGTCGGCCTTCGCGGCGCTCGACTGTTCGTCCTCGGTCGAGAGGAACACGTTCTTCTGCGCGTTCCAGAGCCACGGCGCGACCAGCGTCGCGTCGTAGTGGCGCGTGTACGTGCCGCTCAGCGCGTCGTTCGGATCGTTGACCGGATCGAGGCCGTAAGCCGCGAGATAGCTCGGCAGGATGTTCTGCTGCAGATTCTTCGCATGCCACATCGGATTCGAGCCCGCCGGCACTTCGGCCTGGAGTTCGGTGTCGTGCCAGAGATTGTCGATGCCGAGCGCGCCCTGCCCGCAGCTCGTCAGGCCAACCGGGCAGCCGCTGGTCTGCACTGCGGTGCCCCAGAGTCCATTCGTGCCGCCGCTGACGTTGCGCCAGCCGCGCGTGTAGTACGGCACGCCGATGTTGATGCGGCCGGCCGGCACGGCGCCGCGGAAATAGTGATAGGCCCAATCGGTGTTGAGATAGCCGATGCTGCCGTATTGCGAGGTCGCGTAGACGTTCCAGTGCGCCAGCTCCGCGTCGCGGCCGTCGTCGTACAGCGCCGCGTTCGGACCGAACGGGCAGAGCGCGCAGTCCGTGGCCTGATGACACCGAATGACAACGTAAGTCTTCGCGCGCTCAGCGCCGTTTGCGGAAGAACGCGCGCAGCAGATCGCCGGCTTCGTCGGCGGCGACGCCGCCGACGACTTCGATGCG
>NZ_DATIGT010000165.1:0-2201 GCF_035481375.1 Tahibacter sp.
CTGCAATTGCAGCGCCCCGACTTTCTCGAGCGCGTGCAGCGTGCGCTCGACGCGTCGCGCCTGCCGCCGCGCTACCTCGAACTCGAGCTGACCGAATCCATGGTCATGGCCCATGTCGAGCGCGTCATCGTCGCGATGCGCTCGCTGAAAGCGCTCGGCGTCAGCCTGTCGCTCGACGATTTCGGTTCGGGCTATTCGAGCCTGAACTACCTGCGGCGCTTTCCGATCGACAAGCTCAAGATCGATCAGTCGTTCGTGCGCGACATCATCACCGACCCCGGTTCGGCGGGCATCTGCCGCGCGGTCATCGCGCTGGGCCATCAGCTCGGCATGACGGTCAGCGCCGAGGGCGTCGAGACGATCGGACAGGCGGCGTTTCTGCGGCGCAGCGAATGCGATCAGTTCCAGGGCAACTATTTCTGCGTGCCGATGCCCGAGGCGCAGACCTTCGAAGTGCTGCGCCGGCGCTATCTGCGCCAGGACAGCGACGACGAACTCGAGAAATCCCACAGTACGGAGACGCTGCTGCTGCTCGACGACGAAGAAAACGTGCTGCGCGCGCTCGTGCGCCTGCTGCGGCGCGACGGCTACAACATCGAGACGGCGACCAACGCGCAGCAGGCGTTCGAGATCCTCGCCGCGCAGCCCGTGCAGGTCATCATTTCCGACCAGCGCATGCCCGACATCAGCGGCACGGAATTCCTGAGCCGCGTCAAGGATCTGTATCCCGACACGGTGCGCCTGATCCTCAGCGGCTACAGCGACTTCGCCTCGCTGACCGAAGCGATCAACCGCGGCGCGGTGTATCGGTACGTGGCCAAGCCCTGGGATGACGAGGAGCTCCGCCGCATGGTGCGCGAGGCGTTCCGCATCGCGTCGTCGCGCTGACGCGGCTGCGCCAGGTCACTCGCCCGCGTACTCGACGCCGAACGCATCGGCGAACACGAGGTCGGACAGGCCTTCGACGGCGCCCGCCGTACAGGTGGACGACTCCGGGCCGGGTCTTTCGTGCCCGTGCATGTCCGTCATTTCGAAGCGCGCGTCGGCGAGCATGCAATCGTCGCGCGGAATGCTTTCGAGCGCGGGGTTGCCCGGCTGTGCGCCCACATAAGGCAGCTTGCCCCCCGCCATCGCCACCACCGACAGCGGCGCGGCCACGCCGATCTGATTGCCGGTCGTATCGCCCGACATGAGGCAACCGCCGGTACCGGCGACGCCGATGACGTTGTAGCCGCCGGACGGAATGCTGGCCCCGGTGCCCATGCTGCAGTCCGGATACGTCGGACCGCCGCCGGCGTCGCTGTTGCCGCTGGAGACGACGCCCGTCAGCACCGCGGCACCGTCGCCCTCGAAGCCGCCGCCGCGCGTGAGCGAGCGGTTGCGCGTGATCGTCGAATAGGCCAGTTCCGCGGTGTTGGAATTGGAAAAGCTCACGCCGGCGCCGCTGCCGCCGCTGATGTTGTCGGCGAACAGCACGTTGCTGACGGTCAGCGGATCCCCCTGCGACATCAGCGCGCCGCCGCCGTCCTCGACGCTCTCGTTGCGCGTGAACGCGCTGCGGGTGATGCGGCCAACGGCTTGCGACGAGTCGATGAAGTGCAGGCCGCCGCCATATCCGGTCGTGCGATTGCGGTCGAACCACACCTGGTCGAGCGTCGTTTCGCCGACCGCGCGCAGGCGCATGCCGCCGCCGCCGGTGACTCCACTCGACGTCGATGTGTGGTCGCCGCCGGTGATCCGCAGGCCGAACAGGCCGACAGGAACGCTCTGCGCCGAGCTGCTGGACGTGTCGAACACGCGGTCGTCGGTCGTGCTGCGGATGATGACCCGGTCGGCGCCGCTGCCGACGAGCACGCGCGCCGCCTTGTTCACGCCGTGGAGATCGAGGTCGCCGGTTGCGCCGAGGTCTTCCTCCGCGCCCGGAATATTGAGTTCGTAGACGCCGTCGCGCACGTCGATGACGGCGAGCTGGTCGCTCGCGCCGGCTTCCTGGATCGCGGCGCGCAGGGTGCATCCGCCCAGCGTGCTCTGGCAGACGCCGTTGCCGACGTTGGCATCCGCCGCATCGGCAGTGTCGGTCACGACGAAGGTGTAGCGCAGCTCGAACGCGCCGCGGTCGCAGGTCAGGCGCGTGACGCCGCGCTGGTCGGTCGAGGTGCAGCGCTCGTCGCCGCCGTCGGACGGCGGCGGCGCGCCGGAGT
>NZ_DATIGT010000166.1:0-13352 GCF_035481375.1 Tahibacter sp.
CACCCTACCCTCTCCCCCGAGTGAACTCGGGGGAGAGGGCTTCTATTTCAGATCCGCAGCTCGCGCTTGAGCTCGCGCAGCCGCGTGTTGAAATCCTCCTGCGTCATGTCGCGATAGCGCTGCGGCAGCATGCTGCGGCGCGAGGCTTCGAAAACGGCCAGCATTTCCATGTACTCGAGCATGCCGGCGTCGCGCGCCGGCACGTAGTCGGCGATCGCGCGCTCGAAACAGGCCTGGTCGATCGTGCTGCCCTCGCCGGCCATGTTCAGCGCGAGCAGGCAGACCGCTTCGAGATCGGCGTTGGAATAGCCGACGAGTTTGGCGCTCGTCGCTTCGCGCGCCGCGGCCCAGTCGATCGCGTCGCCGAGCTTGTAGCGCGCGAAGATCGCACGCAGCACGGCTTCGACGTCTTCGGGCGTATCGGGATAGAAGAACGGAATCTTGCGGTCGATGCGGCCGGCACGCTTGATGTCGATGTCGAGCTTGTCGGGCCGGTTCGTCATCAGGATGAAGAGCACCTGGCCGCGGTTGTCCGGCTCGCTCATGAATTCCTTGAGCCGCGCGATCACGCGCGAGGACGTGCCGCCGTCGGTGTCTTCGGACTGGCCGCCGAAGCTGCGGTCGCCCTCGTCGATGATCAGGATGATCGGCCCGAGCGCCTTGACCATGCCGAGCACCTTCTCGAGGTTCGCCTCGGTCGAGCCGACCCATTTGGAGCGGAAGTTCTTCAAGGTGACCGCGCTCAGGCCCGAGGCCTTCACGAATGCTTTCGCAATGAACGTCTTGCCGGTTCCCATCGGACCGACGAACAGCAGGCCCATCGGCACGCGATGCCGGTCGCCGCTCTTGATCGCCGCGGCGATCTGCATCAGTTCCCGCTTGATGCCCTCGTTGCCGCCGACCGCTTCGAGACCGTGACGCGCGTCGATGAACTCGATGAGACCGGCGCATTCCTTCTCGATGATCTCGCGCTTGCGCCGGTGCACGAGTTCGATGACTTCCGCATACGGATCGCCGGCGTCGGTTTCCGGCAGCGGGTGATCGGGATTGATCAGGTGGCGGATCTCGTCGGTGTCCATGCCGCGCGTGATTGCCGCGAGCTTGGCTGCGCGCTGCTGCGCGTCGGCGCTGTCGCCGAGCAGCGAGCGGATGAGTTCGAGCCGCTCGCGTTCGCCGAGCGCGTTGTCGGTGGAGCGCGGCGTCAGCAGCTGTGCGAGCTGCACCGAGCGCAGCCCGGCGCTGTGTTCGGCGAGCCGCTCGACGTTGTCCTCGCTCATCGCCGGGTCGACCTTGCGGATCACCGCCGCGCGCTCGTCGAGATCGGGCAGCGGCACTTCGATCGCGGCGACGCGCGGGTTCGCGACGAGCTTGACGTTGAGTTCGGCCAGCGATTCGCTGAGCAGGAACACGACGTTGTCCTTGGTTTCGAGTTCGGGACTCATCGACCAGCGGTGCAGGCGGATCGCCGCCATGCGGTCGGCGTGCGAGAGGAAGTTCTCCTCGCCCGGCGGCGCGATGCTGCCGGCGTAGCTGACGATCAGCGCGGCGCTGTGACGCAGCAGGATCTCGTGCTCGATGTCGGCGAGCGCCTCTTCCGGCGGCTTGTTCGGCCGCACGGGTTCCGTGCCCAGCGTGCTCGTGCGCTTGGCATAGCGCACGCCGGCCGACGGGTCGTAGACGATGATCGTGTCCTTGTTGTCCTTGAGCAGCACCTCGCTCAGGAAATCGACGAGCGAATAGAACGTGTCCGCGTAGAGGATCTCGTCGAACACGTTGTGATGCAGGACGAACATCGACGCTTCGCCGCCGATGTATTTGCGCCGGACCGTTTCGGCCCAGCGCGGCAGGGGAACTGCAGGGGGTCGCGCCGCGGCCATGAGGTCTCCTTACATCTGCTTGCCGGCGGCGGCCTGCGCCGCGCGCTGACGCTTGAGTTCATCGAGCTGCGCGCGCGCAGTGATCGAACCCGACTGCTGGCGCAGCTTGTCCAGGCGCACGTCGAGATCGGAGTCGCGCAGTTCCTTGCCGAGGTTCGCTTCGGAGATCGTGTTCTTGATGTGGTCGCGCACCTTGTCGAGCGCCTGTACGTCGGCTTCCACCGACAGGCCGTCGAGCTGCGACTGGATCTGGATGCGTGCCTGCGCGCTCTGCATCTTCGCGAGCATGCGGTCGCGCTCGCCCTTGAGCTTGTCGATCTCGCTCTTGACCGACAGCAGCGCGTTCTTCGCGTCGTCGGCGTCGACCTTGGCCTGCTCGGCTTCGGTCGCGAGACCGGCGAGTTCGGCTTCGACCGCGCTCTTCTTCTGCAGCAGCACGAGTGCGAGATCGTCCTGGTTCGTCGCGAGCGCGGCTTCGAGATCGCGCGCCACGGCGTCGAGCGCCTTGCGCTCGGCGTCGACGCGATGGTCGATCTCGTCGCGGCGGCGGATGATCGCGGCGGTCGCGGTCTTCAGCTTCGTGTATTTCGAGATCAGGCTGTTGATCGCGTTTTCGTAGGCGATTTCCGGATGCTTCTTTTCGACGTCGGCGATCCACAGCGATACGAAACCGCGCCAGAGGTTGCCGAGTCGGTCGAAGAAATTGATGCTGGCCATGATGCGCGGGTCTCCGTTGCGAGTGCTTGGCGATGAAGGTGGACGCCGCCGCTGCCGGCGGCGATGGATCAGTCGGTGTTGACGCGTTCGAAGAAGTGGCGATGGTCCTGCGCGAACGCAAGAAACCCCTGGATCAACTGCTGCTTGAGCGGACCGTGATCGACTTCGGGCGTGAAGCGCAGCGCGAGACGCGCGCCCTGCGTCGCCCATTCGAAATGATCGGCTTCCGCGCCGCCGCCGTGGCCCGAGTGGATCGCGATCCAGTGATAGGCGACATGCTCCTGGCCGGCGATCGACACGCGCTTCATCAGGAGCTGCTGGGTCAGTTCCGGCGCGGCGTAGCGCAGGGTCTCGTCGATGATCGAGAACTCGCGGTCGGCGAGCAGCTCCGAACCCAGGTGATAGCCGATCGCGCGGAAGATCGCCGGCAGGTCGTCGGCGCTGCCGACGCCGTAGCCCTGCGCGACGCGCGTGTTGAGTTCCTGCAGCCAGGCCGGCTCGGCGAGCAGCGCGTTGACGCGGTCGCGCTCGGCGAGCGCCGGCACGCGCGGCGCCTCGATCTCGAGCAGGCCCTTGAGCGTGGCCTGCGCGAGGCAGCGGTGCGTGTCGCGATGCACGGATTCGTGATCGTCGAACTCGTCGCGCGCCGCGTCGAAGAAGAAGCTGCCGACATAGACGCTGCGATCGGCCAGCGCCTCGATCGGCTCGTCGCGGTCGAGGAACAGACGGCGCGAGCGCCCGATCTTGCCGGCGAGCGCGGCGACGCCCGAGCCGAACAGACCGTTCCAGCTCGTGTAGCGGCCGAGGAAACGCAGCCGATGCAGCGGATCGCCGAGTGCCGCGCTGATGGCTTCGTGCACCATGCGTTCGTGCGCGCTGAAGTTGACGAGCGTTTCGAGCTCGCCGCGGCTGATCTTGTGGACGTTCACGACTTCACTCCCTGGCGCGCGGCGCCGATCGCGCGCGCGGCGGCCGGCTGGACGATGCTCTGGATTTCGGCGCCGTAGCTCGATTCGAGTTCTTCTTCCAACCGGAGACGTTCTATCGCTTCGGTCAGGCGCGAGCCGCCTTCGGCGGCCGACGAATTGGTGATGATGGCCTGATAGATCTCTTCGACCGCGTCGGGCAGCGACAGCAGTGCAGCTTCGACGGCGGCCTTGCGGCTCGCGAGCCGGCGATGACGCAGCAGCAGTTCCTCGAGATCGCCCTTGGCCTTGCGCAGGCTGCGCGAATCCTCGGCGCCTTTCTCGATGCGCTGGGTCACGTCGGCGATGCGCCGCTCGATGTCGCGCTCGTTGACCGAGTCCTGGCGTTCGTCCATGGACAGTTCGGCGAGCCACAGCCCGAGGTAGTCGATCGCGGTGTCCTCGATGCGTTCGATCTCGCGCTCGCCGAGCGCGCTGCGCCGGTGGCTGCCCATCTCGCGCAGGCTGCGCACGCGTTCCTGCAGGTTGCGGTAGATCTCCCAGCGCGCATCGTGCTCGGTGCAGCGCCGCGCGATCTCGCCGCGCAGATGCATCGCGGCGGCTTCGCGCCGCTTGAGCTTGAGCTTGCGGTCGACCTTCGCGCGGAATGTCGAGGATGCCGGAATGAACATCGAAGCGATCGCCTCGCCCGCGGCGAACGCGAGCAGCGGCAGGATCGCGCCGGGCGCGCCGTAGGGAATCGACAGGAAGGTACTGCCCGCGAGCGTGGCCAGGAACAGGTTGATGTTGAGCGGCGCCGTCAGCATCGCCCAGAGATAGGACGGCTGTTCGTGTTCGGTGCCGCGGTTCCAGGCGGGGTCCATCGTCACGGGAATTTCCTCTTACACCGACACGCGCAGGCTCGCTCGGCCCGCGCTCGCGGCATGGAGCTGCGCGAGTATGCGTTCTTCCATGCGCACGGCTTCGGTCGAGCGCTGCCAGGTCACCGACCGCGGCCGCGGCTCGAGTATCGCGAAATCGTCGGCGATCTTCGCCGGCTGCGTCGACAGCACGATGACGCGGTCGCCGAGCGCCAGCGCCTCGGTCACGTCGTGGGTCACGAACACGACGAGGCATGGATTCTGTTCGTAGATCTGCACGAGGAGCTGCTGCATCTCGCCGCGCGTCTGCGCGTCGAGCGCGCCGAAGGGTTCGTCCATCAGAAGAATCCGCGGCCGCAGCACGAGCGCGCGGGCCAGCGCGACGCGCTGGTTCTGGCCGCCCGAGAGCTGCGACGGCAGGTGCCTGCGATGGCCCGACAGACCGACCGCGGCCAGCGTTTCGTCGACGCGCTTGCGCGCCTCGGCATCGCCGATGCGCGAGCGCCAGTGCTTGAGGCGGAACGGAAACGCGACGTTTTCCTCGACCGTGAGATCGGGCCGGTTCGCATAGCGCTGGAACACCATGACCGCGTCGTCATGCGCCTCGACGCAGGGCTTGCCGTCGATGAGCACCGTGCCCGAGGTCGGCGTCTGCACGCCGATCGGCCGCACGCCGCCCATCATGTGCAGGATCGTCGACTTGCCGCAGCCGGAGGGGCCCAGCAGCATGTTGATGCCGGGCTGCAGCGTCATGCTGATGCCGTCGACGACGCGCAGCACGCCGTTGCCGTCCTTGTGCGGGTATTCCTGGACGATGTCCTTGAGTTCGATGCTGACCGGATTCGCGGCGGCGCTCACAGCTTGGTCTCCCACGGATACATCCTGGCCTTGAGATAGCGCATGAGCTGGTAGCTCAGCAGGGCGAACGCGATGATGACGATGATGCCGGCGAACACCTGGTCCATGGCGGAGAAGCGGCGTGCGTTCTGGATCAGCTGGCCCAGCCCTTCGCGCGCGTTCACGTATTCGGCGACGGTGATGTAGGTCCACATGACCGACACGCCGACGATGACCGCATCGGCGATGCGCGGCATCGCGAGCGGCAGCACGGCGTGGCGGACCGCTTCGAACGGCGTCGCGCCGAGGTCGCGCGCCGAGATCCAGTAGGCCTGCGGCACGGCACGCACGGCGTCGCGGACCATCGGGATCAGATACACGACGGCGCCGACGAACAGGAACAGCACCTTCATCCATTCGCCGATGCCGAACCACATGACCATGATCGGCAGCAGCGCGACGACGGGTGCGGAACGGAACGGATCGACGAGCGGCGACAGCGCCGCGTTCACCTTCGGCGACGCGCCCATGACCACGCCGATCGGAATGCCGATCGCCACGACGAGCGCGCCGGCGGCGAGCACGCGGCCGACCGACCACATCGTCGCGGTCAGCAGCAGGCTGCGGCCGTTCTCGCCGTCCCAGGCGAGATAGCCGAACGCCTTGGCGACCTGCCACGGCGCGGGCAGCTTGTTCGGACCGACGAGGCCGGTCGCGCTGATCACGGCCCAGAGCACGAGCACCGCGACGACCGCGCCGATGCCCAATGTCCGCGTGGTCTGTGCGCTCAGCGGCGCGTAGGGGTTCCAGCTTGTCGATTCGGCCATGTGGTTACCTTGCCTTGATGGGCTGCTCGGCGGGAAACCCATCCCCCCATGCCTCCGCCCGTTGGGCGTCAAGTCGATCGGAACCTGCGGTTCCGAACGATCGTCTTTCACCCCTTGAAGGGGAGGATTTTCCGCTTTTCTATTTTGTGTTCGGAATCGCTGTGATCGCGGGAACATGCCCTCCCCTTCCAGGGGAGGGCATGGGCGGGGACGGGTTTCCGCTTCGCCCCACCGTCATCGCATGAATCTCAGCGCCGCAGCACCGCGGCGCGCGTCGTGCGGTTCATCGCGCGGCAGTCCTCGAGGCTCAGGTTTTCGGTCTGCGGCGCGGACTCGTTGCACAACGGCTTGTCGGGACCGTTGCCGGTCACGACGAAACGCGTGCGGTCGAATTCCCACTGCGACACGAGATAGTCCACGACGGCCTGTGCACGCGCCCGCGAGATGCGCATGTTGGCCTCGCGCGAACCGGTCGAGTCGCTGTTGCCCGAGATGTCGAAGTACGCCGAGCCGTTGTTCTCGATGAACGGCACCATTTCGTCGTCGATGGTCTTCTGCGAACGCTTGGTCAGTTCCGCCGAGCCGCTGGCGAAGCTGACGATGACGGGCTTGGTCACGGTCGGCTCCTGCTTGGCGACCTGCTGGCGCTCCTGCTCGGTGAACGTGAACTCCGGCTTGGCTGCGGCCTGCTGCGCGGCCTGGCTCTTGGCGAGCAGGCTGCGGAGGTAGCGCAGGTCGACCGAATCCTGCGGCGCGATGACCGGCGAATTCGGGTTGGCGAGGGCGCCGGCCTTGCGGTAGATGCCGTCGAAGCGGCGGTACACGCGGTCGTAGTGGTTCGTGCCGCCGACGAGGCCGAAGATGCGCGCGTTGTCTTCGAGACCGGTCCAGACGAGATTGTCGAACAGGCCTTTCACGAAGCCGCGGCCCTGGTCCTTGGCCAGCAGCGCGAAGAATTCCTCGGTGCGCACGAGCGCGTCGACGGCGTCGTCGGGCGCCTTGCGCGCGGCGTCGACGCCGGCCATCCAGCCCGCGACGAAGCCCTGGAACGCGTTCTCGTTGGCCGGATCGGACAGCGCGCGGTTGTCGCAGACGATGACGTCGTAGATCAGGTTCGTCGCGGTCTTCGTCGAATAGACGACGTGCGCGCCCGGAATGTTCTTGAGCGCGAGCGAGAGATCCGGATCCCAGAGCGCGGCCGCGTCGACGTTGCCGCTCTCGAGCGCCGCACGTACGCCGGCCGTGCCTTCTTCGGCATTGATGTAGACGTAGCGCACCGACTGCTTCTTGCGCGCGGTCAGGCTCGAGTTCTCGATCGCGTCGATGGTCATGCCGTCGGACGGCGTGAACTGCAGCAGCGCGATGCTGTGGTCGGCGAGATCTTCGACGCGCGTGATCTGCGGATTGCGCGCGATGATCGCGTCGCCGCCCTGGGTGTTGTCGACGGCCATGATCGCGCGGCCGTCGAGGCCGGCATTGCGCAGGTTCGGCTGCTCCTGCGCCCAGAAGTCCGACGTGCGCCACGCGCAGTGCGCGGTCTTGGATTCGAAGATCGTCGACAGCGTCGGGATGTCGTCCTGGATCACGAACTCGACGTTGACGCCGTTCTGCGCGAACAGCGATCCGGCCTGCGTCTTGAGTGCCTTGCCGTTGGCGAGCAGGGCCGGCGCGTAGCCATGGAAGCTCACGATGCTGACCTTCAGCGGATTGCCGGCGCTGCCGAGCGCGCCGCCCGCGGCCGGTGCCGCCGGTTTGGTCGATGCCGCCGGTGTCGAGGCCGGCGCGTCCGGCGTCTTCGTCGCGGCCGTCGTCGACGCGCCGGGCGTGGCGGGCGCAGGGGTCTGGCCGGCCTTGCCCTGGACGATTTCCTTGAGGCCCAGGTGCCAGGCGGCGGCGGCGGTGCCGCCGAGGATGATGAGTGTTACCAGACCTTTGGCGAGCGGGGTCATTCTGGCCATGGCGGCTCCGTATACAGGGTGTGGATCAGGTCGTCGGCGCGGACGGCGCCGTGCCGAACGTCGCGGCGAGGCGCTTGAGACGATCGGCTTCGGCATCGAGCCGCGCGACTTCGCGCAGACAGGCTTCCTTGGTCGCGCGCGCCGCGTTCTCGAACGCGGACTTTTCTTCGGTTGCGCGCGCGACTTCGCGCTCGAGCAGGGCTTCGAGGTCGGCGATCTGCTTGCGGATGCCGCCGACCGCGTCCTGCTGGCGCTGATCGCGTTCAGCAATGTCGTTGCGCGCTTTTTCGAGCGCTGCGCGCGTCTGCGCTTCGAGCTGGCTGCGCGCCTGGCCGAGCGCGCGCGTCTTGCGCTCGGCATCGAGCAGCGCGTCGTCGACGGTCCAGGCATCGTCGGCCGCATCGAGCGCGCGTACCGCGGCGATGCGCGCGGTCGGATCGAGCGCGGCCAAGCCGTCGAGAATCTTGAGCAGTTTTTCGGCCGTGAATGCCGACGGCGGCACCGATTGTTCGCCGTAGATGGCCTCGAACGGGCGCTGCTCGGCAATCGGTCCTTCCGGCACGGCCGTGACGGGCGCCGGCTCGGCCGCGACGGGTTCCGGCGCGTGGTCCATGACGACCTGGGGCGTGGGTTCGGGCTCCGCGGGCGCGTCGGTCGCTATGGGCTGGGCGTTTTCGTCGAGTTCGACGAGGCCCGCCTTCTGCAAAGCACGCATGAATCGGCTCAACGCAATCTCCCCATTGCTGGCGCATTCACGGCGGGAGTGTAGGCGATCCGATGCGACCAATGCGTGCCGGTCGCGTTGCAGCCTTGCCTCCCGCGGCCGAAATGGGGCGAGCGCACGGGCGCCGCAAGGGTGACGAATGGGACAGCGGCGCGCTTGCACCGGCGCGCCCGGCTGCGCGAATCTCCCCGGGGCGCGCGATCCCGCGCGCACCCGGAGTCGTCCGTGCCACGTCTGATCGCGCTGCTTCTGATGGCCCTCGCCGCGCCGACCGCGTCCGCCGGCGACGCCAGACCCGATCTCGCGCGGATCCGCGGCAAGATCCAGTTCGTCACGAGCTTTCCCGACTACAAGGTCAAGATCGTCGAGAGCTTCGCCGACCTGCACGTGAAGGTCGTCGAGAGTTTTCCCGACGATGCGGGCGAGTGGCAGATGGTCGAGAGCTTTCCGGACTACAAGATCCAGATCGTCGAAAGCTTTCCCGACTTCACGATTCGCTATGTCGAAAGTTTCCCGGGCGTCCGGTAGTCGGTCTGCTCATTCCAGACCGTCGGCGAACAGCCTGTCGCAGGATTCGGCCTGCGCCGGATCGACGAGCACAGTGACCGCGACGTCGTCGGCAAGCGCGGCAAGATCCTGGTTGAACAGCGCCCAGCGCGACCCCGTGTAGTACGCGCCGAGTTCGTGGGGATTGAGCACGCCGCCGGCGGTCGATGCCGAGAACTGGATCATCGCGCAGCGGTTGCCGTTGAGCAGCGGATGATCGAGCGTCGTCACGTGGTCTGACCGGTTCGCCGGACTGACGTAGTGCACGTACGCGTTCGGACTCGTCTCCTGCCAGTACAGCGAATAGCTCGCGTTCTGGGGGAAATCGGCTGCGTCCGTGTTGTACAGATGCCAGCCGTTGAAGTAGAGCAGCGCGACCGGATGCGCATTCAGCGCACCGAATGTGGTCGTGACCGAGCGGTTCAGCGTGAACAGCCAGAACAGCCGCGGATTCATGTGCAGGTTCGACGGCAGGCTGTCCAGCGACGCCGTCGCTGTCGTCGTGCTTGTCGCGGTATCGCGAAACGGCAGGCCGTGGCGAAACGGGACGAACACGTTGAACGCCGCGTCGGGCGGCAGCGCGGTGCCGTCCTGGTTGAACACGCTCCAGCCGGTCGTGTAGCGAATGCCGATCGCCGAGTCGTTGTATACGCCGGCGCTGCCCGGCGGATTCCAGTTCTGGCTCGCATGAAACGGCACGAAGCTGCCGGCCGGAATGCCCGCTCCCGACAGCGTGCCGCTGCCGCCGGCGGCGCGATGCAGCACGTGCGCGCCGTGGCGCTGATAGGCGCCGAGGTCGTTGGCGCCCGGTCCGGCCGCGAGTCCGTCAGCGTCGAGTTCGGGCAGCGGTTCGAGCGGAGCGATGGGACTGGAAAACGTCGCCGCGCCGAGCGCCGGCGACCCAGACGCGGGACGCAGATCGTGACCGCTGACGAAACGCGGGTCCGCGGACAGATTGGCGGCGCCGGCGACATAGGCGTTGCCGAGGTTGGCATGGAACAGGTTGTTGTCGACGCTGACCTGAGCCTGCTCCGACGGCGGAATCGAAATGCCGCTGCCGTTCCACGCGATGATGTTGCGATCGATCGCCGACGGTACGAAGCCGCCGCTCGGACCATACAGCGCGATTCCCTTGTCGTTGCGCACGAGCGTGTTGTGACGCAGCACGACACGCGCGTTCCCGGCGTCGATGCGAAGGCTCAGCGCACCCGGCGATGCAGCCCCGCCGGCCTGGCCGCGTACCACGTTGCTGACGAGCGCGGCGTTCAGGATGCTGCCCGCGACGGTCTGCACGGCGTTGATTCCGGACATGTAATTGCGACCGCGAATGTCGTTGCCGACCGCGCTCAGGCGCGTCTCGCCGCGCGTGAGCAGCCGGATGGCCGCGCCGGCGTCGCTGTCGTCGAGCCGGATGCGGTTGTGGAAAAAGCGCAGGCGCGCGCTGCTTCCGAGCGCGGCGATGAGGACCGCGCTCTGGCCCGGTTCTGCGATGTTCGACGGTTTTGCGATGCGGCAGTCCTGCATGTCCAGCGTGAGCGCACCGCTGCCGCCGACGATCTCGACGGCGGCGGCGAAGACGCCGGCTTCCACATTCACGCGTTCAAGCGTGATGGTGGCGTTGGTCGCGGCGTTCGCGTTCACCGTGACGCGGCCGCGCGTCAGATCGATGCCGCGCAGCTCGAAAAAATAACTCCCGCCTGCGGGCGCCGACGACGCAATGCTGCGCGAGTTCGGCAGACGCGGCCGGTAACCCGGCGCGGCGAACAGCGAGAAGCTCTTGTTGATGACGAGCTCTTCGTCTATCGCAGCCGAGCTGCGCACGAGCACGCTGCCGCCTGCGGGCGTGGCATTGATGCAGGCCTGCAGCGTGCCGTTGCAGGGCGCACTCGCCGACGGCCAGACCGCGGCCTGCGCGCCACCGGCGGCCAGCCACATCCATCCGAACGCAAACCATAGCTTCATGAAGCGACTCCGCGGTTTTCGTCGCAAGCGCAAAAGCGCTGCTGCACAGGACATCTGTCCAACGAAATACCGGGACGGCTGCGAACACGCAGGGGAGTGATCCCTGCGCACCGATTGCTGCGTATGTGGGAAGCGGGAGTTGACGACCCCAACGACACAGCAGAGGTGATTTATGCGCTTTTCCCTTTTGTACAGCGCGACGGCCGCCGCGCTCGCTCTCGGTCTTTCCGCCTGTGCGCCGGTCGACACCGGTGCGGATCAGTGCAGCGACGTCAACATCAACCTGATCGAGGTCAAGGACGCCAAGTACATCAATCTGCCGGAAAACGAAGGCGGCCTCGCGCCGGCCAAGATCGCGCAGATCGACGCGCTCGTCGAAGATTATCTGACCGCGACGCCGGTCGACATCGCCGGCTGCGCGATCGGCATCACGCGCAACGACAAGATCGCACTGCTGCGCGGCTACGGGCTCGCTGACGTCGACGACAACCGTCCGTTCACGGTCGCGACGCCGGCCGCCATCGGTTCGATCTCCAAGACGCTGACCGCGCTCGCCGCGCTGCGCCTGGAAATGGACACGGAGCTCACGCTTGACAGTGCCGTCTACGCCGAACTCGGCGAGATGCCGCTCGCCAACGGCGACTTCACGCTGAAGCAGGTGCTGATCCACAAGGCCGGCCTTTCCGGCGATCCGAGCTTCAACGGTCCGTTCAATACGCTCGATGAAATCAACGATTTCTATGCCGGCAGCGGCATCGAATGGCCGTCGCTGCGTCCGCGCCTCGTGTTCCCGGGCTACGGCAACAACGACGCGAACCAGCCGACCCTGCCGAACACGACCGCGCTGTATTCAAACACCGGCTACAGCATCGCCGGCGCGCTGATCGACCAGCGCAGCCGCGAGGCCGACATTCCGCTGAAGGCGCGCGGCTACGAGAATTACATCTGGAACAAGGTCGCACGCGGCACCTCGGCGACCGAGCCGACGATGATCAGCGCCTGCCTCAACACGGGCTTTCGCGCCGGCGACATCAAGAATCACGCGACAGGCTATGACGGCGCCGGCGTCGTGGCGAACTACCACAGCGGCAACGGCTGGGGCTGGGAAGGTCCGGCCGGCGGCTGGTCGATGACGATCGGCGACGTCGCGCGGCTCATGCTGATCCTGCAGAGCAGCGCAGTGATTCCGAAGGCGACGATCGACTCGACGATGCGCACCTACTACGCGAACTCCGGCGGCTTGCGCATCGGCATGGGCCTCGAACTCGGCTCCGCCGCGCAGGGCAGCTGGTTCGGCAAGGGCGGCAACATCGCGGGCTACACCTCGGACATGAAGATCTGGCCGAACGACGTCGGTGGCAGCTGGGGCGTGGCATTCCTCTGCAACCAGAGCGGCACGCGCAAGGGCCTGACCAACGACATCCACGCACTGCTGACCTCGACGACACCGCCGATCGCCGGCGGCGGCATCAGCCCGGGCACGGGCGGCCCGCTCGTCAACGACGAGACGCCGCCGTGGCTCGACATCGCCAAGCGCTACGAAACGCTCGTGCGGCGCATGGCCGGCAGCTATCTCGACGGCAGCGAGACGCCGGAACGCGCCTGGGCCGCGGCGCGCAGCGAGCTGCTCACGCTCGGCAACGGCCGCAGCCTGGTCGCGGCGCTGGACCGCGGCGACATCGCGACCGCGGTGACGATCCTGCCGACGCTGAGCTGGCCGGATGGCAGCCCCGTAACGCCGTAGTGGCCACGCGGAAAGGGCGGCCTTGGGCCGCCCTTTCCGCGTAGCGGGGATCGGGAACGAGGGATCGAAGAAGCGAGGAGCGGCGCTCTTGCCATATCGCGCTCTGGCGATCCTGATTCCCCGCCCCCCATGATCCCCACGCCGGCGGCATCGCGTACATCAGAGCAACCCCGGCTGCTGCGGATTCCGCCATGAACTTCTCTTTGCTTTACGCGACGGCCAGCGTGGTCCTGGCCGCGGCCATCGGCAGCTGGACCGCGCCCGCGCCGGCGGTCGCGAATACCGATCCGATTCGCATCGAGACGGCATCCGCCGGCCTGCTGACCGCGCGCGTCGATGTCGCGACGCGCTACGCACCGCTGGTGCAGCGGCTT